>NZ_JBDWHW010000238.1:0-3814 GCF_039975035.1 Hoeflea sp. | reverse complement strand
GCCTTCGGATCATGCCAGACGGCGGTCCCGACGCTCTGGTCAAGGCCTTGAACGAGTGCGTCACCGCTGCCGGCGGGGAAATCCGCACAGGTTCACCGGTGGACAGGATCATGGTCGACAATGATCGCACCGCAGGCGTGCGGCTCAAATCAGGTGAAGAGATCCCGGCTCCGGTGGTGCTCTCCAACGCTTCACCCGGGACCACGTTGATGACGCTTCTCGGCGTTGAGCATCTTGATGGCGAATTCGTCCGGCGTTGCCGCAACATGGCATCGAAGGGCATGGTCAGCCGTCTGGATTTCGACATCGGACAGGCGCCCGTGTTGCGTGGCGGCGGAGACCTCAAATCCGGTCAGCGGCTGACGATCGCCCCCGACATGCAGGCGATTGAAACTGCCTTCAACGCCGCCAAGTATGGCGACATACCGGCCAGACCGGTGCTGGAAGCCACCTATGATGCCGCCGCCAACAGGCTCTGCGTCAGCGCCCAGTTCACGCCCTATGATTTGAACGGCGGCTGGACCGACGACGCCAAGGCGAAACTTTCAGCTTCGGTTGTTGCCGTCCTGGAGGATGCCCTACCGGGATTGTCGTCCGCTGTCACCGCCAGCCGGGTAATGTCGCCCGTCGACATCGAAACCGGCTATGGCGTCTCAGGCGGGCATTGGCATCACGGCGAATTGCGCGTCGATCAGTTGTTGATGTTGCGGCCCTTCGATGGAGCGGCCCAATACCGCATGCCGGTGAAAGGCCTCTATCTTTGTGGCGCAGGCGCCCATCCCGGCGGCGACATTTCCGGCGCTCCCGGCTTCAATGCGGCGCGCACAGCACTTCGCGACGGGGGAATCTGAGATGGCAGCCGAGGCAAAACCAATCGGACAGGTGGCCTTGGGGCTGGAGCCCGGCCCCTTTCATGATCGTCTGGTCTCCCACAACCGCCAGCAGGCCTGGATGAACTGGATGGGCTACGCCTCCCCGTCCGTGCTCGACAGCGTCGAGTTCGAATATTTCGCCATCCGCAACCAGTCGACGCTGTTCGACATTTCGCCGATGTGCAAATATGCGATCACCGGACGGGACGCCGAAGCAGTCGTCAACCGACTGGTCACCCGCGACATCCGCAAACTCAAGCCGGGTCGCGTTGCCTACTGCATCTGGTGCGACGAGGATGGCCAGGTGGTCGATGACGGCACCGTCTTCCGGCTGTCAGACACCGAATTCCGGCTTTGTTGCCAGGAGCCGCAGCTGTCCTGGCTCGAAGACATCGCCTGGGGCTTTGATGTCACAATTCGCGACGTCACCCGCGACATCGCCGGCTTGGCGCTGCAAGGTCCCACCAGTTGCGCGCTGCTCAAGAAGATCGGCCTGACCGGCATCGAAACGCTCAAACCCTTCGGGATCGCCGAGTTTGAAATAGCCGGCGCGGCGGTTACCATTTCCCGCACCGGCTTCACCGGCGACCTTGGTTATGAACTCTGGATGGCGCCCGCTGACGCGCTCACGGTCTGGGACCGCCTGATGGCAATCGGAAAGCTTCGCGGCTTGCGTGTCATCGGCTATGAGGCGCTCGACATGGCCCGCATTGAAGCCGGGTTCGTGTTGCCAAAGGTCGATTTTCTCTCGGCGCAAACCGTGCTGAGACCAGACCGGTCCAACACGCCCTATGAACTGGGCCTTGAGTGGCTGGTGACCCTCGACAAGCCGCATTTCAATGGCCGCCGCGCGCTTCTGGAGCTGTCCACACAGACCCCGCACCGCAAACTGGTGGCGATCGAGATCGAGCGCGACAAGCCTGCGCACAATGCGCTGGTCTATCACAAGAAGTCCCGAGAGGTGGGTCAAGTGACCTCGGCACTTTGGTCTCCGACCTGTAAGCGCAACATCGCCTACGCCTGGCTCGACGCCCCCTATGGCCAGACCGTCACTGGCGATCTGTGGGTCGAGATCTATCTGCAGAAGGAAATCCGGTGGCAACGGCGCATGGCGCGATGCCATCCGGTTGAAAAGCCCTTCTTCGTCCACCCGCGCCGGACCGCGACGCCACCTGCCGACTACTAGGCCCGGAGCAACGAGCATGCCGTGGATAGAACCCGAAAACGCGGATGAGGAGCGGCAACTCAAGCTGCTGTTATTGCCGCTTGGCGCTCCGGGTTCAGGCATGCACCGCTACGGCGCGGCAATGTTTTTCTACCAATGTGGAAAACTCGACGCTGAGCAGCTCGAATCCTACCGCATCTGCTGCAATCTCGACTTCGAGGATCCCGACGCCGTTGCCCTCTCTCGCCACCCTGCTGATAATGCTGACAAATAATTCTGGGAGCTCCGATTGTCTCGTCTGAAGCGGTCGCCACGCACCGAAGCTCAGTTGGGTTTCCTATTTCCGGACAAATTTATGGTAACGTTGGCTGCGACCTTACCCTAGCCGAAAAGCTCCAGTAAGGCCCGGATACATTGCCGGACGAGAAAAAAAGCCGGACGCACCAAGCCCCCGGCCCTTTCATCACATCGGTTTCGAATTATGACTTGAGCTTGGTCCAGACCTTCTCGCGCAGATCCTTGGATGCTGGCGAGCAGGCTTTGTAAGCACGCAGCCGGTCATTGTATTCCGCCGGCGTGTTGACTGCGGGGTCAGCCTTGAGATCTTCTTTCAGGAACTCGCCGGACCCGGCCACCGCATTGGAATAGCCGGTGTAATTGGACGCTGCAGCGGCCACGTCAGGCGACATCATCCAGTTGATGAATATCTTCGCAGCTTCCATGTTCGGGGCGTCCTTCGGGACGGCGATCACGTCGGTCCAGAAGGTGGTGCCTTCCTTGGGATAGACATATACATCGTCCGGCTTCTTGGCCTTGACGCGGTGCGCCGCGCCATTCCACTGCATGTGAACGGCAACCTCGCCGGCAATCATCCGATCAATGGTTCCGTCATTGGAATAAAGCTTCACGTCCGGCTTCTGGGCCATCAGCACATCAAGGATCTTCTGGGCTTCAGCCGGATCCTCGGTGCATTTGTCGATGCCGGTATAGTAGGCCGCAGCGTTCCAGACATCGGACATTTCGTTGAGCATGGCGATCTTGCCCTTCAACTCATCGCTGGGCTCGAAAATCGCCTTCCAGCTTTCCTCAAGCTTGCCGCCCGGCACCATTGAAGGATCGTAGGTAAATCCGGTCGTCCCCCACATATAGGGCGCGGAATAGTCGCGGTTCTCATCGCCTGCGATGGTTGTGAACGCAGGCAGCAGGTTCTTGAAGTTCTCCATCTTGCTGACTTCGATCTTGGCCAGCATGCCCTTTTCCACCATCACGCCAAGCGTTGTGGTGCCGGGGAAAATCACGTCATACCCGCCGCCACCGGCCTGCAGCTTGGCCAGAAGATCTTCTTCCGAGGCAAAGTTGTCGACGGTCACCTTGGTGCCGGTTTCCTTCTCGAAGCGCTCGAGCAGTTCCGGAGCGAAATAGTTCGTCCAGTTGTAAAGATGCAATTCGCCTGCAGCCAGCGCGTTGCCGCTCCATGCGGTCAGTGCCAGTGCCGATACCATCAGCATCTTGGCGGTATTCGTTCCTACCCTGTTGTACCTAATCATGATCTGCTCCAATTGTTTGCGGGCTGTGACGTCTCAATCGGGCCCGGATTTCCGATTTTGATCCCGCCCCAGAAAGAGCGACAGGGAGAGTGAATGCTCCACCGGCTAAAGCCGGTGGCTTCGGGTTACGGCTATAAGCCGGATTGGTCCGCCCTTCGGCGGACTACACAACCTCAAAATCATCGTCAGGGTCAGGCGGTTTCTGGTTCTTGATATACTCTTTCCACACT
>NZ_JBDWHW010000237.1:0-36379 GCF_039975035.1 Hoeflea sp. | reverse complement strand
ACCTTCTACAACAACAAACGCCCACACTCGGCCCTTGGCGGCAGGCCACCTGCCGTGGTCTATTGGCTGAGAAAAGAGGAAACCCAACCCGATCAGCAGGTCCAAAAAGTAGCTTAATTCAACCCAGATACTGTCCAAGGGATGGGGAGTAGCCCAGGCCGCCGCTCGAAGATCCGTCCCTCCGTCGTGTATGTGCTCGCCCGCCAGAAGGACTGGATGAAGCTCTTCATCCGCACCATTGGCAGCAGGGCGAAGGTGAAGGTTGGCATGGAGCTTTCTCCACCATGCGGCGGCTCTAGGAAGCCTGGGAAATAGGTGCCAGTCCGCAGCGTCGGGAAGCGCAACTCCACCGGCCCCGCCCGCGTTTCCCAGTCCCGCTCGCGATAGCCATTGAGCTGGGCAAGCCGCGATGCGGTTTTCTTGCCATAACCAGCATCCGTCGCTGTGCCTGTTTCCAGTGCCATCAACTTCTCGACCGAAAAGCGGATCATCTCGCGTGAGCCAAATCCGCATCCGCGCTCTTGCTCTTCTCAACAAGAGAACGCAGGTTCATCCTATCGCCGGTCATCGGTGGTGGCCTTCAGGTTGCTCTTTAACAACCCGACCCTACCGGAAAACACCGATGCTATGAAACCCGGCGACACCACGCTCTGGGACACGACGCACAGGTAAAGCTGCGCTGGATGTCGCGAACATCCAGTTCATCGATACGAACTCTCCTGCAAGGCAACAGGCGTCCTGCGCATTCAAACGTTTCTGTGCCCATATGTTCAAAATCCGCCAGACAGCGGCTCGCCCCGATCAGCAGTCTTCATGGAAAAACCACCGGCGGATCGCCTTCCTGCCATGGGTGGTACTTCGTCATCACCCGCTCGAACCGCTCGGACGCGAGGAAGCACTTCAGCCAGCCTTGCAGATCGGGCCAGGGCCGGGCGTCGAACCAGGTCTTGTCGATGAAGGCAAACTGGCGGACAAACGGAAGAATGGCGTAATCGGCAAGGGTCGGGCGGCCAAAGATCCAGCTGTTGATCTGCCGGTCCAGCCGGGACAGGAAACCGGCTGCGAGATCACGCTGTTCCTCAGGATCGCATTGGGGATAGCGCGCCGCGTATTTGGTCCGGTCGAGCGCGGATTTGAACGGGCCGTCATTGCCGGTGATCCAGTCAAATCCCTCGTCGGGCATATCCAGCCAGCCCTCCGGATCGTGCTGCCGCAGGGCCCACAGCATCACGTCCAGGCTTTCATCGATCACGCCCTCGGCGGTGACAAGGCAGGGAACCGTGCCGCTCGGCGAAGCTTGCAGAAAAGCCTCCGGCTTTTGCCGCAGCACAATCTCGCGCAGTTCCAGCTCAAGACCGGACGAGGCGATCGCAAGCCGTGCACGGATGGCGTAGGGGCAACGTCTGAAGGAGTAGAGCAGGGGATCGGTCACGCCGCCAGTTTACGGCAAGCGGCTGCCGTTGGAAACCATGGTGGGCAGACTTGGGGTTGAAGCCGCGAGCTGCCAAAATGCGAATGTGCCGGAGCTGTGATTGCGGCTTCGGCACATTTGAAACACGCACGAAGCGGTCCGGCCGGCACTGAGGCTAACGCGTGTCGCATGCAAACGGATTCAGGTGACGCGCGTTAGCTCTTTGTTTTTCTTGTCGCTATCGCAAAACCGCAGGACACTTTTGCGCGGCATGCATCAAATCGCCAGATAGTCGTGGCGCAGCTGCTCGTTGGTGAGAACTTCCCCGGCGGTGCCGTCGAACACAACCTCGCCCGATTCCAGGATCACCGCGCGGTCGGCAAGCTTGAGCGCGCGCACGGCATTCTGCTCGACCAGGATCGTGGTGATTCCCTGCTGCTTGATGATGTTGAGTGTCTTTTCGATTTCGTCGACGATCACCGGTGCCAGGCCTTCGTAAGGCTCGTCAAGCAGCAGCACCTTGATGTCGCGGGCCAGCGCCCGGCCGATCGACAGCATCTGCTGCTCGCCGCCCGACAGCGTCACGCCCTCCTGCTTGCGGCGTTCACCCAGCCGCGGAAACAGCTCGTAGATCCGTTCGACCGACCAGCCGATCGGCGGCGCGATCTGGGCCAGCTGGATATTTTCCTCGACTGTCAGGCCGGCAATGATGCGCCGATCCTCAGGCACCAGTGACAGACCGGCGCGCGAGGCCTCGTGCGAGCTCATCAGGTGCAACGGCTGGTGGTCGAGCCAGACTTCGCCACGGGTCATCAGCGGCGAGCCGATCTGGGCGATGGCCCGCAGGGTCGAGGTCTTGCCGGCGCCGTTGCGGCCCAGCAGCGCCAGGATCTCGCCTTCATGCACGTTGAAGCTGACGCCCTGCACAATGTAGCTCTCGCCATAATAGGCGTGAACGTCATGCACCGACAGAAACGCAGGAGCCGTTGCCGCATGGTTGGCGTTCTTGGAAAAGTCCGGGCGGTCGCTCTGCTTGCCGCCCTTGTCGTGTTCGAGTTGGCTCATGCTGCGGCCTCTCCCAGATAGGCTTCCTTGACTTTGGGATGCCCTTTGATGTTTTCGGGGGTGTCTTCCACCAGAGGTGTTCCCTGGGCCAGAACGGTGATGCGCTTGGCCAGCGAAAACACCACATGCATGTCATGCTCGATGATCACCATGGTGATGTCACGGCTCTCATGGATCTGGTTGAGCAGGTCGATGGTGTTGTTGGTGTCGGCGCGCGCCATGCCGGCTGTGGGTTCGTCAAGCAGAAGCAGCTTCGGCGCCTGGACAAGGCACATCGCCATTTCCAGACGCCGCTTGTCCCCACGCGACAGCGAGCTGGCCGTCATATGCCGTTTGTCGATCATGTTGACCTCCATAAGCATATGTTCCGCGGTCTCGATAAGCTCCTGTTCCGATGCAATGGATTCCAGGGCATGCAGGCGGAACGAACCGTCGCGTTTGGCAAAACACGGAATCAGCATGTTTTCGAAGACCGAAAGATCGCCGAAAATCTCGGGCGTCTGGAACACTCGGGAAATGCCCATCTGGTTGATCTCGTAAGGCTTGCGTCCAAGCACCGACTTGCCGTCGAACATCACGGTTCCGGTGTCTGGTGCAAGCTTGCCGATCAGGCAGTTCAGAAGCGTGGACTTGCCCGCTCCATTCGGGCCGATGATCGCATGCACGGTGCCCTGGGTGATGTCGAGATTGACATTGCCGAGCGCTTGCAGGCCACCGAACCGTTTGTTGACATTAGAGACTTCAAGAATTCCCATATCTGATATCTCCGCTGATCAGTTGACGTGGCTTGATGGCATCGGTTCGGAACCGGATTTTTTCTTTTTCCGGCTCTTGCCTGTGATCATGTTCCAGATCCTGCTGCCGCCCTCCATCAGGCCGCCGGGGAGGAAGATGACCACCAGCATGAACAACAGGCCAAGCGTCAGATGCCAGCCCTTGCCGATAAAGGGATGGAAAAGGAAGACCACCGCATCTTCCAGCCCGTCCGGAAGTGCCGAGAACCAGCTGTGCAGGACGTTGTCGTTGATCTTGGAGAAAATGTTCTCGAAATACTTGATGAAGCCTGCGCCCAGAACCGGCCCCATCAGCGTTCCTGCGCCGCCGAGAATGGTCATCAGCACCACTTCGCCCGAGGCGGTCCATTGCATGCGCTCCGCACCCGCGAGCGGATCCATCGAGGCCAGCAGACCGCCGGCGAGACCGGCATACATGCCCGAGATCACAAATGCGGCAAGCGTGTAGGGGCGGGGGTTGAGCCCGGTATAGTTCATGCGGGTCTGGTTGGTCTTGATTGCCCGCAGCATGATGCCGAACGGCGACCGGAAGATCCGCATGGAAATGTAGAACACGATGATGGCGATGATGGCGCAGAAATAGTAGCCATTGTTGAAGGTGAACTGCCATCCGCCGATATCGATTTTGCTGCTCTCGTTCATGACGATGCCGAAGAGATGCGGCGATGTCGGTGCCCCCGCGCTCATCAGAACCTGCGGGTCGTTGGTATAGACCTGCAGACCGGTCTCGCCGTTGGTCAGCGGCGTCAGCACGGAATAGGCCAGATTGAACGACATCTGCGCAAACGCCAGTGTCAGGATCGAAAAGTAGATCCCCGACCGGCGCAGCGAGATATAGCCGATAAACAGGGCGAACAGTCCCGACATGACGATGGCGAGGATGAGACCGGGAACCACATTGTAGCTCAACAACTTGTACATCCAGACCACCGAATAGGACCCGACACCCAGGAAGGCGGCATGGCCAAACGAGAGGTATCCGGTCAGGCCGAACAGGATGTTGAACCCGATCGCGAAGATCCCGAAGATCGCAAATCTCTGCATCAGGTCGGGATAACCGGCGTTGAACTGGGCCAGAGCCGAGTTTTCCGGGAAGGGTTGAAGCAGAATCGGCGTCGCCAAAGTCAGGAAAACGACGATGAGGAGAAAGGTAGTGTCTTTCTTACTCAGACCAAGCATGAATTATTCCTCCATCACGCCTTTGCGACCCATAAGACCGCGCGGGCGGGTCAAAAGGATGATGATTGCAACAAGATAGATGATGATCTGGTCGATCCCCGGGATAAGCGATTTGACCTCGTTCATGGAGGCAAAGCTCTCGAGAATGCCCAGCA
This sequence comes from Hoeflea sp., assembly GCF_039975035.1. Classification (GTDB taxonomy): domain Bacteria; phylum Pseudomonadota; class Alphaproteobacteria; order Rhizobiales; family Rhizobiaceae; genus Hoeflea. Next base: position 31,775 of record NZ_JBDWHW010000237.1, on the reverse strand, counting down.
GGAAGCCGGCCAGCACGGCGCCGGGCAGTGAGCCCATGCCGCCGACAACGACCACGACGAACGACAGGACCAGAAAGTCCATACCCATGTGATAGTTTGGCGAGTTGATCGGCGCATACATCACGCCGGCAAGGCCGGCGACAGCGGCTGCAATCCCGAACATGATGGTAAAGCGCTTGTCGATGTTGATGCCGAGAAGACCGACAGTCTCCCTGTCGGCCATGCCGGCGCGGACCACCATTCCGAAGGTCGTGAACCGCAGGAAAGCAAATACCGCACTGATGATGACTGCCGAAAACAGGAAGTAGACCAGTCGCCAGTACGGATAGATGATCTCGTTCTGGGCAAAGCCGATCATCACACCGAAATCGATCGACCCGCTGAACATGCCCGGGGCCGGTGTCGGAATCGGATTGGCGCCGTAAAAATACTTCACGATTTCCTGAATGACGATCGCAAGCCCGAAGGTGACCAGGATCTGGTCGGCATGCGGGCGCTTGTAGAAGTGCTTGATCAGACCGCGTTCCATGACGTAGCCGACAAGCAGCATCACCGGAATGGCGAACAGGATGGCCAGCGGAACGGACCATTCCAGTATGGCGTGTCCGGTCGAATCGCCAAACCAGCTGACGATGTAGGGGGTGTCGACCTTCAGCGGATTGCCCAGAAAGTCTTTCTGGGTCGGATCTTCCACCGTGTAGGACAGGGACAGGATACGCTGAAGCGTCACCGCGCAGAAGGAGCCAAGCATGAACAGGGCGCCATGCGCGAAATTCACCACGCCGAGCGTGCCGAAAATCAGTGTCAGTCCGAGCGCGATCAGCGCATAGGCGCTGCCCTTGTCGAGACCGTTCAGAATCTGGAGAATGATTGCGTCCATCATGAAGCCCGCATCAAATAAACCGCGAGCGCAGTCGGCGCGGCGGTCCTAGTCTTCAAATCGATAAGAGAGCCGCGCCACCCGTCAGGCGGCGCGGCAAACTCGTGGAGTGGATTATGCGCCCGAGTTGCACTTGCCGAGGTCGCCGCCGGCGAACATCGGATGATCCGGAGCATATTCGACCTGGGCACGCGGGGTCACTTCGACGATTTCCAGCGTGTCGTACTCGTTGGTCGGGTTTTCCGCGCCCTTCATGACCAGCACGTCCTTGAAGCACTGGTGGTCGTCGGCACGATAAAGGGTCGGACCATTGCCCATGCCGTCAAATTCGAAGCCTTCGAGGGCTTCGACAACGCCGCAAGGATCGAAGGTGCCGGCACGCTCGACTGCATCCGCATAAAGCAGCGTCTGGACGTAGCAGGTGTGCGCCGAATTTGAAGGCGGACGGCCGTATTTTTCACCGAAGGACTTCACGAAGGCCTTGGAGCCTTCGTCCTGCAGCTGCCAGTTCCAGTTCATCGAGCCATACACGCCGCGCACGTTTGCGCCGGCACCAGCTGCCATCAATTCGGAATAGAGCGGAACGATGATTTCGAACTGCTTGCCGTTGACCATCTTGTCGCGCAGGCCGAACTGCACGGCATTGGTCAGCGAGTTGACCATGTTGCCGCCGTAGTGGTTCAGGATCAGCACATCGGCGCCGGAGTTGAGAACCGGAGCGATGTAGGATGAGAAGTCGGTCGAAGCCAGCGGGGTAAGCACGTTGTTGACGGTTTCCCAGCCCATGGCTTCGGTCGCGCTCGCAATCGATTCCTGCTGTGTCCAGCCCCAGGTGTAGTCGGCTGTCAGGTGATAGGCGCGGCGGTCGGTGCCGTAAGCCTTTGCCAGCACCGGTGCGAGAGCAGCACCCGACATGTAGGCGTTGAAGAAATGGCGGAAGCCGTTGGCCTTCTTGTCCTTGCCGGTGGTGTCGTTGGAGTGGGTCAGACCGGCCATGAAGATCACGCCCGCTTCCTGGCAGAGGCCCTGAACGGCAACGGCCACGCCCGAGGACGAACCGCCATTGATCATGACAGCGCCGTCTTTTTCGATCATCGACTTGGCCGATGCACGGGCTGCGTCGGATTTGGTCTGGGTGTCGCCGGAGACGAACTTGACCTTTTTGCCAAGAATACCGTTACCCTTCAACATCTTCGATGAGAAGGTGTTGATCATGCCGCCATCGCCTTCGCCGTTCAGGTGCTGAACAGCAAGTTCCTGGGCGCGCAATTCATCCAGGCCTTCATCCGCATAAGGACCGGTCTGAGGGACGTTGAAACCGAGCGTGACGGTGTCGCCCTTGGGCTCATTGAGGTAAGCCCGGGCCGAACTGGTGAAAATCGTCGGAAGCGCGAGTCCCGCACCGAATGCCGCACCTGATTTGATCAGCGTACGACGATTTACTTTGAATTTCGTCATGTAATCCTCCCTGGATTGGAACGGGCAAAGCCTCCCAGCCCTGCCGCCATAGCTATGGAAATAGCAACCTCAAGACAAACACGGCCTTGGCTGCGATACTATTCGACTATTGTATATTCACGCAGATTTTTGATTTGGGATCTCTGGACTTCTCCGTGTCGGGACGGAAACCACGGCCATACCGCTTCCTGATATAGAGCACCGTTCGCTTAATATGACGCATTCTGCCGCAATGATTTTATGGGCTGAGAAGGATTTTCGTCGAAGGGCATACCTGGCGGGTACGATCAAGACGAAAATCCTTCTGAGCACTTGAAGGCATGCGGCTCTTCGGGTTGGCTGAAACCTGCTACCCACTGCGTCGGGCGGCTTGAGAGATGGACCCGCATCGCTCTGCGCCGTCCTTCTTGTGGAGCAGCAGGTTTGAGCCAACAGAATGCGTCGTATTAATCGTACGGTGCTCTATGCGCTATGGCGAGGCCTGCTTGCCCCGACGTCATCGGCATCGCGCCGGGGCGCGCCAACCACGCCGGCGGTGCCGCGCTGGATCAGCCGTCTTCCGGAGCGTCAGTTTGGAGTAATTCTAAACTATACCGTTTGACTCCACTTTCCAATTACTTTACCGAATTCCTCATGTTTAAACACGTGGGGTAACCATGGCGGAATCACATCGGGACGGAGACCGGGAATGCCCGGCCGCAGCGTATCTTCGCCAACAGCCGGAGAACCTCGTCATCAACGGTTATCGCAATTGCGTGGCCGGTCTGGCTCACCGGGATTTGCGCTATTGGGATGCGGCCAGGTCCGCTCATGCGCTGGCGCTGGGCAGAGTTGACGGTCAATACGCGCTTGATGCGATGGCGTCGCTGATCGGGCGGCTCGGCGTGTGCGCCACCTGCCCGCTGCGCTTCTGCAAGCCCGGCACTTCCCATCTGTGTCGCGACGAATGTCTGGTGCTCGGCATGGTCGCCGGAGCCCAGCATGGCGACGAGGCGGCGATGATGCATTCGGCCAGGCTGCTTGCCTGCTCCGACACCTGTGTCGAAGTTGTTGATCGGGCGAGTGCCTACGCGGCGGTGCTGCTCGGACACGGTCACAAGCTCACACCAATCCCGTTGGGTGCGATTGCCGATATCGACTTCCGGTCATCAACCCTCGGCGCATCTCAAACGAGTGCGTCCCTTCACTAAAAAATCGGTAAAATCAGGAGTAAAACGGACAATGAAGAATCTCGCAGGACTGATAGGGCTGGGCCTTCTGGCATCAACGGCGCTGATGACTACGGCTCGTGCCGACACCACGCCGGAGGCCGTGATCGTGCATTACGCTGACGTTGCGGAGGCAAAATACGAAGATTCCTTGATGACCGCGAAAGCGCTGGATGCCGCCATCGAGGCATTTCTCCAAACTCCGACCGAGGAGGCGCTTGAGTCAGCCAGGGCCGCATGGCTTGCGGCTCGCGTGCCTTACCAGCAGACAGAGGTCTACCGTTTCGGCAATGCCGTCGTTGATGATTGGGAGGGCAGGGTGAATGCCTGGCCGCTCGATGAAGGACTGATCGATTACGTCGATGCGAGCTACGGCTCGGAAAGCGACGAGAACTCGCTTTTCACCGCCAATGTGATCGCCAATTCCGCGATCGAGATCAACGGCAAGACGATCGACGCCGGCAAGATCACGCCGCAACTGATTTCGGAAACCCTGCAGGAAGCCGGCGGTATCGAAGCCAATGTCGCATCGGGCTATCACGCGATCGAATTCCTGCTCTGGGGCCAGGATCTCAACGGCAATGGTCCGGGCGCTGGCAGCCGACCCTACACCGATTACAGCCTTGAAAACTGCACCAATGACAATTGCGACCGGCGGCGTGAATATCTCGCCGCCGCGAGCGATCTTCTGGTTGCCGATCTTGAGGAAATGGCAGCCAACTGGAAGGCCGGCGGCGCAGCCCGCGCGGCACTCGAGGAAGCCGGCGTTGCGGGCGGGCTTTCAACCATTCTCACCGGAATGGGATCGCTGTCCTATGGTGAACTGGCCGGCGAACGGATGAAGCTCGGCCTGCTGCTGGGCGACCCGGAAGAGGAGCATGATTGCTTCTCCGACAACACCCACAACTCGCATCGCTATGATGCGGTCGGCATCCGCTCGGCTTACACTGGCGTCTACACCCGTCCTGATGGAACCGAGTTGACCGGCCCGTCGCTTGCCGAGCTTGTCAGTCAGAAAGACCCGGCTATCGCTAACGAGCTTCAGGCTGATCTGGACGCCACCATTGCTGCCATGGAATCCATGGTGGCCCGGGCCGAGACGGTGGAGGCCTATGACCAGATGATCGCCACCGACAACGCCGAAGGCAATGCCACGGTTCAGGCAGCGATTGACGGGCTGATCAAGCAAACGCGGTCGATTGAGCGCGCCATTGCCGCCCTGGACCTCGGTGCGGTCGAGCTGGAAGGTTCCGACAGTCTCGACAGTCCCGATGCGGTCTTCCAGTAAGGGCCTTCGCCATGATTGTTTGCAGCTGCAACATCATTTCCAGCAAGGAAATCGAGGAAGTCATTCTTGACTTCCTCGTGGCCGATGAGTGGCAATTGATCACACCTGGAAAGGTGTTTCAGGCAATGAGCGCCCGCGGCAAATGCTGCGGGTGCTTTCCCGGCGTGATCAACATCATCGTCGAGACGACCAGGAATTATCACGAACTCGTGCAAAGTCCTGCGCCCATGGTGGTGGACCTGCTCAATCGCCTAGCCGATCAGCGAACGCGCATTGAGAAGGCAAAAAACAACAATGTTGCAAAACGGCGTTCAGCACGCCTGACCGGATGCATTACTTGATAACATTGTCACGACAGCGATAGGAAAGACCATGAAAAGAGCAGGAAAGTCGTCGAGTGCCTCAATGAAACGCTGATCGTGGACGAACAGGGCCACATTGATTTTCTCGAATCGCAACTGCAACTGCAACTGCCCGGTAATCTGGGTGAACAGAAATACGGCCAGTTGAACGCGTCACCTGCCGACGCGGATTGATAACAAAGAGAGTGCAATGACTGACATGAAACCGTCGCCGGGATGCTGTTGTGTGGTTTCGGCGCATCGTTTTTCCGTGTCCAAGGTCAACACATCCATGCGGCGCCACATGAGCGGAAAATTTGCAGACTCTGGTTTCACTGCGCGTCTTTCGAGAAAACTCAGACCGGCAATCCTGTCCAGCCTGGCAGCGGGCTTCGTTTTTGCATCGGCAGGTTCGGGGCTGTCCGATGATCTGGCCGGATTTACCCGCGTCCGCGACGATCTATCCCAGAAGGATCGAAAGCGCGTCGAGCGCGTGGTGAGGCCGGCGTCTTCATTCGAGGCCCCTGAAAAATTCGAGGTGATGCAGGGCGGCGCCGGCACATCGACCAAGCTGGTCAACCGGGATTCCCTGTCCCACTTCAGTGCCAATCTGACGTTCAAGGAAGAAGAGACTTTCAAGCTGGGAAACGCCTTGTTCCGCAAGCTTTGGGTTTCCTCGCCCTCCTCGACGCTGGCTTCCGACGGGCTGGGCCCGCTATTTAATGCAAGGGCTTGCCAGAGCTGCCATATCAAGGATGGCCGCGGTCATCCTCCGGAAGGAGCCGCCGATGCCACCTCGATGTTCCTGCGGCTCGCAAGGCCTGCCAGAACCGATCAGGAGCGTCAGGCACTCGAAGACTACCTTGTCGCCTCTTTGCCCGATCCCGTCTATGGCGGTCAGATGCAGGATCTGGCGGTTCCGGGTCTGAAAGCCGAAGGCCGGATGGTCATCGACTATGAGGAACAGCCGGTCGAACTCGGCGATGGGACGCTCGTGTCGCTGCGCAAGCCTCACTACAGCGTCACTGAACTGGGCTTTGGGCCCCTCGATCCGGAAACCACCCTGTCGCCGCGGCTGTCGCCGCCGATGACCGGCATGGGGTTGATCGAAGCCATCCATCCCGCCGATATCCTGGCCCACGCGGATCCTGACGATCAGGATGGCAACGGAATTTCGGGCCGCGTCGCACTGGCGCGTGACCCGGCAACCGGCCAGCGCGCCATCGGCCGGTTTGGCTGGAAGGCCCAGAATGCGACCGTGCGCCAGCAGTCGTCGAGCGCGTTTGCCGGCGACATCGGCATTTCCACGCCGGATAACCCCACCAGCCATGGCGACTGCATGCCCCGACAGATCGAGTGCATGCAGATGCCCTCCGGCGTTCAGTCCGGTCTCGGCGACACGGAAGCGCCCGATCCCGTGCTGGATCTGGTCACCTTCTACTCGCAGAATCTTGCGGTCCCGGCGCGGCGCGATGTCTACGACGACCATGTGCTTGCCGGCAAGAAGCTGTTTTACGATCTCGGCTGTGCCTCTTGCCATGTTCCCAAATATGTCACGTCCCGCAAGGCTGGGAACCCGGCGCACCGGTTTCAGCTGATCTGGCCCTATTCGGACTTCCTGCTGCACGACATGGGCGAAGGGCTGGCCGATGGCCAGCAGGTTGGCGTCGCCAATGGCAGGGAATGGCGCACGCCTCCGCTGTGGGGGACCGGCCTGACAAAAATTGTCAACGACCACACTTTTTTCCTGCACGATGGCAGAGCCCGCAATCTGACGGAAGCCGTTCTGTGGCATGGCGGCGAAGCCGCAGCCGCGCGTGACGGGTTTGCCGCACTGGAAAAAACCGACCGCGACAATCTTCTGGCATTTCTGGAAAGTCTCTGATGCGCCGTTTTCTTGTTTTCCTGCTGACGCTGACGCTGACGCTGAGTGCTGGTCTTGCCCATGCACAAACCGACACGGGACCGTCAATCGAGCCGGTGCTTGAACGGATGGTTGTCGATTATGTTCTCCCACACTACGCCGATTTCGGCAGCGCCGCCGATGGCCTGCAGACCTCATTCGATTCCTTGTGCGAAACCCCGTCGGAGGTCGCTCTGAACGCCACGCGCGCAGCCTTTCGCGATGCCGCCGACCAGTGGTCGCGAATCGAGTGGCTGCGGTTGGGTCCGGTGATGTCGGAGGACCGGTTGGAGCGCATCCTGTTTTTCCCCGACCGCAAGGGCACCGGCAGGAAGCAGGTTCAGGCAGCGATTGCGACGAAGGATGAAAGCGTGACCGATACCGCCCTGCTGGCCCGCAAGAGTGTCGCCATGCAGGGACTGGGCGCGCTGGAATTCATCCTGTTCGGTAGCGGCAGCCAGGACCTGGCACAGGCCGATGCCAGCCATCGCTGCCGGTTTGGCCGCGCCGCGGCAACCAATGTTGCCAATCTTTCCCGCGAACTGATCGCCGGATGGCAGCCGGACAGCAAATTCCTGCCGGTGTTCCTGAAACCCGGACCGGGCAATCCATTGTTCCGAGACGACCAGGAAGCCCTGAATGTTCTGCTCGGGCAGATGATCCATGGGCTTGAGGCAATTCGCGACACCCGCATTGGCGCATTTCTCGACAGGGAGACCCCCGACCACGATCGTGCGAAATCCGCGCTCTACTGGCGTTCGGAGCTGACGCTTGCCACGGTCAGTGCTGGACTGTCGGGGCTTGAAGCGCTGTTCAACGAAAGCACAATCGAAATCGTCGCCCAGGAAGCCGCACCCAAACTTGGGGACACCATACGCTTTGAGTTCAATCAGGCAATCAGCACCGCCGACAGCCTCGACGCACCCGTTGACCGGCTGCTGGCTGATCCGCAAACACGCGAAAAACTCGTTTATCTGGATTACGCCGTCAAGATCATCATCGGCCGTCTGGATCAGGAATTTGCCCAAGCCGGCGGACTTGACGTCGGGTTTTCATTCGGAGATGGCGATTGAACCGGATCATTCTTGAACGGCGCAAATTTCTGGCGGGCGCCGGTCTGGCCTGGCTCAGTGGCCTGACGCCGGCCGGTGCGGAACGGCTGGCAGTCTCCGAAGTGCTTTTCGCTGCCGCTTTCATGGACCCGCAAGGCGCCTATGGCGTGGCTATCCTTGACGAGCGCGACGCCATCGTTTCAACGCAATTGTTGCCTGGCCGGGGTCATGGCTTTGCCACGAGCGCGGCTGCGCAATGGCTGGTGGCCTTTGCCCGGCGTCCCGGAAATTTCGCCGTCGCGCTGCACAAGGCCAAAGCGTCCAACCCGGTTGCTTTTCACACGCCCGCGGACAGGCATTTTTATGGCCACGGGGCGTTTTCGCCGGACGGGAAGGTCCTGTTCGCGGCCGAGAACGCGTTCGAGACCGGGGATGGCGTGATCGGCATCTATGACGCCACCAACGGCTTCAGCCGGATCGGGGAATTCGCTTCCCACGGAATTGGCCCGCACGAGATTGTCCTCATGCCCGACGGCACCACGCTTTGTGTCGCCAATGGCGGGATACGCACCCATCCCGATCATGGTCGCCAAAAGCTCAATCTGCCGACCATGGCGCCATCGATTGCCCTGATTGACACGGCCACCGGATCGTTGCTCTCCACTCATGCTTTGCCGGCCAAATTGCACCGGTTGTCCTTGCGCCACATGGCGGTGGATGCAGGCAATCAGGTCTGGATCGGCGGCCAGTATGAAGGGGATGCCATGGATGACGTGCCGGTTCTGGCCAGACTGGGGGGAGACGCAGGCCTTGTTTCGGTTGTCTTGCCTGATGAGGTGGCCGGTGCGCTTGGAAAATATGCCGGGTCGGTCGCAATCGGCAATGACGGCAAAACACTTGCCATCGCATCGCCGAAAAGCGGAGTTGTGCTTACGCTGGACACGCAATCCGGCCAGCCGCTCACCATCGAGACAGCGCCGCGCACCTGCGGCCTTCATGCACGGGCGGATGGTTTTGTCAGTTCAAGCGAAACGGGGCGGTTCGGAAATACCAGCCATGATTGCGCCTGGGACAATCACATAGCCGCAATCTGAACCGTGCCGGGGTCAATAGCCGCGCCCGAACGGCCAATTGAAAACGCCATTTTCCGCAGTTTTGCCGGAAACCATGCGTCAACACCTGACTTGCGGGCCATCAGATAACGGCCCGCGCCATTCAGAATACCGGGCTCTGCCGGATTCGTGTTTGGTTTGAACGCAAGAGCACGGAGAAGCTTGCGAGTGTGGCGGTTGCTATAGCGATAGCGCCAAATCCTAGAACAATCATTGCTCGGTTCCTGGTGACATCATTGTCATCGATGAGCAAAGTACTGCCAGAAGCAACTTGCGCGAAGCTTGCGCGAGCCAAAGTACAGATCTCACCCTGATTCAGCCATGACCAGGACCGAGTAGTGTGCAGTAGTCCCGCGACGCGCCAGCGTTTTATCGGCTCGACTCGAAGGCCTGCCGCCGCAGTGTGTATTATCCCAAACAATTGATTAACAACGACCCTCGAATGTTAACCTTCAGGCAAGGATTACCACGTAAAAATCGGCACACTCGTCGAATTGTGACTGATGCGGTCGTCAGTTTTAACAAAGGCATGAAGCCGCTTCGCCGTCCCGGAACAATCCGGATTCCTGAGATTTCATGAGCCAGCAGCGCTGCTGCAACTGTGTTCGGTCCGCTCGATGTGGCGGGCAGCTAAACGCACAGTCGTACAGTTGGATGCAAAGCCAGGTTCAAATATAAATGCGCGGCCAAAGGCCGCCGATTGGGGTCATCGCGTGGGGCACGTTCAAGCAAGGGTGAGGGATACAGCGGCAGCTGACGGCCTGCGCGCGCGGCTTGACCTGACCGCGTTCGATGCCGAAGGCCGCGAGCGCCTGCGCAGCATGCGGCCGATGATCGAGGCGGAAGCCAGGATCGCGCTGTCCGGTTTCTTCGAACGGTTGCAGAATACGCCCGAGATTGCCTCGCTGTTCACCTCCGCTCGTCAGATTGACCGGTTGGAAGAACTGGAAGTGGCGCATTGGTCAATCCTTTCCGATGGCCGTTTTGATGGTCTTTATGTGGACCGATCGGTCATTCTCGGTGAAGTTCGCCAGCGCATCGGACTTGATTCCGGCTGGTCGATCGGAGGCCATTCACTGGTGTTGGAGCGGGTCATCCGCCGCCTGGTTGAGGAAAGCCGCAGCGGTATTTTCGGAAGGTTTTCCGGAAAAGCCGAACGTAATCTGCTGGCGGACCGCCTGGTCGATGTCGTCAAGGCGGCGCTTATCGATATTGACATGCAGGTCTCGCACCGGATCAGCGAACAGGCCAGAACGCTGACCCGGCAGGGTCAGGAGGCAATTGCGCAGGAGCGCGAGCTTGTTGACGTCACTCTCGGCGCGGCGTTGGCCCAACTGGCTCAAGGTGACCTGTCGGTGCGCGTCGAACCTGAAAGCCTGGAACCGCACCGGCAAGCAGCGGAAAGTTTCAATCACGCGGTTGGCCGTCTCGAGCAACTGGTGGCGGGATCGGCCGCACGCCTGTCGGAAGCCGAACTGCTTGCCGTGCGGCTCAGCGACGATCTTGAATCTGTTCGCGCCGATATAGAGAGCTACGGCTCAGCTGTCGGCGGCGAACATGATTCGCTTGCCGCCGTTGCCGGCCGCATTCGTCTCACCGCGGAGACAGCCCGCAAGGCGGAGTCCCTCATCGCCGAGGCCCGTCAGAGCGCCGAGGCCGGCGACCGGGTGGTGGAAAACGCGATTGATGCGATGGCCGGCGTGGAGAAATCCGCCGAACAGATCGGCAAGGTCATTTCGGTGATTGATGAAATTGCCTTCCAGACCAATCTTCTCGCGCTCAATGCCGGCATCGAAGCCGCACGCGCCGGTGATGCAGGCCGTGGTTTCGCGGTCGTGGCCACCGAGGTTCGCGCCCTGGCGCAAAGATCCGCCGGTGCAGCCAATGAAATCAAGGAGCTCGTTTCCGATGCCAAGTCCCACGTCGGACGCGGCGTCGAGCTGGTCGACCAGACACGGTCTGCCATTTCCGGACTGGTCGAGCAGGTGGGCCGGATCTCCCAATCGGTGGCGGGTGTCGGCACGGAAGCGGAAAACGAAGCTGTACAGCTCACCGGCTCGGCCGCGACGCTCGGCCAGACCGCAGGCCTGATCGCATCGGGTGGCGCGCGCATTGCAGACATGGCGGAAACCGGCTCTGATCTGCAACTCGTGATCACCGAACTGGGCGAACAAATCAGGTTGCATCGGCAAGCCCAGCATGCCGGCTTCCAGAGCGTGGAACTGTCAGGCAGCAAGACTCCTGCGCACCCCACGCAAGACCGTGTAGCGCAGCGGAGGGCGGCGCGATGACAGGGTTTGAGATTCACAAGGTCGCAGCGAACAGCACAAGCCCATTCACAAGCGAGGATATCTGAAATGTCGTCCAAAGACGCAGCACCGAAAATACTGAAACTGCCCGAGGTCCTCGACCTCAATGCAGCTAACCGGTTGCATGAACAAGTGCTCGCGCACAAGGGCGAGGACATCGATATCGATGCAACGGAAGTTGACCGGGTTGGCGCTCAATGTGTTCAGGTCCTGCTGGCTGCCGCATTGAGCTGGCGTGCTGACGATCAGATCCTCAAGGTCAAGCAAGCTTCAGATGCATTCATCAAGACATTGCAATTGCTGGGAATTTCGGATGAAGCCCTGCTTCCAAAGGAGATACTTAAATGAAGAAGAAAGTTCTCACGGTCGATGACTCGCGAACCATCCGCAACATGCTGCTGATGACGCTGAACAATGCCGGTTTCGAGACGGTTCAGGCCGAAGACGGAATCGAAGGTCTTGAGGTGCTCGAAGAGTCCAATCCGGACGTCATTGTCACCGACATCAACATGCCGAGGCTTGACGGTTTCGGCTTCATTGAAGGCGTGCGCCAGAACGACCGCTTCCGGGCGATCCCGATTCTGGTGCTGACGACCGAAAGCGATGCGGAGAAGAAAAACCGCGCCCGCGAAGCCGGTGCGACGGGCTGGATCGTCAAGCCCTTCGATCCCTCCAAATTGATCGCAGCGATTGAGCGTGTAACCGCCTGACAGGACCTCTCCCATGGATATGAATGAAATCAAGGAGATCTTTTTCCAGGAATGCGAAGAACAACTCGCGGAACTGGAATCCGGTCTACTCCGAATCAATGACGGTGATAGCGACCCGGAAACGGTCAATGCAGTGTTTCGTGCAGTGCATTCGATCAAGGGTGGAGCGGGAGCCTTCGGACTCGATGACCTCGTTGCCTTCGCTCATGTGTTTGAGACAACACTTGATTGCGTTCGATCCAACAAGTTGCGGACATCTCCTGAATTGCTCAAGGTGATGCTCAAATCGGCCGATGTGCTTACCGACCTCACTGCCGCCTCCCGCGATGGCGGCAGTGTCGACGCAGCCCGCACCTCGGTTCTGGTCAAGGAGCTTGAAGCTTTCGCCAAGGGCACGCCCGTGCCGGCCGCTGCTCCTGCGCCGGAGCCGGTCAGGCAGGAAGCTCCTGTGACCGAAGTCGCCGCCGCCACCGATGAGAGCGGTTTCGAGCCGATTCCCTTCAGTTTCGATGAGTTTGATGTTGAAGCTGATGCGTCGGCCGACGGCGATGGCCGGTCTGTCTTTACAGTGCGCTTCAAGCCCCGGTCGGATCTTTACGCAAAGGGCAACGAAGCGGTTCTGCTGCTGCGCGACCTCGCCAAGGTCGGCGAACTTCAGGTTCGCTGTGAAACCGACGGCCTGCCTGCATTCGATCAGATGGATCCCGAAGGCGCTTTTCTCTCCTGGTTGATCCGGGTTGAAACCGACAGGGACGAGGAAGCCATCCGGCAGGTGTTCGAATTTGCCGAGTGGGATTGCTTGATCGAGATCACGCCTGGCGCCGATGAAGAGGCATTTTCCGCCCAGACGGTGTCGGGAGAGGACCAGCCGATGGCGCCGGTGCCGTTCGACCTGTCCATGCTCGATGATGCGCCGGTGGTTCCCGCCGAGACAGCCGCTGCTGCTCCGGTCGTCGACACGCCGGCCGCGCCCGCAGCCCAGGCTGCCGCAACCGGGGAAGCATCTCCGGTGGCGCCAAGTCTGCCGCGGGCTGAAAAGGCAATCGCTGCGGAAGCCGAAAAGAAGGAAGCCGTGGTGACTGCCGTTTCCGCCGCGCCCCAGACGATCCGTGTTGACCTTGACCGGGTTGACCGGCTCATCAACCTGGTTGGCGAATTGGTCATCAACCAGGCCATGCTGGCGCAAAGTGTGGTGGAAAACGAGTCCGGTGGCTCCTCGGCCATCAATCTCGGCCTTGAAGAACTGCAGCAGCTGACCCGGGAAATCCAGGACAGCGTCATGGCCATTCGCGCCCAGCCGGTCAAGCCGGTGTTCCAGCGGATGGGCCGCATCGTCCGTGAAATCGCCGACATGACCGGCAAGCAAGTTCGTCTGGTCACCGAAGGCGAAAACACCGAGGTCGACAAGACCGTGATCGACAAGATCGCCGAGCCGTTGACCCACATGATCCGCAACGCGGTGGATCACGGGCTGGAAACGCCCGAGAAGCGGACGGGTCTTGGCAAGAATGCCGAAGGCGTGCTGCGTCTGTCGGCCAAGCATCGTTCCGGCCGCATTGTCATCGAGATCGCCGATGACGGCGCCGGCATCAATCGCGAACGCGTTCGCGCCAAGGCAATCGAGAACGGATTGATCGCGCCGGATGCAAATCTGAGCGATGAAGAAGTCGACAACCTGATCTTCCATCCCGGGTTTTCAACCGCCGACAAGATCTCGGATATTTCAGGCCGCGGGGTCGGCATGGATGTGGTCAAACGCTCGATCCAGGCACTGGGAGGCCGGATTTCGATCACCTCCAAGCCTGGCAAGGGTTCCGTTTTCACCATGAGCCTGCCGCTCACCCTTGCCGTTCTCGACGGCATGGTGGTCACTGTCGCCAACCAGACCCTGGTGGTGCCGCTTACCGCCATCGTCGAAACCTTGCAGCCGGAGAAGAGTGACATTCACTCCTTTGGACCGACGCAGCGGCTTATCGCGATCCGCGATACCTTCTGTCCCTTGGTCGATGTCGGGCATATTCTCAATTTCCGCCCCGACCTCGCCAATCCGATCGATGGCGTCGCGCTTCTCGTCGAATCCGAAGGCGGCGGTCAGCGCGCGCTCATGGTCGATGCGATCCAGGGCCAGCGGCAGGTTGTCATCAAGAGCCTGGAAGCCAATTACACCAATGTTCCAGGCATCGCCGCGGCAACCATTCTCGGCGACGGCAGGGTGGCGTTGATCCTTGACGTCGACGCGGTGGTCACCGCCTCCCGCGGTCATGCGCTCAGCTCCGAAATGATGCTCTCGGCGACCGGCTAGGAAAGGAACGGGTTGTGCGGATTTCGGGCAGCGACACATGCGAATTGATAGCATTCACGATCGGCGAGCAGGAGTTCTGCGTCGAGGTCATGGCCGTGCGGGAAATTCGCGGATGGACGCCAGCAACGCCCCTGCCGCATTCGCCGGATTATGTCTGCGGCATGATCAATCTGCGCGGTGTGGTTCTGCCGGTCATGGATATGTCCTTGAGACTGGGAATGGCAGCAACCGTTCCCTCTCCGCGCCATGTCATCATCGTCATTCATGTCGCAGGCCAGCTTATCGGCTTGCTGGTCGATGCGGTCTCCGACATCGTGACGGTTTCCAGCGGCGAGATCCAGCCGGCGCCGGACGTCAGCAAGGAAATGGACCGGGACTTCATCCTGGGCATCATCCCGATCGAAGGTCGGATGGTTTGCCTCATACAACTTAACGCCCTTTTCGGGGCCATTGAAAGCGAGGCCGCATGAGCGCCGCAGCAATATTACAGTCGGGTCGCCCGGATGAATGCCTCGTAAACGGGGAATACCCGCTCACGCGCAAGGATCTCTCCGAGATCGCCACAATGATCTATTCGGACGCAGGGATCGCGCTCAACGAGACCAAGGCGTCGCTGGTCTATTCGCGTCTTTCCAAGCGGCTGCGCCAGATCGGACTGGCGAGTTTCAAGGACTATTGTGCGCTGGTCAGTTCATCCGGCGGCGCTGCCGAACGCCGAGAGATGCTGAGTTTTCTGACCACGAACTTCACCCGGTTCTTCCGTGAGAACCACCATTTCGAACATCTTCGCAACGAAGTGTTGCCGGGCCTTCTGGCCCGCGCCAAGGCCGGTGGCCGGGTTAGGATTTGGTCGGCGGGATGTTCGGACGGGCAGGAGCCCTACTCGATAGCGCTGACGGTGCTGGGCATGGCGCCGAACGCGGCAACCATGGATATCCGCATTCTGGCCACCGATATCGATCCCAAGATCATCGCCCAGGCCAAGGCCGGGATCTATGACAGCCAGTCGATTGAAACCGTCGATGCCGCCATGCGCAAGCAATGGTTCACGCAAACGCCCGAGAAGCGGTGGCAGGTGAGTGATCAGGTCAAGCAGCTGATCTCTTTCCGTGAACTCAATCTGATGGCGCAGTGGCCGTTTCGCGGTCCTTTCGACGTGATCTTCTGCCGCAACGTAGTGATCTATTTTGACGAGCAAACGCAGGCGAAGATCTGGGTCCGGTATGCGGACCTGCTGCCGCCGGGCGGGCATCTCTACATCGGTCACTCTGAGCGTCTTTCCGGAGAAGGCAAAGATCGCTTCGACAATACCGCCATTACAACCTATCGCATCAAGGGGAGAATCTGACGATGATGACCGCACAAGCGCGCGTACTTGTGGTCGATGATTCGCCTACCATGCGCGGTCTGATCAAGGCTGTACTTCGAAGTGACCCGGGCATTGAGGTCGTCGGCGAGGCCGGGGATGCCCTGGAAGCCCGCAACGCCATCAAGCAACTCAATCCGGACGTGATCACACTCGATGTCGAAATGCCGAACATGAATGGCATCGAGTTCCTCGACAAGATCATGAAGCTCAGGCCAATGCCGGTCATCATGGTTTCGACGTTGACCCACCGTGGCGCGGAAGCATCGCTGGCCGCGCTGGAACTCGGCGCCTTTGATTGCGTCGGCAAACCCTTGCCGGGCGATCCTTCACCGTTCGCGCGGCTTGCGGAAACGGTCAAGGCCGCCGCGCGTTCCCAGCGCCATCGCCCCGATCCGGCGACGGGCGCGCATCACGAGGCGAACGCGCCAGCTTGTGCAGCGCCAAGCGATTATCAGCCGTCGCGCAAGATCATCGCCATCGGTGCCTCCACCGGTGGCGTCGAAGCGCTGATTTCGGTCCTGACCAGGTTCCCGGCCAACTGTCCGCCAACCGTCATTACCCAGCATATGCCTGCAACCTTCACCAAGAGCTTCGCCGAACGGCTCGACCGCCTTTGCGCGGCGAAGGTCAAGGAAGTCGAGGATGGCGACCGGCTGGAAATCGGGCGAATCTATCTGGCTCCCGGTGGTGCTCACCACATGGAAGTCTCCAATGCGCAGGCGCCCAGGTGCATTCTCACCGATGGCGACCCGGTCAACGGACACCGGCCATCGGTGGATGTTCTGTTCAATTCCGTTGCCAGCCTTGCTGGCGCGAAAGCGGTCGGCGTCATTCTCACCGGCATGGGCCGTGATGGCGCCGCCGGCCTGCTCAAGATGCGCCAGGCCGGCGCTACGACCATTGGTCAGAATGAGAAAACCTGCGTGGTCTATGGAATGCCGCGGGTGGCTCATGAGATCGGCGCGGTCGGAGTCCAGTTGCCGCTTAATCTGATTGGGGAGGAAATCCTCAAATCCACAACAACAACCTCTCGCAAAGATAGGGTCGCATGATGTCCATTGCACAAAAGATAAAGGTTCTCATCGTTGATGATCAGGTGACCAGCCGGCTGCTGCTCGGCGACGCGCTTCAGCAGCTTGGTTTCACCCAGATCACGGTCGCCGGTGATGGCGAACAAGGCGCCAAGATCATGAGCCAGCAACCTCACCACCTGGTCATTTCGGACTTCAATATGCCGAAAATGGATGGCCTCGGGTTGCTTCAGGCGGTGCGCACCAACCCTGCAACCAAGCGGGCGGCGTTCATCATGCTGACCGCTCAGGGCGACCGGGCACTGGTGCAAAAAGCCGCGGCGCTTGGCGCAAACAATGTTCTTGCCAAGCCGTTCACCATTGAAAAGATGAGAGCGGCCATTGAGGCGGTGTTTGGGGCGCTGAAGTGACAGCTGAGGTTCAGTTTCGCAGAATTCACGTCATTCAGGGTGAGTACAAGGTTTCCGATGACCCTGATGTGGTGTTGTCGACCATTCTGGGTTCCTGCATCGCGGCCTGCATGCGCGATCCGGTTGCCGGAGTGGGCGGCATCAATCACTTCCTGCTGCCGGGCCAGAGCAATGGATCGGGCGGCGAAGCGACCAGATACGGCGTTCATCTGATGGAGTTGCTGATCAACGGTCTCTTGAAGAAGGGCGCCCGGCGCGAGCGCCTGGAAGCCAAGATCATCGGCGGCGCCAAGACGATTTCGGGCTTTTCCAATGTCGGAGAAAAGAACGCCGAATTCGCGCACCAGTTTCTCAGCGATGAGGGCATTCGCATCGTCAGCAGCAACACCGGCGGAGAGGTCGGACGCAAGCTGGAGTACTTCCCCGTCAGTGGTCGCGCCCGCCAGTACCCGCTGTCCGGAGCGGAGACTCAGAAAACCGTGGCCCTTGAAACAGCGCCGCCCAGAATTGTTGTATCGAAGCCGGCGGACACGTCGATCGAGTTTTTCTAAGGAGTTCGTCATGACCAAATCGCCCATGGATACCGGCGGTAACCTTCACGAACCCTTGAACGAGGTGATGGGGCGCATAAGTTCGGAACTGGTCGATGTGGCCGAGTTGATAGAACGGCTCGAGCCGCTTCTGTCCAATGACCGCTCCACCGAATTTCTTGCGTCTCCCGATCATATGCGCGTGATGCAGGGCATTGATCTTGCGGTTCAGAAAGCCCGCGGCCTGGCCGGCTTTATCGACAGCATTGGCGAACGGCTCGATTGCGAACACCTCATCGATATTACCACGGCGCTGAACCTGATCACCTTGGAAGACATGAAACGGCGCCTGAAAGCCTCGATTCATGCCGCTCCGTCCGCCGATGTCTACCAGAAGGCCTCGGGGGATCTCGATTTCTTCTGAGACCCGCGCCTATCGGGCATGCCGCCTGAACCCAGGCTTCCCCAGCGCATCAGGGCGCTTCTGAAAACTCAATAGATTCGATTTCGGGTTGGACCAGTCGTGGCACGGCTGGCGCTGACCATTTTCGCGCAAGTTTCGCCGCCTAGGGTGATCTGACCGGTCATCCTGGCCGACTTTACCTATTGAACGCGGATACAGAATGAGTCTGTTGAACCAGCTTTCACAAATCACCAAGAATCTGGCTGGCCTGGGTCAGGCGAAACTGATGGCTCTCGGAGTGGTCGGCGTCATGGCCGTCATCCTGATCATCAGTTCGGCGATTTTTCTCAACAAGCCAACGCGCGAGACGCTCTATATCGGGCTATCGGGCGAGGACATCAATCAGATCAGTCTGGTTCTGGCGGAATCGAATATCGATTTCGCCACCGGTACCGACGGGACATCCGTTACCGTGCCTGCCGGCATGACCGGCCGGGCGCGCATGCTGCTTGCCGAACGCGGACTGCCCTCCTCGAACACCGCCGGTTATGAGCTGTTCGATCAGGTAGGGTCGCTCGGTCTGACCAGCTTCATGCAGGAAATCACCCGCGTACGTGCGCTTGAGGGCGAAATCGCCCGCACCGTTCAGTCCATCAACGGCATATCGGCGGCGCGGGTTCACATCGTCATGGCCGATCGCGGCAATTTCAGGCGCGGAGACCAGCGGCCGTCTGCATCGGTAATGGTGCGAACCGGCAACAATCTTCAACCACGGACTGCTGATTCGATCCGGCATCTGGTAGCCGCATCGGTGCCGGGCCTGAATGTCGACGAAGTCACCGTGCTCGATGCCACGGGAAAATTGCTGGCCGCGGGCGACGATTTCTCAAATTCGAACCTCAACAGGTCGCTTTCAATCGTCCAGCTGGTTCAAAATGAAGTCGAGGCCAATATCGAAAAGGCGTTGGCGCCATTTCTCGGAATTGAAAACTTCCGGGCCAGCGTCAATGCCAAGGTCAACACCGACACCCAGCAGATCCAGGAAACGGTCTACGATCCGGAATCCCGGGTTGAGCGTTCCATTCGCGTGACGCGGGAAAACCAGACGTCCAACCAGTCTTCGACCGATGCACCCGCGACTGTTCAGCAGAACATTCCCGATCAGAACCCGACCAGCGCCGGCGCTGCCGGTCCGCAATCCAGCGAACTGGCGGAACGCAAGGAAGAGCAGACCAATTTCGAGATCAACTCGAAAACCGTGTCAACCGTGCGCAACAGCTACACCGTTGAAGGGCTGTCGATCGCCGTGGTGGTCAACAAGGACCGGATCAATGCGATGCTTGGCGGCACGCCCACACCTGAACAAACCACTGCCTACATGGCTGAGCTGGAGCAGATTGTTGCCACAGCCTCGGGCGTGGATGCCGATCGTGGCGATCGCGCCACCGTAACCATGATGGAATTCCTGGCGAGCGAGTTGCTGGTCGACAATGCCACCCAGCCCGGCTTCGCTGAGATCCTGAAGACACAGCTCGGCACCATCATCAACGCCATCGCCTTTATCACTGTGGCTGTCCTGCTCATCCTTTTCGGCTTCCGGCCTCTGCTGCGCAACAACAAAATGCTTGCCGGCGGCGCTGCCGAGTTTGGTGAAGACGGCATGGATGATGGTCTGGAACTGCCCGACTTCTCACCGGCTGCGCTTGGCGGTTCGAACGCCATGCCAATGGAAGGCTTCGGCGCGGACTTCGGCTTCGGCGAGGAAAGCGAGTCAGAACTGGCCATGGAAGATTCGGGCTCCTTCAACCGCCGCGTCAAGGAAGGTCCGGAACGGCGTCTCGCCCGCATGGTCGAGATAAACGAAGAGCGTGCGGCAAAAATCCTTCGTAGCTGGGCCTCCAGCGAAGCAGCCTGAACCGAGGCCTCCTGACGCCCCCCAGACACAGCCCTCCCGATTCCGGTGTCCACATCAGACAAGGGGGAGGGCTGGCGCCCCTCCTGAAGCGCAAATGGCCGATTGGCAGTGCGAACAACGATTCCGTGGTTTTCGAATCGCTTCAGGCGCAACGTGGCCTGTAAAGTCCCAGATAATGGCTATATGTTTTTAGGGTTCACTGCGTCACACTGACACAAATCATGGATTGATTCGCTGACTCGCCAAGCGGGGTGACGATGGCGGAGGCGTGATTTCAGGGTGCATCTGGCACCGGCTTGATGGCCGGTTCATGCTCCCTGGAGTTCGTGTTGTTCTTTGCGGGAGCGTAATGAATAGCGCGCTCAACGACGAGGAAAGGGGGGCGGATGATTGCGCGTGGTGCGTTTATCCAGGATCTGGAAACCAAAGAGAGCTGCGGTCATATAACCGGTGGCATGGATCTGGTCAGCGCTTATGCAGGAGCTCGGTGTTATCTGTTGGCGCGCACGGATCTCTACCAGGACAGGCACCATGATTTCATCGTGACTTCGAACTGGCCATTCGATCTGGTCCGCACCTTTGGCGCGACACTTGTCGATACTCAAGCGCGAACCAGCGAAATCCGTCGCTGTCTTCAGGCTTTCGAACCCTCATTTCAGGACATTGACCGGTCTGTCGGGTTGCCCGATGAATTTTCGCAGCGTGTGTGTCTGATACCTTACAATGCCGGGCATGCGCGGATGGTGCTGGCCTTGCTGTTCAGCAAGGATGCATTCCTTTCGCATGACCGTCTGCGCGACGTCGCCCTTGCCGCAGCTTACTACACCTCGCGTTTTCCCGAGGTGGTCTCCACCAACGATACACTTTCTGATTTGACAGACCGTGAAGTGGAATGTCTCTCCTGGATAGGGGAAGGCAAGACCAGCGACGAAATCGCCCTTATCATCGGAATATCACGCAACACCGTGAACAACTATATCACCAGTATAATGAACAAAACTGGAGCAAAAACACGATCAGAAGCCGTTGCATTTGCTGTTCGCCAGCGGATCATATGAAAATGGAGTCGTCTTGATGGCATACGGAACACCCCAAGGTATCCAATCCACTCAAGAGCGGACCCGGCAGCTTTCTCAGGATGGCGCGGGCGGGCGGGCCGGTTCCACCGCCGATCTGTTTCCCAAGCTTGTCATCATGCAGCGGCTTTGCGCTGGCAACGCTTTCGCTTTGCTGGCCGCACAGGCCCAGACACTGCTTACTCCCGGTCGGCTTGAGTGCCGGATGCAAAGTCCGGGCAGCGAATCTATGGTGAACAGACTGCTGGAGGAGCAATCGGAGTTCCTGCTCTCGCATCTGGCTTTGTCGCCGCGGCCGGTGATGTTTACTCCGCAAGAAGCCCATACCGATGAAGTGCCACCCAGTCTGACGGTCCAGGTCGCCGATGGTGCCGGGGTCAATCTTGCCTTCCCCGCCCAGCTTGGCTCCATGGGCAATGGGTATGTGATTTTCTTCTCGGTGCGCGCAGCGATAGACAATGATCTGCTGATCGATCTGCACCGCAAATCCCTTTCGGTCATGCGCGAAAAGCTCAGATTGGGTTTCGGAGGGGCATCCCAGACCGATAAACTCAACGAGCGCGAAATCGAGTGCCTGCAACTCGTCGGCAATGGCATGAAAAGCGAGGCGATTGGCGAGCGGCTCAATCTTTCGGTTCACACTGTCAATGCCTATCTGGGTTCGGCGACCACGAAGCTTAACGCCGTCAACCGGATTCAGGCGATCGCCAAGGCAATCCGTCTCGGCGTCATCGCCTGATTCAATTTGGCAATTCGGTCAGGCCGGGGGGCGGGCAATCTGAATTGCCGGCACGAACGGCCGGAATGCCGCAGCCCGCAGGCTTGTCGCCAGAAGCATGGTGTTTTGGTGCGGATCGTCGTGGGGATTGTCAAAGGCGATATGGTTGATCTCGACCCCGCCAAAGTCATGCTCCAGGGTCAGACGCGCATAGATCGTCACCCCCCGTGGCCGGATTTCCAGATCAAGCACCACCTGCGGCCGTCCGTCCCAATCCAGAATATAGTCGCCGCCGATGACGAGTTTTATCGTTCCAGGCAGGAAAAACATCTCCGCTGCCGAAGCAACCAGATCCTTGAGGTCGCCATGGCGCTCAAAGCGCAACATGGAAATCAGGTCGGCAACGTCAATCAGCCGTAATTCCGTGGCGACCGGGCAGATCGCATCCGCGACAAATTTTTCCCATTCGGCCGAGTAAGGAGACTGTTTCATGAAAGCACGCCCGCAGAATTGGATTTTGGTTTGACCGAGTAAATCCGGTGCACCAGCTCAGCCACAGCCTTGTAGAACACCGCCGGAATGAAATTATCCACCGAGACTTGTGCAAACATGGAGCGTGCCAATGGCGGGTCTTCGAAAACCGGAATCCCATGGGCTTCTGCGACTTCGCGAATTTTCAATGCAATCAGGTCCTGGCCTTTTGCAATGACAACCGGCGCCCCGCCTTCTTCGCGGACATAGCGAAGCGCAACCGCATAATGGGTAGGGTTGGCAATCACCAGGGTGGCGCGTGGCACCTCGGCGATCATCCTGCGACGGGCGCGGTCCCGCGCCAGAGATCGCTGGCGCGCCTTGAGGATGGGATCGCCATCCGATTGCTTCAGTTCGTCCTTGATGTCCTGTTTGCTCATCTTCAGGTCGGCATGCCAGCTGTACCTGGTCCAGAGCAGGTCCAGAATCGCCAGCGTCGCGGTGCAGATCAGCACGACCACGATGACCTTGCCTGCCAGGCGCGCCATGTCGGGGGCAATCAGCGTCGGGTCCATGAACATCAGATCCAGGGCCTGAAAGAATTCCCCTTTCATCACCGTTGCGACGATCGCCGACACGATCACGATCTTGGACAGTGACTTTGCGAATTCCACCATGCCCTTGGCGCCATAGATCCGGCCAAAGCCCTTGGCGGGCGAGATCCGTTCAAGTTTGGGCTGCACCCGGTTGAGCACCGGGCTGGGCATGTTCTGCAGCACCGACGCGGCAATGCCGAAGCCGATCAGCAGCGCAAAGGCAGGCAGCAGGACGCCGCTGGCCTCAAAAAACAGTGCCTGAAACAATGCCAGCGCATCGCCACCGGTATCGAGCTGCCACCCGTCCGATTGTTCAAACAGATCCCGCAAGGTTTCAACGAATCGGCCGGCGCGGCTAGGTAGAAAGAAAACCAGAAAAATCAGCATTGCCAGAATCGAGGCAAAAATCGGGACTTCCCGGCTGAAGGGAACATTGCCCTTGTCCACCGCATCCCTGATCTTTTTCTCTGTAGGCTCTTCTGTTTTGCTGTCTTTGTCTTCGCCGTCAGCCATGTCAGCTCAGGCTCACGCAGCCTGGGCTTCGGCCGGGGCCACCGCGTTCTCGTCGCGCAGTGTCAATTGGTCGAGACCCGCCAGCCGTATAGCTTCCTGAGCGATGGTGCGACGCGCAACAGCGATTTCCCGCGTGGTGGCGTTTCCATCGCCGGCGGCGAGATCGGATTCGATCATTCTGCGCTGACGCGCGCCGATTGCCGAAAGCAGAGCTTCGCGCAGGGTGTTGTCGGCGCCGCGCAAGGCTGTTGTGATGATGTCGCCCGAGATGTCGTTGAGAAGGGTAACGCGGCTGCGTTGCGGCATCAGCATGATGTCATCAAACAGGAAGATGCGCGGACGTACCTTCTCAACAGCGGATTTGGATACCGTTTCGAGTGCGCCCAGCAAGGATTCCACATCCGGCTTGGACAGTTCGTTCATGATCTCGGCGACCTTGACCGATCCGGTATTGGCTCTTTCGGCCTCCATCTCGGCCACAAGTTCCCTGACCCGGGCCTCGATGATCTGCGCTGCGCGCGGATTGACTTCCTTCAGCTCGACCGCGCGCCGGACAATATCGACGCGGGCTTCCTCCGGCAAACGCATCAGCGTTTTTCCGGCAAACCCTGTCGGCAGCATCGAGACGATATAGGCGGCGGTTTGCGGGTGCTCGTTTTGCAAAAAACGGCCGACCCGGTCAGGATCTGAATCCTGCAACCTGTCCCAGACTGATGTTTCGTACCCTTCAAATTGGGTGCGACGCCCCAGAAGGCCATCCACTTCGTCGGGTGTAAGTCCTTCCTCAAGAATGCCTTCCATTACCTTGGCATTGTCCATCAGGCCGGTACCCTCGCTGAACAGGTCCTCGAATTCGTTGACCAGTTCGACGAGTTCCTGCGGCTTGATGGTGCGCAGGTTCTGAGCATTCTTGATGATTTCCTGCAGTTCCTCGTATTCGAAGAATTTCAGCAATTTGCCGGCTACAGGTTTCCCCATGGCCAGCAGCACGGCCGCCGCCTTCTCCGAAGGAGTAAGGGTGCCTGCGGCCTCTGCGTTTCCAGGATCGAACTCACCATATGTTGCCATGTCAGCTGGACTTCTTCCGTGCTTCGCCAATGACTTCAATAATGCGAACTGCAAACCGGGTCTCGTCGGAATCGAGAACCGTGATTTCGCCGCGCCCGATCAGCTTGCCGTTGACCATGATCTCGACGGGTTCGCCGATCTTGCGGTCCAGCGCGATGGTCGCGCCCTCCGACAGGTTCATCAGCGACGAAACCGCCATGCGGCTTGAACCGAGTATGATCTGAACATCAATCGGAATGCCAAGGACAAGGTCCATGCGGCTGACCGCGCCGCTTGCGCCGGTCTTGACGTTTTCCGGAGTATCCGGCGCTCCGCCGAAATCATGACCCATGTCCGCCTTGGCGGCGAAATCGTCGCCGAAAGACGCGCCGCCCATGCCGGGCATGCCAATATCATCGACATCCACCGTATCACCGATGTTGAATGGGTCGTTGTCTTCTGCCGCGGTCTCGCCGTCAGCGAAGTCCGCGCCAAAATCAGAACCAAAGGCCGCCGAGCCACCCATGCCATCCACGCTTTCATCAGTGAGAACCGGCTCCTCGCCGGCGTCTTTCTTCAATACTCCACGAAGGCCATCGATGGCTCCGTCGATGGCGCCGTCATCTTGCGCCATTGGATCAGTTTCCCCATCAAGTGCATTTTCGCCCGCCATGAATCCTTATCCCGTTTGAAGCTTGCCCGGAGCCTGCCATGCGGCGTCCAGGTTCGCGTTCATGTAAAATCAGTTTTCCAGTTTTCGTCAGGTCCGGCCTGTTTCTCGACCTTGACCATGTAGCGTGTGCCCGCCCGTCCGAGCGCGCAGGTATAAAGCGGCTTGCCATTTGCGGTCAGAGTAACCTCGATGTCGCCATTTTCCGCAAAGGCAATCAGATCGCCCGGCTGCAAGCGACTGATGTCTCCAAGCGGCAGCGGCGCCAGCGCCACCGCGGCCTGAAGGCTGATTGGCGACTGTGAAACCCGGTCGCTCAGCCGTTCGGCCCATTCCTCTGCATTCGCGTCGGCCTGTTTGCCCTTCGCCAGCGCCGTGATCTTTGTCTTGAGCAGAACTGCCTGGGGCAGGATCAGGGTCAGCGGCGCAACCACGGCACCGAAGCCGATATTGAGCGTGATGGCGGCGGCGTGGAAATCCGGAACTGGATCATCGATGGCTTCCGGCAACTCCAGTTGCGGTTTGGCCACGCTCGCCTTGGCTTTCGGATCGGCGGACACCAATTCGCGCAGACTGTCATTGAGCTGCTCGAAGACCACCAGCGACATGTCGAGTTCGATTCCGGACAACGGCCGGGACGCGATTTTGAGCTGATCGGGATCGGAGCCGCCAAGCAGGCATTCAACCAGACCGATGATCAGTTTGGTCCCGCACAGGCTTGCTATTTCTTTTGACCAGTCGGCGATGGAGGCTTCGCAATAGACCGTGTCGGCCTTCAGAGCCGCAAGCAGTTCCCGCCGCCGGCCTTGCCGGATGTCCCCGGGCCGGGCTTCAACCTCCACACCCGTGGCTTTTTCGAACACGGTTGCGAACATCGGCGCAAGCGCATTCATCAGGGTTTGGCATTTCGCGTCGATGGCCGCGGCGCTGCCTTTGGCCCCGGTCATCAGGTCGAGCAGTTGCGGATCGAAGTCCGTCGGGGTTCTTGCCAGGTCGTGCGTGGTTGCGGTGTTCATCGCATCAGGCCGCTTTCGCGTCGCCGCCGCCAGGGTTCATCATCTCCTGCTCGACGGCGTCGATCGAGGGGCGCTCGTAAGACGAGATCGTCTTGCGTCCGTGCTCCAGCGCAACCTGGGGAACCGACCCGTTCATGTAGGCAAGCAGGGTCTGCTTGACGATGGTGTAAAGCCGGTTCTGTTTGTTCCGCACAATTTTGATATTGGTGGCGATTGGACCGACGAGACAGTAGGACAGGAAGATCCCCAGCATCGTGCCCACCAGAGCCGCACCGATCAGACCGCCGAGAATGGCCGGCGATTCATTGATTGCCCCCATCGCCTTGATAACGCCGAGAACGGCGGCGATGATCCCGATCGCGGGTAAGGCATCGCTCAATGTGCTCATGGCATTATAGGGCTTGAGACTGTCGGTCGCGATTGTCTCGATTTCCTCGTCCATCAGAGCCTCGATCTCATGTGGACGGGCGTTGCCGATAATGATCAGCCGCACATAGTCGCAAATAAACGATGTGAGCTCCCTGTTTTTCAAAACAGTGGGAGCTGACTGGAAAAGTTCTGATTCCTCGGGATTGTCGATGTGGCTTTCGATCTCGTTGCGGCTTTTGGTGCGCAGGTCGCGCATCAGTGAATAGAGAATGCTCAGCGTATCGAGATAGTCGCGCTCCTTGGGAACCTTGTTCTTGAAGGCCTCGCCCAGGGCTTTCATCGTGTCCTTGATGGTCTTGACAGGGTTGGCCATGATGAAGCCGCCAACGCCGGCGCCGCCGATGATCAGGAGCTCGAAGGGCTGGTTGAGCACCTCGACATGCCCGCCCATCGCCATGAAGCCGCCGAGAATACACCCCAGGGTGACGACAAAGCCAATAATCATATTCATGACGAACCACCGCGGAAATTACTATGCAGAGCGAGTGGTACGGCTCGAGCCTTGTGTGAAGCTGAATCTGTCCGTCGGTTTCATGGTCTGTCCCCAACCTACAGTTTCGCGCAAGCAAGGTGGCCTAATCCGGAACAAGCATGCGGGCAATTGCGCCATGTCGCGATCACGCGATGCGTCCTGATGGATCGGAAAGGGTACACCCGGTGACAACAACTTACACCAGCTACAACCTGATCGCACGGGATCTTCCGCGCTCGCTCGAACGGATTGCCAGCCAGCCGGAGGTCGCCCGGGAAAGCGAATATTACCTTTCCCGGATATCCGAGATCAAATCCATCGACGAATTCATGGCGGACACGCGTGTGTTCAACTACGCCATGAAGGCCCATGGCCTTGAAGACATGAATTACGCCAAGGCGTTCATGCGCAAGGTGCTGACCGAAGGTGTCGAGAACGAGGATGCCTTCGCCAACCAGCTTGCCGATTCCAAATACAAGGAATTCGCCGAAACCTATAATTTCGCCACCCATGGTGAAACCGCTACCATCTTCACCAAGGCGCAGCAGGGCACGGTCGACAAATATCACCGGATGTCGCTGGAAGAAGAAGCTGGCGATGACAACACCGGGGTGCGTCTGGCGCTGTATTTTCAGCGCACCGCGCCTGAAATCAGTTCTGC
Source organism: Hoeflea sp. (assembly GCF_039975035.1). GTDB lineage: Bacteria > Pseudomonadota > Alphaproteobacteria > Rhizobiales > Rhizobiaceae > Hoeflea. The sequence goes on along the minus strand of NZ_JBDWHW010000237.1, from coordinate 3,885 downwards.
CTACACCATCCTTGCAGACAGCGCGCTTTATCAGGTCATGCAAACGGCGCTCGGCCTGTCCGCCGATCTTGCCGGAACCGACATTGACCGCCAGGCTGACATGATCAACGCCCGCATCGACATCGAGGACTTCAAGGATCCGGAAAAGCTCGACACGTTCATGCAGCGGTTCACGGCGCTCTGGGAGCTCGACAACCCCTCCTTCAGTTCCGTTGATTCGAGCCTGCTGCTAAGTTCGTCTTCCGGCTTCGGCATCAGTCCGGACCTGATGCTCACCATCAACAATCTCAAACTCGGAGGCCACTGATGCAGGGTTCGCTCTATGTTGCCATTTCATCGCAGATTGCGCTTGAGCGTCGCCTGACCACGCTGGCCGACAATGTCGCCAACGCCAACACAACCGGCTTCCGGGCCACCGAGGTCAAGTTCAATGAAGTCCTCGCCGACACCGGTGTCGCCGATGTGTCCTTTGTCAATCAAGGCAATGAATTTCTCAATACATCGAACGGCGGCTTGAAGGCCACCGGCAACCAGCTTGATTTCGCCATTCGCGGTGATGCCTGGTTCATGATTGAAACGCCAACCGGCAACATGCTGACCCGAGATGGCCGCTTTTCTCTCACCGACACGGGGCAGCTGGTCAATATCAACGGCTATCCGGTTCTCGATCCGGGCGAGGCGCCGATCCAGCTTGATCCGGCGGGTTCGCCGCCGAAAGCCGGGCGCGATGGCGGCCTGACCCAGGATGACACCAGGCTCGGCGCCGTTGGTCTGTTTCAGGCTGATCTGACGCAGGGTTTTCACCGCAAGGCATCGCTTGGCATCGTGCCTAATGTTCCGCCCGAACCTCTGATTGACACCGCCAGCGCCGGTCTGTTGCAGGGCTATACCGAGGAATCAAACGTCAATCCGGTTTCGGAAATGAGCCACCTCATCATGGTATCGCGTGCATTCGAAAACGCATCGGCGATGATGAGTGCGACCGAAGATGTCTTCAAGGAAGCCATCAGGACCCTTGGAAGCGGCAGGTGAAAGCCGTGCATGGCAATTTGGAAAATGACCGTTTTGCTGTTGTGGAGTCCGAGCGATGAGCGGTCGCCAGGGCCTTGCCAGGCTCGCTGAAAACATACGTGAATTCGCCAAACCCGAGGGCGGTTGCGATATTTCGGGCACCGTCACCTCCGTAGCACCCGGACGTTGCGTCATTGCAGGTTTGTCGCGCCATGTCCGGATCGGAGAGCTTCTGGCCTTTCGCCATGGTGATGCGGTCAAACTGGCCGAGGTGGTCAACCTCGGACCTGATGAACTGGTTGCCTGCCCGGTGGATGGCGCAGCGCAAGCCGCGATCGGCGAACGCGTCTGGCGCCGCGGCGCATTTCGCATTTCACCGGACAAGGGATGGTGCGGACGCACGATCAACTCGCTGGGTGAACCTGTTGACGGGCTTGGGCCGTTGCCGCAGGGCCTGGTGTCACGGGCTGTCACCGGAGCCCCGCCTGCATCGATGTTGCGCCAGAGGATCGACACCCCGTTGCGGACCGGCATCAGGGTTGTCGATGTGTTCACCCCGATTTGCCAGGGCCAGCGGCTCGGCGTCTTCGCCGGGTCGGGTGTCGGAAAATCAACTTTGCTGTCGATGTTTGCCAAGGCCGCCGATTTTGACCGGGCGGTGGTCGCCCTCGTCGGCGAGCGCGGTCGCGAAGTCCGGGAATTCATCGAGGATACGCTTGGCCCGAACATGGCCAAGACCGTCGCCGTGGTCGCCACCAGCGACGAGAGCCCGATGCAGCGCAAACTGGCGCCGTTGACCGCGATGGCTGTAGCCGAACATTTCCGCGATGCCGGTGAGAATGTGCTCCTGATCGTCGACAGTCTGACGCGCTTTGCCCATGCATTGCGGGAAATAGGCATGGCGGCGGGCGAACCTCCGGTCGCTCGCGGTTATCCGGCCTCGGTTTTTACCGCGTTGCCTGGTCTGCTCGAACGTGCCGGACCGGGTCCGGAAGGGGCGGGCGCCATTACCGCGATTGTCTCCATTCTGGTCGATGGTGACAATCACAATGATCCCGTAGCCGATTCCGCCAGAGGCATTCTTGATGGTCACCTTGTGCTCGACCGGGCGCTTGCCGACGAAGGGCGTTACCCGCCGGTCAATCCATTGACATCGATCTCGCGCCTTGCCCGCAAGGCGTGGCGAGGTGATGAGGAAAAACTGGTGATGCGTCTGAAGGCGCTTATTCATCGTTACGAGGAAACCCGGGATCTGCGACTGATCGGCGGATACCGGGCGGGATCGGATGCCGAACTCGACATGGCGATCAAGCAGGCCCCGGTCATCTACGAGGTGTTGCGCCAGACACCTGAACAACAGCCAAGCGCCGACGCATTCGCCGAGTTGGCTGAAGCAATGAAGGCCGCGGCCGGCATTCCCGCCGCGTCGTCAGCCAAGGAAAGGACCAGACAGTGACGGATATGATGGATCTTGACGATGAAATGCCAGGTCCTGTCGCCAAACCCAAGCGCTCGGGTGATCGCGTCTTCGTGGCTGCTGGTTTCATCCTGGCCACGGCGGCGGCGTTTTTCCCATGGTATGTCTTTTTCCATCAGGAGAGCTTCGGAATAGCTCCCATGGGCTACACCGACACAAGGGACCTGCCGGAAACCCCGGGCCGCTCGGTTGTCAATGTTTCGCCGCTTGCCATTCCCGATGAAGACGATGGATCGGTCGCACCCTCGGTTTTTGACCCGATTGTCACCGCCACTGTTCCCAATCCCGGCGACAAGGCCAGCAACGCTTCCGCCGCGCTGGATGAAGTTCCAACCCAGGCGTTTCCCGGCAAGCCGCAGTACCGACTGCTGCATGTCGCCAACGGCCGCGCGCTGATAGAGGACAGGTCGGGAATGTATATTGTCCGTATCGGCTCGGTTCTGCCCGACAATTCCCGTCTCGCCACACTTGAGCAGCGTGATGGAAAATGGGTGATCGTCACCTCGAATGGCGAAGTGGTTCAAAACTGATCGCCGAGATCGGGCCATCGTCCTGGATATGGCCCGTCGACCCTGGTTCAGACCATGGTCCGCATTTCGTAAGGCACGCACAAGATTGATCGCCTAGCTTCCGAACTTGCACAGGACGGAGACTTGTCATGCAGCCGATCCAGCTTTTCGAACTGACGTCCAAACAGGCGCATTGGCTTACAGTGCGCCAGAGCGTCGTTGCCGGAAACATAGCAAATGCCAACACGCCAGGGTACGCGACACGTGAAGTCGCGGCCTTTGACGCGGTCCTTCAGGAGACCGGGACGCGGATGGCCGCGACCCAGCCTGGTCATATCCGGGAGGACCCGATGCGCGGTTCGGTCAGCAGCCGTGACAGCCGGGATATTGAAGTCCAGCCGTCCGGAAATTCCGTCAATCTGCCTGACGAAATGAGCAAGACAGGGGAAATCAAACGCATGTACGAGCTCAATACCGGCATGGTGAAAGCCTTTCACCGGATGATGCTTCTGACGGTGAGGCGCTAATGGTTGTCGATCCGCTTTCGCTGGCTTCGCGCATCGCCTCATCCGGTCTGGATGTCCAGGAAACCCGTATGCGCATTCTGTCGGAAAACCTGGCAAATGCCCAGTCAACCGGCGACACGCCCGGTGCGGATGCCTATCGCCGCAAGACCATAAGCTTTTCCTGGGAGCTCGACCGTTCCCTTGGCGCCTCGGAGGCCAAAGTCAGCAGGGTCGACGTTGATCCGAGTGATTTCACCATCGAATACGATCCGGGAAATCCCGCCGCTGACGACAAGGGCATGGTCAAGCTGCCTAACGTGAACATGCTGATTGAGCTCGCCGACATGCGCGAGGCCAACCGGTCTTATGAAGCCAATCTTCA
>NZ_JBDWHW010000236.1:0-56309 GCF_039975035.1 Hoeflea sp. | reverse complement strand
GCTGGCCGAACGTCTTGATGCGCCGGTCTGCTCCAACTACCAGCACAATGACAGTTTCCCCGGATCGCATCCGCTCGCGGTCGGACCGCTCGGGTACAACGGCTCCAAGGCCGCGATGGAGCTGATCGCCAAGGCCGATGTGGTGCTGGCGCTCGGCACACGGCTCAATCCGTTTTCGACGCTGCCGGGCTACGGTATCGATTACTGGCCAAAGAACGCCGACGTCATTCAGGTCGACATCAATGCCGACCGTATCGGTCTGACAAAGAAGGTCACGGTCGGCATTGAAGGCGACGCGGGCAAGGTCGCGCGCGCCATTCTGGCCCAGCTCTCCGATGATGCCGGCGATGCCGATCGCCAGGACCGGCGCAATCTGGTCTCGCTGACCAAATCGCGCTGGGCGCAGGAACTGTCTTCGCTCGATCATGAAGACGATGATCCCGGCACGGTCTGGAATGAGGAATCGCGCGCGCGCGATGCTGATCTGATGTCGCCGCGTCAGGCCTGGCGCGCCATCCAGTCAGCGCTGCCGAAAAACGCCATCATCTCGTCTGACATTGGCAACAATTGCGCCATCGGCAACGCTTATCCGACGTTCGAGGAGGGGCGCAAATATCTTGCTCCCGGCCTCTTCGGTCCTTGCGGTTACGGATTTCCGTCGATCATCGGCGCCAAGATCGGCCAGCCGGACATTCCGGTGGTCGGCTTTGCCGGCGACGGCGCCTTTGGCATTTCGATGAATGAAATGACGGCTTGCGGACGCGATCAGTGGCCGGCGATCACCATGGTGATCTTCCGCAATTACCAGTGGGGTGCTGAAAAGCGCAACACAACGCTCTGGTACGACAACAATTTCGTCGGCACCGAACTCGACCGCGATACCTCCTATGCCCGCGTCGCCGAGGCCTGCGGCGCCAAGGGAATTGTGGTGAAGGATCAGCAAAGCCTGAGCGAGGAACTGGCCAAAGCCGTGGAACGGCAAATGAAGGATGGCGAGACCACCTTCATAGAAGTCCTGCTCAACCAGGAACTGGGCGAACCGTTCCGCCGTGACGCGATGAAAAAACCTGTCGTCGTCGCCGGCATCAATCGCGATGACATGCGTCCGCAAACGGGTGCCGTCTGAGGCAATCGGATAAGTCTTTGAAAACGGCCACGCCTTGTGCGTGGCCGTTTTCATTTGCGACCGAACGCCTCGATTGTGTCGGCGATGATATCGATCCCCGCAGGTATTCTGGCGCTGTCGATCGAGGAATAGGCAATCCGGAAATTGCGGCTGCCATCTTCGGGGTTTTCAAAAAAGAAGTGCCCTGGTTCAATCAGGACACCACGTTGTCTCAATGCCAGGGAAAGGTCGCGCGCATCGATCCCGTCCGGGGTTTGCATCCAGAAACTGGACCCGCCCGAAACGTCCGATCCGGCGATGTGCAAACCGCGCCGGTCAATTGCCTCCTGCATGACTTCGCGCCGGCGCCGATAGGTCTGGCCCATCCGCGCCACCAGGGCATCGAAATGACCCAGTGACAGGAAGTTTGCCACGGTGCGTTGCAAATGTCCCGGCGGATGCCTGACGATGATCATGCGCAAGGCGCGGGCTTCGCGGATGAACGGCTCGGAACCGACCATGTATCCAAGCCGCAGGCCGGGAAACAGGGACTTGGAGAACGAACCGACATAGATCACCCGGCCTTCTTCATCCAGCGATTTGAGCGCCGGCGCCGGCGGGTTGAGGAACGACATCTCGAATTCATAATCATCCTCGACGATCAGAAAATCATCCCGCGCCGCCATCTCGAGAAGCGCTTGCCGTCGCTCAAGCGGCATCGTGACGCTCGTCGGGCAATGGTGGCTTGGCGTGGTGAACACCACATCGGTTTCCGCCGGCAGCGCGTCGAGCCGCATCCCCGCATGATCAACCGGCACGCTGACCACATTGCAGCGGGTCAGATTGAGCGCCACCCGCAAGCCTGGATAGCCGGGATTTTCCATCACGGCGGTCCGCCGCTGATTGAGCAGCACCTGTGCAGCCAGCCAGAGTGCGTTCTGTCCGCCCATGGTGATAAGGATCTGCTCGGGTTTGGCCTGAATGCCACGCCGGGGCAGGGTGTTGAGCGCGATATACTTGACCAGTTCCGGGTCGTCGCGCTCATAGCTGTCGGCGGTAACCGTGGCAAATTCCCGTTTTCCCAGCGCCTGCAATGCACATTGCCGCCAGTTGCTGTGATCGAAGATCCTCTCATCGGCCTGACCGTAGATGAACGGATACGGGTAAGTGCGCCAATCCACCGGTTTCTCGACCAGTACCTGGCCGGTATAGCGTTGACCGATGGCGCGGCTCCAGTCTACCTTGTCCTCCATCACCCCTTTCGGCGCATCGAACCGGCTGCGCTGTGGCGCTGTCGGCGAGACATAGTATCCCGAGCGTCCCTTGGCGACGACATAGTCATCCGACACCAACTCGCTGTAAGCCAGTGTTACGGTGATCCGGCTGATTGCGAGATGTGCGGCCAGTTTGCGGCTCGACGGCAGCTTGGCGCCCGGAATGAAGCGCCCGGACAGAACGCCTTCACTGATCATCCTCTGGATTTTCTGCTGCAGTGTTCCCTCGAATTTCGGATCGAGAAAAAATGTGTCTATCGGAATCGACATTCAATCGCCCAGCCGGTTTTCACCAGCTTATCGATAGACTTGGTCCGACGAAAGAAGCAAGCGGGAGAATGCGGCAGGCGGTCGAATGCCGCGCCGCATCCCTTGTCGGGGCTACGGCGCCCTGGTGGCCTTGTTATGCGAACACCCGTGTCAGCGCCTGGTCGACGCTGTCGGTGATCCGGTCGATGTCATCGGCTGTGACTATCAGGGCCGGGCTGAAACACAGCACATTGTTGAACCCCGGCAGCGATCGGTTGGTTGCGCCGATGATGACGCCTTGCCCCATGCAGTCGGCCACGACGGCCTGAACCTTTTTCTCATCGGCCGGTTCCTTGGTGCTTCGGTCGCTGACCAGTTCCGCGCCGACAAACAGGCCCTTGCCGCGCACATCGCCAATAACCGTGTGCTTGTCCTGCAGTGCGCGAAGATTGTCCACCATACGCGCGCCCATGACCTGGGTGTTCTCGATGAGGTTTTCGTCCTCGATGATCCGCATGTTCTCAAGCGCCGCCGCAGGACCGGAAGTGCATCCGCCAAATGTCGAGATATCACGGAAATAGGACATCGGGTCTGATGGATCGTCCTTGAACTGATCGAACACCGCTTCCGTCGTCACGGTGCACGAAATCGCCGCGTAACCTGACGCGACGCCTTTCGCCATGGTCACGAAGTCCGGCTTGATGCCGTAATGCTGATAACCGAACCAGGCGCCGGTTCGGCCCAGACCGCAAACGACTTCATCGATATGCAGCAGGATATTGTATTTCGCGCAGATTTCCTGAACCCGCTCCCAATAGCCCTCGGGCGGGGTGATCACGCCGCCGCCGGCCGTGATCGGCTCAAGGCAGAGACCGCCGACGGTATCGGGACCTTCGCGCAGGATCACCTCTTCGATGGCGTTTGCCGCAGCCAGTCCGTAGCTTTCCGCATCCGGGTACTGGTTGCGATACTCGAGGCAATGCGGCACCATGACAAAACCGGGCGCCAGCGGACCATACTGCTCCACCCGCTGCGGCTGTCCGCCGGCCGACAGCGCTGCCAGCGTCGTTCCGTGGTAATCCCGATCCCGGTAAAGGATCTTGTATTTCTTGCCGCCATGGTGGCGATGCGAGATCTGGCGGATCATCTTGAACGCCTTCTCGTTGGCCTCCGATCCGGAATTCGAATAATAGACTCGGCTCATGCCCGGCATTTTCTCGATCAGTTTTTGAGCAAAAAGCGCCCCGGGAATCGATCCGGCGCTGTTGGCGAAATAATTCATCTTGATCAATTGGTCGCGCACCGCATTGGCGATGCTCTCGCGGCCATAGCCGACATTGACTGTCCAGACGCCACCTGACACCGCATCCAGGTATTCCTTGCCCGTCGCATCCCAGACCCGCATGCCGCGGCCCTCGACCATGATGCGCGGATCAATGGTTTCAAACGGCTTGTGTTGGATCAGATGATGCCAGACATGAGACCGGTCAGCCTCTATGACCGCCTGAATGTCGTTGGGCTGGATGGGCAGATTCATGAGAGGTCCCTCCCGGGAAGAGTATTGATGGACACAGCTTTGGTGTCAAAACCATCGCCGAAGTCCTTGGCAAGTGAATAGGGCCAGTGACCACTCAACCATATGGCCAGAAAAACCCGAACAAAACCAAAGACCTGAGGCAAATGAACGAAACTGGTACAATGCGGATGGTCAAATTGGCGCTATGGGTTTGACTCCCGAGTTGATCGACTTCACCCTACTGGCACATATCACAATACAAAAAAGCCACGAAGATGGGAACAGTGTCGTCGGCTCAAATCTGCCCGGCGATGAATTGCAATCGAAAGGCTGGCGTAGCGCTGGCCCGGACAGGGGAGCATGGACATGAAAGCTGCATCAAGAATTTCAGCATTGTTGGCCGGCATCGCAATGGTGGCCACCGCATCGGTCGCCAAGGCCGAGGAAATCACAGTCGCCTACTTCCTGGAATGGCCCATGCCGTTTCAGTACGCCAAGGTAAAGGGCCTCTATGACGAAGCGCTTGGCATGAAAGTCAATTGGAAAGCATTCGACGCCGGCACGGCGATGTCGGCTGCCATGGCGTCAGGCGATATCCATATTTCGGTCAGTCAGGGCGTGCCGCCCTTCGTGGTTGCCACATCCGCCGGCCAGGACCTGCAGGTTGCCGACATTGCCGTTGTTTACAACGACAACGACAACTGCGTGGTCAAGACCGAACTGGAGATCACCAAGGACAGCGCCAAGGAACTTGAGGGCAAGAAGGTCGGCGTCCCGATCGGGACCGCCGCTCACTACGGCTTCCTCAAGCAGATGGAACATTTCGGCGTCGATGTCTCCACCATGGAAGTCGTCGACATGGCTCCGCCGGATGGCGCGGCGGCCTTTGCCCAGGGCAGCCTCGACATGGTGTGCGGTTGGGGCGGCTCGCTTCGCCGCATGAAGGAGCATGGCAACGTGCTGCTGACTGGTGCGGAAAAGGACGCCATCGGCATTTCGGTCTATGACGTGACATCGGTGCCGGCTTCTTTCGCTGCCGAAAACTCCGAGGTTCTTGCCAAATTCCTCAAGGTCACCGCCGACATGAATGCAAAATGGCTGACCGATTCTGCGGAAATGCTGCCGGTCATCGCCAAGGATGCAGGCATGAGCGAGGAAGACGCGACCGACACGCTGAAGGGATTCCAGTTCCCCACAGTCGAAGCGCAGCTGTCGGACAAATGGCTGGGCAAGGCCACGCCCGAGTTTCTCAAGGGCGTGGGTGATTTTTTCAAGGAACAGGGCAATATCCCGGCTTCCCGTGACACCTATGATGGCGCCGTGAACACCGGTCCGCTCGCCGCTGCGGCCAAGATGTAGGCCAGGGCATCAGCGAACGGCCGGACGGGATTTCCATTCGGCCGTTCGCCCGACTGCACACCTGTTCTCAATGATTGGAGCAGCCATGGGCAACCTGGTGATTGACGACCTATCCATGCGCTTTGACCTGCCCGATGGCGGATCTGTTCAAGCGCTCAAGAATGTCTCGCTGGAGCTGGCAAAAGGCGAGCTTCTGGCAGTGCTGGGCCCTTCGGGTTGCGGCAAGACCACACTTCTCAACATTGTCGCCGGATTTCTCGCCCCCACTGACGGCAGAGTCACTCTCAACGGCAAGCATGTCACCGGTCCCGGCCCGGAGCGCGGCATGGTGTTTCAGCAAGGCGCATTGTTTGAATGGATGAGTGTCCGCCGCAACATCTCGTTCGGACCCGACATGGCCGGCAAGCCGGCATCTCACACCACACCCATCGTCGAAAATCTGCTCCGCACGGTCGGCCTGCAGGATTTCGGAGACAAGATGATCTACGAATTGTCCGGCGGCATGCAGCAGCGCGTGGCGCTGGCGCGATGTTTGGCCAACGACCCGGACGTCATATTGATGGACGAGCCCCTCGGCGCGCTCGATGCTTTGACCCGCGAGAAGATGCAGGGTCTGGTGCTCAAGCTCTGGAAGGAAACCGGCAAGACCATCATACTGATCACCCATTCGGTCGAGGAAGCGCTGCTTCTGGGCGAACGGCTGTTGGTAATGGCTCCGCGGCCCGGTCGGATTCACCAGGAATACAATTTGCCCTTTGCCGAGATGGGAGTCGGCCGCGATCTGCGCCTGGTCAAGAAGGAACCCGAATTCAACCAGCGCCGGGAAGAGATCCTCGGCATGATCTGGGATATGGAAGAAGAAATCATGGGCCGGCAGGAGGAAACCGCATGATTGTCTTTCTTCTCTATCTGGCAATCTTCGCGCTGGCCTATTTTGCCTACCGGTTCTGGGAGCGCTCGCGGCACCACATCCATGACTTCACCAGCCTGAAAACCGTGACCTTCGGCGATGAAAGCGCTGTGTCGCCAAACCGTTTTGCGTCGGTGGTCTCGATCATTGCCTTGTTTGCCATCTGGGGCGCCTTCACCGGCTCGGTCATAACGCCCTTGCATGTGCCGGGTCCTTTCGTCGGCGATACAAGCTTCACCTACACGGCCCGCAACGCTGGCGGTGAAACCGATGATGCAGTGGTGCACATGCGGGTTTACCGTGTTGGCGAGGAGGTGGCTCTTCCGGAAGTATCTGACAAGCCGCACACGTTTGCGGTGGATGACGCGGTGAAGATTGGCGCCTGGAGATCGGTTCTCAGCCGCCCCAATGAAAACGACATTGGCGGCAAGGAAGACAGCTACAGCCTCGTAGCCATTGATGGAAAACCCGTCGCACCCGGCGAAACGGTGCGTTTCGCTAACGGCGATGTCACCATGACCTCCAAGGGCAGCCTGTCGATCAAGCCGGACAAGGGCTGGCAGATGGAACCGATCTGGTTGCCGGCGCCGGAAGCCGTTCTCAGCCGCCTGGGTGAAATCGCCAGCGACGGCTACAAGAATGTCTCGCTGTGGGAACATCTCGGCTCGTCACTCGGCCGGGTGCTGGTCGGCTTCGTCATCGGCAGCATCATCGGCATCCCGCTCGGCTACGCAATGGGACTGTCAAACTGGTTTCGCGGCTGGTTCGATCCGATTGTGGAATTCATGCGTCCGGTGCCGCCATTGGCGTTGATCCCGCTGATCATCATCTGGTTCGGCATCGGCGAGGAAGGCAAGATCATTCTGCTGTTCCTGGCGGCGCTGTGGATCATGACCATTGCCGCGCGCGCCGGGGTTTCGGGTGTGCGCATCTCCAAGGTGCACGCGGCCTATTCGCTCGGAGCGTCGAAATGGCAGATCCTCAGACACGTCATTGTGCCCAACTCGCTGCCGGAAATCTTCACCGGAGCGCGCGTCGCCATGGGTGTCTGTTGGGGCACGGTGGTTGCCGCCGAACTGGTTGCCGCCGATCGCGGCGCCGGCATGATGATCGTCAACGCTTCGAAGTTCCAGCTCACCGACATCGTGATTCTCGGCATCATCCTGATCGGCATCATCGGCTACGGCATCGACATCCTGATGCGCATGGCCGAGAAATGGCTGGTGCCCTGGAAGGGTCGCGGCTGACCTGAATACAAGAATTGGCGTTGCAAAAGCGCCGCCGCTCCAGCTCGGGGCGGCGGCGCTTTTACGTCTGAAATGATGTTCGATCAGATATCGAGGTTGGCGACCGAGAGCGCATTTTCCTGGATGAACTCGCGCCGTGGTTCGACCTCGTCGCCCATAAGCCGCGAAAACAGGCTGTCGGCATCCACCGCGTCATTGACCCGGACCTGCAGCAGCGAACGGGCATGCGGATCAAGCGTTGTTTCCCACAATTGCTCGGCATTCATCTCGCCAAGGCCCTTGTAGCGCTGAATGGTCAGACCCTTGCGGCCGACGGCAAACACCGCCTGAAGCAGCTCACGCGGTCCTGAAATCTGGGTTCCGCCTTCCTTGCGCCTCAGCACTGGAGGTTCGGTATAGACATCGCGCAGCTTGGTGTTCATCTGATCGATCATCCGCGCGTCCTGGCTGCCGATCAGCCCGGAGTCGAGATATGCTGATTCCTTGACGCCGCGCACCACGCGTTCAAACCGGTACCCATTGTCGCTGGTGACTCCGGTCCATCCGCGCTCTGATTCCTCGGCGATCATGTCAAGCCGCCGGGCGACTTCCGCGACCATTGCTTCCGACGAGGCAGGATCGGTAATCCGCTCCGGATTGAAGGCGCCGGCGATGGCTGCCTGCTCGACAACGGAATGATCATAACGTGAATGCAGGCCTTCCAGCAGCGCCCGCATTCTCAGCGCATCGGTGATCGTGTCTTTCAGATCGGCCCCGATACGCACTTCACCGGTTGAAAGCTCCAATGCGGCTTCATCAAGACCGGTCGTGACCAGATAGTCTTCCATCGCCTTCTCATCCTTGAGGTACTGGCCGGACTTGCCGCGCGAAACCTTGTAGAGCGGCGGCTGGGCGATATAGAGGTGGCCGCGCTCGATCAGCTCCGGCATCTGCCGGAAGAAGAAAGTCAGCAGCAGGGTCCGAATATGGGCGCCGTCGACATCGGCGTCGGTCATGATGATGATCTTGTGATACCGCAGCTTGTCGGCGTTGAACTCGTCCTTGCCGATGCCTGTCCCCAGCGCCATGATCAGCGTGCCGATTTCCTGGCTCGACAGCATCTTGTCGAACCGGGCTCGCTCGACATTGAGAATCTTGCCTCGAAGCGGCAGAATCGCCTGGTTTTCGCGCGATCGGCCCTGCTTGGCCGATCCGCCCGCCGAATCGCCCTCGACCAGGAACAGTTCCGACTTGGCCGGATCCTTCTCCGAACAGTCTGCAAGCTTGCCGGGCAGCGAGGAGATGTCGAGCGCGCCCTTGCGCCGCGCCAGTTCGCGCGCCTTGCGTGCGGCTTCCCGCGCGGCGGCTGCTTCGATAACCTTGCCGACAAGAATCTTCGATTCTGCCGGATGCTCCTCAAGCCAGGCGCTCAGCGTCGAGTTGACCAGATTTTCAACGGCGGGCCGAACCTCCGACGACACCAGCTTGTCCTTGGTCTGCGACGAGAATTTCGGATCAGGCACTTTCACCGACAAGACCGCGGTCAGGCCTTCGCGGCAATCATCGCCGGTCAGCGACACTTTTTCCTTCTTGGTCATGCCGGAATTGTCGGCATAGGCCACCATCTGCCGGGTCAGCGCGGCGCGGAAACCGGCCATGTGTGTGCCGCCGTCGCGCTGGGGGATGTTGTTGGTGAAGCACAGCACATTCTCGTGGTAGCTGTCGTTCCACCACATGGCGAGTTCAACAACGATACCGTCCTTTTCGCCCAAGAGCGTCACCGGGTCGACGACCAGCGGTTTCTTGGAGCGATCGAGATAGCGCACATAGGCTTCCAGACCGCCTTCATAATACAATTCCAGCTCTTTGACGTCGGAATGACGCCGGTCGGCCAGCAGAATGCGGACGCCGGAATTGAGAAACGCCAGTTCGCGCAGACGATGCTCGAGTGTTCCGAAATCGAAATCGATCATCGTGAACGTTTCGCTGCTGGGCATGAAGGTCACTTCGGTGCCGGTCTCGTCGCCGCAATCACCGATAACCTTCAATGGGGCATCGGCGACGCCGTGGGTGAAACCGATCTCGTGGATCTTGCCCTTGCGCCGGACAACCAGCTTCAACCAGACCGACAGCGCGTTGACCACCGAAACGCCAACCCCGTGCAAGCCCCCTGATACCTTGTAGGAATTCTGGTCGAACTTGCCGCCAGCATGCAACTGGGTCATGATCACTTCAGCCGCGGAAATGCCTTCGCCCTGGTGTATGTCGGTCGGAATCCCGCGGCCATTGTCTGTTACAGTCACCGATCCGTCCGGATTGAGCGTCACGGTGACGCGGTCCGCATGGCCTGCCAGCGCTTCGTCGATGGCATTGTCCACGACTTCGTAGACCATGTGATGCAGGCCGGAGCCGTCATCGGTGTCGCCTATATACATGCCCGGCCGTTTGCGCACGGCATCCAGGCCCTTGAGAACCTTGATCGATTCGGCGCCATATTCGGCCTCCACGGTCGGGATTGTCTCGGGCGTATCATTCATCATGCAGGTCTTTCGGTCCAGAGCGGCTGTGCCAGGCTGAAAAAGATGGGAAATGCGGCAACGAATCACCGCGTATACGAACTTTCAGTATAGGCGGGCAGGTGGCGAAAACCAAATCCGCGACGCCATGGAATTGTGGGTTTTGGAATGCATATATGGGGATGAACCTGCCGGGACCCAAAGGCCGGAACCAGAAAGGAAGATTTCATGTCCGTCATCACCCGCCCGTTCGTGCCGCCGGCTCCGGTGCCGCGTACGACACCGCCGTCGCGGCTTGAGATCATTCGCACCGTCATGCGCAATCCGCTTGAGCTGTGGGGCGAGCCGTCCTTCCGGCTGCAATGGATGAAGACGAAGTTTTTCAACGAACGCACGCTGATCGTCAACCACCCCGGTCTGGTACGCCATGTGCTTGTCGACAACGCGCGCAACTACCGCATGGCGACGATCCGCCAGCTGATTCTGCGGCCGATCCTGCGCGATGGTCTGTTGACCGCGGAAGGCGAGACCTGGCGGCGCTCGCGCAAGGCCATGGCGCCGGTGTTCACACCACGCCATGCTCAGGGCTTCGCCGAGAAGATGCTGGAGCAATCCCGCGCCTTCACCACCCGCTACGAAACCGCCGCGGCGAGCGGTGAAGTCCGTGACATCGCCGTCGACATGACCGAACTGACTTTCGACATTCTCTCCGCCACACTTTTCTCGGGGCAGGTTGCCGGAACCGAGGCGGAATTTGCCGGCGATATCGAAAAGCTGCTCTCGACCATGGGCCGGGTCGATCCGATGGATTTGCTCAAGGCGCCCTCATGGGTGCCGCGCATCCGCCGGCTGTTCGGCAGAACTGTGCTCGCCAAATTCAGGAACATCGTCAAACAGACCATGGCCGACCGCCAGCGTCTGATGAAAACCGATCCGGAAGCCGTGCCCGAGGATTTCCTCACCTTGCTTATCCGGCTTCAGGGTCCGGATGGACTGACCATCGACGAGATCGAGGACAACATCATCACCTTCATCGGCGCGGGTCATGAAACCACGGCGCGGGCGCTTGGCTGGACGCTCTATTGCCTGGCCAATTCGCCGTCCGACCGGGAGAAGGTGGAAGCCGAGATCGACGTGGTGACCGCAAGTGAGGCCGATCCGGTCAAATGGCTCGACATGATGCCGTGGACGAGGGCTGCGTTTGAGGAGGCAATGCGGCTTTATCCACCGGCGCCATCGATCAATCGTGCGGCGATCGAGGATGACCAGTGGGATGACGGCAAGGGCGAGACCGTGACGATTGAAGCCGGCACCACGATGCTTGTGATGCCCTGGACATTGCACCGCCATACCAAGCTGTGGGACAGGCCCGAAGCCTTCATCCCCTCCCGCTTCCTGCCCGAAAATCGCGGTGCGATCGATCGGTATCAGTATCTGCCGTTTGGTGTCGGGCCGCGTATCTGCATCGGTGCGACCTTCGCGCTTCAGGAGGCGGTGATCGCACTTGGCGTATTGCTGTCCAGGTACCGTTTTGATTGCGTTGCCGAAACCAGGCCCTGGCCGGTTCAGAAACTCACCACCCAACCCGAGGGCGGGCTGCCGATGCAGGTCAGTCGCCGATAAACCGGTCTCACCGAAAGCGGCCCTCCCAGATCTGACCTTGAGCGCCATGAAAAGGGTATGGCGTCCGCATGACAAACCATTCTATGTGACAAGGTGATGAGAGAAAACGCCAAAGTGCCTGATTGGACCGCAGACATGACATCCCCCCTGTTTCTCGGCATTGATACCGGTGGCACCTATACCGATGCGGTGCTTTACAGCGAAAGCGAAGGCATCCTGGCTTCGGCCAAGGCGCTGACCACGCGTCATGATCTGGCCGTGGGCGTTGCCGGCGCGGTTGAAACGGTGCTGTCGGAGATCGGCGGCGCCACCGCGCGCATCAGACTGGTGTCGCTGTCGACCACGCTGGCCACCAATGCGCTGGTCGAAGGACAAGGCGGCCGCGCGGGCCTGGTGATGATCGGCTTTTCCCCCGAGGACCTCAAGCGTGACGGCCTGGCCGAAGCCCTGGGCAGTGATCCGGTGATTTATCTCAACGGCGGACATGATGTGCATGGCCGCGAAACGCCGCTTGACCTGGCCCCGCTTGAGGCGCGTCTCGACGAGTTGGCGAATGATGTCGCTGCAGTTGCGATCGCCGGCTATTTTGCTGTCCGCAATCCGGCTCACGAGATCGCCGTGCGCGCCCTGATTCGGGAGCGGACGGCGTTGCCGGTGACCTGCAGTCATGATTTGTCGTCCCGGCTTGGCGGCCCGCGCCGGGCGCTGACGACATTGCTGAATGCGCGGCTGATCTCGATGGTTGCCCGGTTGATCGATGCGACCAGTGGTTATCTGGGCAAGCGCGGCATTACCGCGCCATTGATGGTGGTGCGCGGCGATGGGGCGCTGATTTCCTCCGACGAGGCGCTGCTGCGGCCAATCGAGACGATTCTGTCAGGTCCGGCAGCGAGCCTGGTGGGCGCGCGCCATCTCACCGGTCTCGACAATGCCGTGGTTTCGGACATTGGCGGTACTACAACTGACATCGCGGTGCTGGATGGCGGCCATCCCCGACTCGATGTCGAAGGCGCCACGGTCGGACGCTATCGCACCATGGTCGAGGCGGTGGCGATGCACACATTCGGGCTGGGGGGGGATTCCGAGGTGCGGCTTGACGAGGGCGGTCTGGACGCAGGCATGACCCTTGGCCCGCGCCGTTTGATGCCACTGAGTCTGGCCGCACATCTTTGGCCACAGGCTGTTCTTCCGGTGCTCGAGCGGCAATTGCGGGCTTCCTATCCGGGGCGTCAGGATGGCCGGTTTGCGGTGCGCACTGGTCTGCCCGATGCAATGGCGGCAGGGTTGGCGCCCCAGGAGGCGGCGCTTTATGACAAGCTCGGGCTTGAACCGCAGCCGCTGGACGTGGTGTTGTCGAGCACCGCGCAAAGGGCAACGCTTGACCGGCTGGTCAGCCGCGGCCTGGTTCTGATTTCCGGTTTTACACCATCCGACGCCATGCATGTTCTGGGACGGCAGGATCAATGGAACAAGCAGGCCGCGCGTCTGGGTGCGGAGATCCTTGCACGCCGCAAATCGGGTTCAGGGCGCGCTGTTGCTGACACGCCTGCGATGTTCGCCGAACAGGTGTCGGCGCGACTCACCCGACAGAGCTCCGAGGTTGTTCTGTCCGCGCTGATGGCGGATCAGGGGATGACTGGCGTCGACGCCACCACATCAACTCTCATCGACCGCGCGTTGAGCGGCACGCCGGGATTTGTTCGCTTCGGCGTCACACTTGACCGACCGCTCGTCGCTCTCGGCGCTTCCGCTCCGGTTCACTATCCGGCGATCGCAGCCATGCTGAAGGTCGAAAGTTTCGTGCCGGTTCACGCCGGGGTCGCCAATGCGGTGGGCGCGGTTGTAGGGCAGGTGCGTCAGACGGTGACGGTTTTCGTCACCGAACCCGACGAAGGCCGTTATGCGGTCAATGGCGGTGGTGAACGCCGGATGTTCAAAAGCCGTGACGATGCCTTCGACTGCGCGCGGCAAATCTCCACCACAGAGGCCCGCGCGGCCGCGATTCGCAGCGGTGCCGAAAGCCCCGTCATTGAGCTGCAGGAACATATCGACATGCCACTGATCGAGGGCCTGGAAAAGCTGATCGAAGCGCGTTTTAGCGCATCGGCCTCGGGGCGACCGCGCATAGCAAGCAAATGATTTGTTCCAAATCGGAATAAATCATTTGCACCTTAGATGAATTGACAGGCAATCGCCTGGACGGCAGGGTCCGGCCATAATGCGGCGGACTCCGTCTCGCCTCGAAGCGATTTGAGGCAAGGCGGGGAAGGCGACGTTCCGCCCGTGACCGCGTGAATAACAAGAGACAGAGCGTTTGTGCGAACCGTTGAAAAGCACAGCGCTCGCTAAGAGGAGACATGCTGTGAAGCGAATTGAAAAGAATGGCCTCAAGATCAGCGCCGACCTCTATGAGTTCATTGTTGATGAAGCGCTGCCCGGAACCGGGGTTGAGGCTGACGGTTTTTTCGAGGCCTTCGGCGCCGCCATTGATGATCTGGCGCCAAAAAACCATGCGCTGCTCGCCAAACGGGATGCCTTGCAGGAAAAAATCGATGAATGGCATCGCAAAAACGGCGCGCCCCATGATCTCGATGCCTACAAGGAATTCCTGAAATCGATCGGCTATCTGCTTCCCGAAGGCGGCCCGGTCCAGGTATCGACCGAAAATGTCGATCCGGAAATCGCGTCCGTCGCGGGTCCGCAACTGGTGGTCCCGGTGATGAATGCGCGCTTTGCGCTCAATGCCGCCAATGCCCGCTGGGGGTCGCTCTATGACGCGCTGTACGGCACCGATGCACTGGGCGATCTACCTGGGGCCGGTGGATATGACGAGGGCCGCGGTGCCCGTGTGATCGCCTGGGCCAAGTCGTTTCTTGATGACAGTGTTCCGTTGGCGAATGCAAAATGGGCCGATGTCACCGGCTTCGATTTTGACAAGGGTGAGCTGAAGATCGAGACTGCCAAAGGCGAGACGGCGCTCGCCGATCCGGCGCAGTACACCGGCTTCAAGCGTGAGGATGAGCAGGCTTACCGGCTCTATTTCGAAAAGAACGGCCTGCACTCTGTGGTTCTTGTCGATCCGGACAGCATGATCGGCAAGACCGATCCGGCAGGTATCGGCGATATCGGACTCGAGTCGGCTCTCACCACCATCATGGATTGCGAGGATTCAATTGCTGCCGTCGACGCCGAGGACAAGACGCTGGTCTACCGCAACTGGCTTGGCCTGATGAAGGGCGACCTTGCGGAAGAAGTGCACAAGGGTGGCAAAAGCTTTGTCCGCAAGCTCAACGGCGATCTCGATTTCACCACACCCGAAGGCAAGAACGCAACGCTCAAGGGCCGCTCGCTGATGCTGGTCCGCAATGTCGGCCACCTGATGAAAAATCCGGCTATCCTTGACCGGGATGGCAACGAGATCCCCGAAGGCATCATGGATGCGTTCGTGACCGGATTGATCGCCCTGCACGACATTGGACCGGATGGACGGCGGGCCAATTCGACTGCCGGGTCGATGTATGTGGTCAAGCCGAAGATGCATGGCCCTGAAGAAGTGGCTTTCGCCGTCGAGATTTTCTCGCGCGTCGAAGCTGCGCTCGGCATGAAGCCCAATACCATCAAGATGGGCATCATGGACGAGGAGCGCCGCACCACCATCAATCTGAAGGAGTGTATCCGCGCCGCCAGCGAGCGGGTGGTGTTTATCAACACCGGCTTCCTCGACCGGACCGGCGACGAAATCCACACCTCGATGGAAGCCGGACCGATGATCCGCAAGGGCGACATGAAGCAGGCCGCCTGGATCTCTGCTTACGAGAACTGGAATGTCGATGTCGGTCTGGAATGCGGTCTTGCCGGTCACGCCCAGATCGGCAAGGGCATGTGGGCCATGCCGGATCTGATGGCCGCGATGCTGGAGCAGAAAATCGGCCATCCGAAAGCCGGAGCCAATTGCGCCTGGGTACCTTCACCAACGGCGGCCACCCTGCACGCCACGCATTATCACAAGGTCAATGTGAGCGAAGTTCAGTCCGGCCTCAAATCACGCTCTCGCGCCAGGCTCGATGACATCCTGTCGATCCCGGTGGCGAAGAATCCGAACTGGACGCCCGAGGAAATCCAGCGCGAAATCGACAACAATGCACAAGGCATCCTGGGCTATGTCGTGCGCTGGGTTGATCAGGGTGTTGGCTGCTCCAAGGTTCCCGACATCAACAATGTCGGGCTGATGGAAGATCGTGCGACGCTGAGGATTTCGGCACAGCACATGGCCAATTGGCTGCATCACGGCGTGGTGACAAAGGACCAGATCATCGAGACCATGAAGCGCATGGCGATTGTCGTGGACGGCCAGAACGCGGGAGATCCGGCGTATCACGCGATGGCGCCGGATTACGACAAGTCGGTGGCGTTCCAGGCTGCGGTGGAACTGGTCCTGGAAGGCCGCGCCCAGCCCAACGGCTACACCGAACCGGTGCTGCACCGGCGTCGCCTCGAACTCAAGGCCGCCAGCGCCTGACAGCGCTTTATCCGGCGATCGTGGCCGGGATGACGCATCAAAAACCCGCCGGATCGCTCCGGCGGGTTTTTGTTTGCGAGATGCGTGAAGATTATTGCTTGACGATCACCCGGGCGCTCTTGCCGGGACGGACACGCTCATAGAGATCGATGATGTCCTGGTTCATCAGGCGAATGCAACCCGAAGATGCAGCCGTGCCGATCGAGTTCCATTCGGGTGTGCCATGCAGCCGGAAAAGCGTGTCCTCGCCCTTCTGGTTGAACAGATAAAGCGCACGCGCGCCGAGCGGATTGGTCAGGCCGGGCTGCATGCCGTCCTTGCCGTATTTGGCAAGCGAAGGCTTGCGGTCAATCATTTCCCGGGGCGGCGTCCAGGTCGGCCATTGCTGTTTCCAGGCAATATAGGCTTCGCCTTCCCAGGCAAATCCGGCCTTGCCGACGCCGATGCCGTAACGCACCGCTTTCCTGCCCGGCAGCACCAGATACAAGAACCGGTTGGGTGTATCTACAATGATCGTGCCGGGCTTCTCCTTGGTGCTGTAGGAGACGATCTGGCGGTGGAACCGCTTGTCGACCTTGCTGATCGGAACGGCCGGAATGGAATATCCCGAATCCTTGACGGTGCCGTATTCGGAGGTGAAAATGGTGTCGGAACCACCGCCCTCCGAGCTGGGAGAACAAGCCGCAAGCGAAAATGCTGCGACCAGAGCTGCAATGGTAAGCGAAAAGCGAGTTGTCATGATGGGATCTTCCGAGGGCAAGGTGTTGACGCCGAATTAGAATCGCGCACAACTTGACCTCGGTTATTTTAAACAAGTCCTAACCATGCAACGGTTTTCAAAGAAAAAACGCACAGGACTTCACGCTTTGTCAAAAGCCATTGTTTTTCTGCAACAAGACTGCCACCGGACGTTGCGGCAGCATCGGAACCGGGGCAAATATGGATCATGCCAATCATCTCTCCCCATTCGGACAACCCGCTGATCGATGGCCGTCAGTCCGACCGGGCGTTGATGGTGCGCCGGGGCGTGCAGCGGCTGTTTTTCGATTTGCGCCTGTCAATGGTGGCCGAATTGACCCTGGCATCCGGCCGCCGCGCCGATCTGGTCGGGCTCAGCGGAACCGGTGAAATCTGGATCGTCGAGATCAAGTCCTCCGTCGAAGATTTCCGGGCCGATACCAAATGGCCTGACTACCGTCTTCATTGCGACCGGCTGTTTTTCGCCACCCATGCCGGCGTACCCGCACACCTGTTTCCTGAAGACTGTGGCTTGATCATCGCTGATGAATGGTCCGGTCATCTGCTGCGTGAAGCACCAGAGCACCGGCTTGCCGCGGCGTCTCGCAAGGCAATGCTGCTGAGATTTGCCCGCGCTGCCGCTGACCGTCTGTTGCAGGCTGAATTGTCTGCTGGATAAGGCCAATCCTGGAGCAATTCCACGAAATGCGCCAACCGGATTTCCCAACGGTTGCGCCGGACCGGCAAACTGGAAATCAGCGCGGCGCGCGCTTGGCGAGGATCCGCTGCAAGGTACGCCTGTGCATGTTGAGCTGCCGCGCGGTCTCCGAGACATTGCGGTCGCACATTTCATAGACCCGTTGAATATGCTCCCAGCGAACCCGGTCAGCCGACATGGGATTTTCGGGAACTTCCGCACGCTCGCCGGGTTTGCGGGTCAGTGCCGCGAAAACCTCATCGGCGTCGGCGGGTTTGGCCAGATAGTCGATCGCTCCCAGTTTCACCGCGGTCACAGCCGTGGCAATATTGCCGTAACCGGTCAGTACGATGATGCGTGTGTCATCCCGGCGTTCGCGGATTGCTTCAATGACATCCAACCCGTTGCCGTCCTGAAGCCGCATGTCCACCACGGCGTATTTGGGTGTGTTGGCCTTGGCCTTGGCAAGACCCTCGGCCACACTCTCGGCGATTTCGACCTCGAAACCCCGGGCTTCCATGGCGCGGGCAAGCCTTCGTAAAAAAGGGCCGTCATCGTCCACAAGCAGAAGTGTCGGGTCCGGCCCGATGGATCGGGTTTCTGTTGGCTGGAAACTGTTGTCAGTCATGATTCACCTTGGGGGCGTACGCAATACGGATCTGTATCTTCAATTTAACGTCAATTTGCAATTTATCCAGTTCCAGCCGCATTTTCTTGCGGCATTCCCGATCCAAACAGGTCCATTTTTTCGCGTGGCCATGTGACCTGGACACGCGCTCCGGTTTGAGGCGGTTGTTTGTTGGAAAATGCCAATTGCGCGCCGGACCGCTCCAGCAACGTCTTGGCGATAAACAATCCAAGCCCCAGGCCACCGGCCTTCTCGTGATCCAGGCGGTTGCGCCGGTTCATGAACGGAACTCCTATCTGGGCGAGAACATCGGGCGCAAACCCCGGCCCGTCATCATCAATGATGATGTCGAGCCGGTCCTGCCCGTGGGAAACCGTAACGGTAACGCGTTCATGGGCGAAGTCTACAGCGTTCTCGATCAGATTTCCCAAACCGAACAGAATGCCGGGGTTGCGGCGGCCGACCGGCTCGCGCATTCCGGTTTTTTCGTGAACGACATCAATGGCGATTCCAAATTCCCGGTGCGGTGCGATGACTTCCTCGATCAGCGAGGCCAGCGGCAATCTCACCATATGCGCCTCGTCTTCGGCTGAAAGGGTGGACAGGCGTTTCAGGATATCGCGGCAGCGTTCACTCTGACTGCGCAGCAGCATCAGATCGTCGGTAAACCGGGGATCGTCGGCCAGGGCCTTTTCCATCTCCTTGGCCACGATCTGAATGGTCGCCAGCGGCGTTCCCAGTTCATGCGCCGCTGCCGCCGCCAGCCCATCGAGCGCCGAGAGATGTTGCTCGCGTTGCAGGACCAGTTCGGTCGCGGCCAGCGCATCGGCAAGCTGATTGGCCTCGGCGGAAACCTGAAAGGAATAGAACGCAGCGAACGCCGTGGTCGAGACGATGGCGATCCATGTGCCGGCGATCAGCAGATACGGAACCTCGAAACTGCTGTCGGGGTACCAGGGGAGCGGCAATGAATAAAACACCAGCACCGTGACGATGGCCACCGACAACGCGCCGAGACCGAGCGTATGGCGCACCGGCTGTGATGCCGATGAAATAATCACCGGAACGCACAACAGCACGGAAAACGGATTGGCCAGCCCTCCGGTCAGGAACAGCAGACCCGACAGCTGCGCCACATCAAAAGACAAGATAGCCGTCGCACCAAGCGGCGGCAGCCGGTGGGCGGCAGGGAAGCGGACGGATAGGAAAATATTGAGATAGGCCGAGCAGGCGATCAGGGTAAAGGATGGAAATTCCGGAACGTCGAATCCGTAGCCGTGGGCGATGATCAGCACCGTGGCGCTCTGGCCGAGCACGGCCAGCCACCGAAGCCGGATCAGGGTTTGCAGGCGCAAACGGTGGCGGATGGAATGATCGTCCAGAAAAGGCGGGAATAGGGTCATGGATTCTGGTCTATCGTACCAAACCGGTGTTGGACAATCGGTTTGGCTGAAACCGCTTGAATGCATGGTGCACAAAGGGTGCGGCGGTTTTGTGATAACCACATGCAGAAACAGTGAACTGGCGTGCGTCAAGTCCCGCGCGGTTTTGCGCGACGGGTGGGCCCGGTCGCGGCCGGATTTTCTGGCCAGGGATGGCGCGGATAGCGTCCGCGCATGTCGGCACGCACATCGGCCCAGGAGCCTTGCCAGAATCCCGGCAGATCGCGCGTGGTCTGAATCGGCCGGTGCGCCGGCGACAGCAATTCCAGCGTCAGCGGCAATTGTCCCCCGGCAATCGCCGGATGCCGGGTTTCACCAAAAAGTTCCTGCACGCGGATGGCCACCACCGGACTGTCCTCGTCATAGCGGATCGGCACGCGCGATCCGGTCGGCGCCTCGTAATGGGTCGGCGCAAGCCTGGCGATCTGGGCTTTTGCGCCGGGTCCGCACAGAGACAGCAAACCCTCGTTGAGACCATCGCGGCCGATCTCCCTCAGGGAGGTGATCCCTGGCTGGAACGGGGCGAACCAGGTTTCGAGATCCTCGAGCAACGCTCCGTCGGACACATCCGGCCAGGCAGCTCCGAGACTGCGGTGCAAAAAGCTGATCCGGTCGCGCAATTGCAGCCCGGCGGCGGAAAACGGTAATGCCTTGACGCCGATTTTGCGGATCGCCGTGCACAGGACGGCCATCGCGGCCATGTCGTCGGGCTTGGGCAGTGGCGTTTCGGCAAGCGTGATGGCGCCAAGCCGGCTGACCCGCCGGGCGCGGACCGAACCTGACTGCGCATCAAAGACACACTCGTCAGCTTGCGTCGCCTGCTCAAGCAGCACATCCTCCAGGGCTTGCCCTGTCAACTCCGCCGCAGCGAGAATTCGCGCTGCCTGGGCCTTGCCGCTCAGATCAGCGATCACCAGGAATTCCGCGCCGGCCAAACGGTCCGTCTCATCCAGTGTCGCGCCCCGGCCGTTTGCCAGCACGAACCGGCCCCGGCCGCCCCTTTGCCGCGCGATGCGGTCGGGAAAGGCATGTGCGAGCAGGCCAGCCGCCGGGATCGCCTCGTGGGCGCGCTTGAACTTGCCTCCGCCCGCCAGCCGCGCCGTCAGAGCCCTGGCGGCTGATCCTCTCGGCGTTCGGTCATTGCGAAACCGTGACAGCCGGCCTTCGAGATCCACATCCTGCCCGCCCAGTCCCTGTTCTGTCAGCAGTACGGCCAGTTCGGCCGCGGCGAAGCCGTGCCCGTCTTCGTCTCCGGCAACCACCATCGAGGCCAGCCGCGGCGGCAACGCCAAATCGCGCATGCGCTTGCCCCGGGCGGTTAATCCACCGTCTGCACCGGTAGCGCCAAGTTTGTGAAGCAGGGCGCGCGCTTCCTCGATTGCCGCGTCGGGCGGCTGATCGATGAAACGCAAACTGCGGGGAGATTTGACGCCCCAGGCCAGGCAGTCGAGCACCATGGCGGACAAGTCGCTTGCCAGTACCTGCGGCGTTGAAAAGGCGGGCAACGCCTTGGTCTGTTCGGCCCGCCATAGCCGCACGGCAATACCAGGCGCTGTTCGTCCGGCCCGTCCGGCGCGTTGATCGGCGGAGGCTTGTGAAGCCCGGATGGTTTCAAGCCGGGTAATGCCGGTCGATGGTTCATAGACCGGTTGCCGCACCAGCCCGCTGTCGATGACGATACGCACGCCGTCAATGGTGATCGAGCTTTCCGCCACCGGCGTGGACAAAACCACCTTGCGTCGCCGTTCCGGCGCTGGCCTGATCGCGGCATCCTGGTCAGCCGAACTCAGCCCGCCATAAAGCGGCTGCACGTCCGTCATCAATCCCAGACGGCCCTCAAGCCTGGCCGCCACCTGCCGGATTTCGCCTTGCCCCGGCAAAAACGCGAGGATTGAGCCGGTTTCGGTGCGGTGAAGCATCTCGATGGCACTGGTCATGGCGATTTCGATACGCTGGCCGGCAGGGCGGTCGAGATATCTCTGTTCAACCGGATGGCTCCGGCCCTTGCTCTCGATCACCGGACAATCGTCAAGCAGTGCTGCGACGCGCGCTGTATCAAGCGTTGCCGACATCACCAGAATGCGCAGATCCTCGCGCAGCCCGGACTGGATATCAAGCGCCAGCGCCAGGCCGAAATCAGCCTCCAGCGCGCGTTCGTGAAACTCGTCGAAGATGACGCAATCGATGCCCTCGAGATCCGGCGATGACAGCGCCAAGCGGGTGAACACGCCCTCGGTCACCACCTCAATGCGCGTTCTGGCCGACACCTTCGTGTCGAGTCGCATCCGGTAGCCGACGGTTCCACCAACCTCTTCCCCCAGCATCGCCGCCATCCGTCGCGCCGCGGCCCGCGCCGCCAGCCGCCGCGGTTCGATCAGGATGATCTTGCCCCCCAGCCAGGGTTCATCCTTGAGCACCAGCGGCACCAGCGTGGTCTTGCCGGCACCGGGAGGTGCCGCAAGCACGGCATTTGGCCCATCGGACAGAGCTGCGCGCAAGCGATCAAGCGCATCGGAAACCGGCAGATCCATATAGCGGGCGGCAATGTCGCTCATGCCGGATCGACCTCGTGCACCTGGCCGCCAGCGGCGCGGGCGTCTTCAAGCACCAGACCCTGATTGTCAGTCACGTTCTCCAATATCTCACCCGCAAGCCTTGCCGGTTGCGGAATACCAAGCCGGGCAATCCTGTTGCAATGGCAAAAGCCAAAAATGGCAGCAGCGTCTGCATGAGGGCGTAAACGCCGATGGCGCTGCCTGGTCCACCGGCGATATCAGGAAATCGGCCAGTACCAACGCTGCGGTCGGTGTGCTGGCAAACACGGTCAGGGATTTCGGCATGGCAGGCGCCTTCGCGAAGCAAAATCAAGCCCACCCTCCATTGGGCGTTGATGGCGTCAGACAAATACCGTCTGTCGCAAAGTCACAATCTTTTAACGCCCGTATATACAGCCAGCCCCGCAATATGGCCCAGGCGTGCCTGACGCTAATGCGCCTCGTCCCAATTCAGTGCGGCACGTGCGTCGACTTTCAGCGGCACCGCCATGTCGATGGCAGGCATGGCGGCGTTTTCCATCACCTCGACAATGGTTGGAATGATCTTTTCCGCATCCGTTTCCGCTGCTTCGAAGATCAGTTCGTCGTGCACCTGCAACAGCATCCGCGCCTTCAGCCCGGCGGCGTCGAGTGCCGGCTCCATCCGCAGCATGGCGCGGCGGATGATGTCGGCGGCGGAGCCCTGAATCGGCGCATTGATGGCGGCGCGCTCGTTGAAGGCGCGCACCTGTGCGTTCGGTGACTTGATTTCGGGATAATGCGCCCGGCGGCCGAAGATGGTGGTCACATAACCATGCTCCTTGGCTTCCGCCTTGGTGGCTTCCATGTAGTCCTTGATGCCGGGGAATCGCTCGAAATATTTGCGGATATAGTCTCCCGCCTCCGACCGCTCGATGCCAAGCTGGTTGGCCAGCCCGAACGCCGAAATGCCGTATATAATGCCGAAATTGATCGCCTTGGCGCGACGGCGCACTTCCGACGGCATGCCCTCAATGGGAACGCCGAACATTTCAGACGCGGTCATGGCGTGAATGTCGACGCCATCGGCGAAGGCCTGGGTCAGTTGCGGAATATTGGCGACATGCGCCAGCACCCTGAGTTCGATCTGGCTGTAGTCCGCCGAGATCAGCACATTGCCGGGTTCGGCGATGAAGGCGGTACGGATCTTGCGGCCTTCGGCGGTACGCACCGGAATGTTCTGGATGTTGGGATCGGACGATGACAGCCGTCCGGTGGTCGTCGCTGCCATCGCGAACGAGGTGTGCACCCGTTTGGTCTCGGGATTGATGAAGCCGGGCAGCGCGTCGGTATAGGTGGATCTGAGCTTGGTCAGCTGCCGCCAGTCAACGATCTTGCGCGGCAGTTCGTGTCCGGCGGCCGCGAGATCTTCAAGCGCCTGGGCGGAGGTGGACCATTGCCCGGTCTTGGTCTTCGAGCCGCCCGGCAGGCTCATCTTGTCGAACAGGATTTCACCGAGCTGCTTGGGGGAACCGACATTGAAATTCTCACCGGCCAGCTCCTGGATTTCTGCTTCCAGCGCTGCCGCTCCCTGCGCCAGCTCGCCCGAAAGCCGTGACAGGATCTGCCGGTCGACGCGGATGCCGCGCTCCTCCATGCGCATCAGCACCGGCGCCAGCGGCCGCTCCAGCCGCTCGTAGACCGCCGCCATGCCCTCGGCCACCAGCCTTGGCTTGAGCACATGCCAGAGCCGCAAGGTCACATCGGCATCTTCCGCGGCATAGGCGGTGGCCTTGTCGATCATCACTTCAGCAAACGGAATCGAGCTTTTGCCCGATCCGGCGACGTCCTTGTAGGAGATGGTGGTGTGGCCGAGCCAGCGTTCGGCCAGCGCATCCATGCCGTGGCCGCCGCGACCGGCGTCGAGCACGTAGGACAATAGCATCGTGTCGTCGAAGCTGACGATCGAGATATTGTGCCGGACCAGAACCAGCATGTCATATTTGAGGTTCTGCCCGACCTTGAGCACTGATGGATCTTCCAGCAGCGCCTTGATCTCGTCGAGTGCCGAGCGCACCGGCATCTGTCCCGGCTGCAGTCCGCCGCCGCCAAGCAGATCGCCAGCGCCGTTGGAATGGATCAGCGGCGCATAGCAGGCCTTGACCTTGAGCTCGCCGGTATCCGGCGCGGTTACCGGGACCGCCAGCGAAAAGCCGACCAGTTCCGCCTGCATCGCATCAAGCGAGGTGGTTTCGGTGTCGAACGCCACCACCCCGGTCTCTCGCGCCATCGCGCACCAGGCCTTGAGCTGGTCTATGTCGCGCAGCGTCTCGTAAGCATTGGTGTCGATCTTGGCCGCGACCGCAGCTTCCGCGCGCCGTTTTGCAAGATCCTGCGGCGTGTCGTCGCCGCCAGATCCTGTTGAGCTTCTGGTCGCTGCAGATTGGCCCGGATCGAGATCGGGTCCGCGCAGTTCCGAAGCCGCATCAACTGCGATTTCGGCCGCATCCACCGCACCGGCGTCGGTATCCGTGGCTTCGGCGACGCGCCGGGTCAGCGAGGTAAACTCCATGCCCTTGAGGAACGCCACCAGCTTCGGCCCGTCGAGCGGATTGAGCACCAGTTCGTCGAGCTTCTCGGCGACCTCGACATTATCACAGAGCCGCACCAGCTCGCGGGAAATCCGCGCCTTGTCGGCAAATTCGATGATGTTCTCGCGGCGCTTGTTCTGCTTGATTTCGCCGGCACGCTCAAGCAGCGTGTCGAGATCGCCGAATTGCTCTATCAGCTGTGCGGCAGTCTTCGGCCCGATGCCGGGGATGCCCGGCACATTGTCGACCGAATCGCCGGTCAACGCCTGCAGATCGATCATCTTCTCGGGCGGCACGCCCCATTTGTCGATGACTTCCTGCACGCCGATCTGGCGGTCCTTCATCGAGTCATACATCGACACCTGCGGGCCGACCAGCTGCATCAGGTCCTTGTCGGACGAGATCACCGTCACATCGGCGCCGGCTTCGCGCGCCAGCCGCGCATAGGTGGCGATCAGGTCGTCGGCCTCGAATCCCTCCATCTCGATGCAAGGAAGGTCGAAAGCCCGCGTTGCCTCGCGGATAACGGCAAATTGCGGCACCAGATCTTCAGGCGGCGCCGAGCGGTTGGCCTTGTATTCGGGATAGAGTTCGTTGCGGAAGGTTTTCGACGAATAGTCGAAAATCACCGCGAAATGGGTTGGTGTCACCCCCACCGAGGTGTCGCGCGTGTCCACCATCAGCTTCCACAGCATGTTGCAGAAACCGGCCACGGCGCCGACCGGCAGCCCGTCGGACTTGCGCGTCAGCGGCGGCAAGGCGTGATAGGCGCGGAAAATGTAGCCGGAGCCGTCGACGAGGAAGAGATGATCACCTTTTTTCATGGTGCAGGATTAGCGCGGGGTGCCGCCAAGGTCCATGTGTTTCGCACTCGATATGCCGGGAAAAGCAGTCAATTTCGCGCCAGAATCCAGCGCACCAGGTCCTGCAGCAACCGGTTGAGGATCATTATCCGGCGTGACAGGCCGGCGGCAACGGTCTGACGTCGCTCCGCACTACCCTCAAGAACTGCGTCCGCCATGACCTCGGGCGAGATTGTTGACTTGCCCCGGCCGGATGTCATGTCGGTGTCGACAGGCATCGCAGCCCAAACGAACCCACGTCGCGCAAAAGTGTCCTGCGGTTTTGCGATAACGACTTGAAGAAACAAAGAGCTAACGCGTGTCGCCTGACCCATAGGTTACCTGGCGGGTCAACATGGTCGTTGGTGCGATTCAAGCTGAACAATGAGATAAGCAGAGTCGCATCCTTTAGGGGATGCTAAAATATTGATTTCGCGCGATAATCCATAAATATGCAGCGCATGGGTGAATTTTCGGGGCGACCTGGCTCCCTCCGCGATCACACAATGGTTACCAATTTGTAATCTTCTGCAATACTTTGTGTCCTTGAAAAGCCACATTCCCGGGGCCAGATCATCAACATCGGCAAACGAATAAGCCGCTGTCTGGAACTCCGGCTCGTCCCCCGCCGCCTCCAGACCCAGGACAAGGGCCTCCCCGCCCCCTCTTGTGGCCCTTGTCCGATCAATATGCCGCCATGACCTCCCCCCTGGTCATGGCGGCTTTTCTTTGTCCGGTCCGGACCGCGCAAGGTCCTGTGTGGTTGATGTCAAATCCGGCCGCTTTCACATGCCTCGACTTGCAGCCGAATTTTCACTCCCGGATCGGGTCCGGAATGGCGAATTATGCAGTAGTCTTTGCGCTTCTGATTCCCTACGGAGCTTGCCATGACAGACCTGACCGCCGCCCTTTCCGCCGCCGATGCCAATCTCGACGAGAGTCTTGAGCGTCTGTTCGGGCTCTTGCGCATCCAGTCGATCTCCACCGATCCGGCCTATGCGCCTGAATGTCGCCGCGCCGGCCAATGGCTGGTCGATGAACTGGCATCGCTCGGCTTTGACGCCAGTCTGCGCGATACCACCGGCCATCCGATGGTGGTTGCCCATCATCCCGGCGCCACGCCGGATGCGCCACATTATCTGTTCTATGGCCATTACGACGTTCAGCCTGTTGATCCCCTGAACCTGTGGGACGAGCCTCCGTTCGAGCCGGCGATCAAGGAAATCGCGCCGGGTCGCAAGGTTATCACAGGCCGGGGATCGTCCGACGACAAGGGGCAGCTTATGACCTTTGTCGAGGCCTGCCGGGCCTGGAAAACCGCAGCCGGGTCTTTGCCATGCCGCATCACCATCCTGTTTGAAGGCGAAGAGGAATCCGGGTCGCCGTCACTCAAGCCGTTCCTCGAGGCCAATGTCGAGGAACTCAAGGCCGAATGCGCCCTGGTTTGCGACACCGGCATGTGGGACCCCGAGACACCGGCCATCGCGGTGGCGTTGCGCGGTCTGGTCGGTGAGGAAATAACCATCCGTGCCGCAGACCGGGATCTTCATTCGGGCCTGTTCGGCGGCGCGGCTGCCAATCCGTTGCATATCCTGTCGGCCATCCTTGCCGATCTGCATGACGAGACAGGCCGGGTGACGCTTGAGGGATTTTACGACGGCGTCGAGGAAACGCCGGCACAGGTTCTTTCCAGCTGGGAAAGCCTCGGCCGCGACGCGGAAGGATTTCTCGGCGAGGTCGGCCTTTCGCTCCCTTCAGGAGAAAAGGGCCGGTCGGTGCTCGAACTCACCTGGGCGCGCCCGACCGCCGAGGTCAACGGCATGTGGGGCGGCTATACCGGCGAGGGTTTCAAGACCGTCATCGCGGCGCAAGCCTCGGCCAAGGTGTCATTCCGGCTTGTCGGCAAGCAGGACCCAGATCAGGTCCGCGCCGCCTTCCGCGCTCATGTGGAAGCCCGTCTTCCTGCCGATTGCACGGTGAGTTATGCGCCTCACGGCGGCTCGCCCGCAATTCAGTTGCCTTATGATTCGCCGGTGGTCACCAAGGCCCGCACAGCGCTCACCGATGAATGGCCAAAGCCGGCCGTGATGATCGGCATGGGCGGTTCCATCCCGATTGTCGGCGACTTCCAGAACATATTGGGGCTGCAGTCGATGCTGTGCGGTTTCGGTCTGACAGATGACCGCATCCATTCCCCCAACGAGAAATACGACCTGATATCCTACGCCAAGGGAATCCGCTCCTGGATCCGCATACTGGAGACCCTGTCGACGCGATAGGCGCGGGTCTGGTCAAGACGGACGATCCGGCGCGCGGGTTCAATGCGAAAAGGGGCGGTTTCCTTAACCGCCCCTTAAATCGTCGCATTTAGGGTGTTTTGCGATCACCGGGCAGTTTCGGAGCGGGACACCGAATGTCCCTTTCCGGAATTGCAGTCGAACCAATACCCCGGCTCGCGGACGCAATTGTCACGATTGCCAGGCTGACCGGGTCCACAACAGCATCCGGATCATTCATGGCGCGCAAGAAATCCAGCTCGAACCGTATCGAACCTTCTTTTGAGGGCGGTCGGTCCAAAGCGAGCGCAAGGACGATTGCCGATGAACGGGTGGCAGGCAAGTCCACGCCGCCCAAGCGCCGCAAGAAATCCTCGCCCAAAACCCGCAAACCCAAGTCACGGACATCGCGGAGCCGCCTTGCTGGCGTGCTGCGCGGCATGGTCTATTGGTGTTTCGTGCTGGCAATCTGGGGCGGCATCGCTATTGCCGGCGTCGTCGCATTTTACGGCGCCCGCATGCCGAGTGCTGCGACATGGTCGATTCCGGACCGTCCCCCGAATGTGAAAATCGTCTCGGTCAAGGGCGAGATCATGGCCAATCGCGGCGCCACCGGCGGCGAAGCGCTGCTTCTGGGCGATATGTCACCCTATATTCCCGAGGCCGTGATTGCCATCGAGGATCGCCGCTTCTATTCGCATTTTGGCGTCGACCCGATCGGATTGGCGCGGGCCATGGTCTCTAATGTGATGGCCGGGCGGATGGTCCAGGGCGGATCGACCCTGACCCAGCAATTGGCCAAGAACCTGTTCCTTTCGCCGGAGCGCACCATTGAACGCAAGGTTCAGGAGGTGCTGCTGGCCTTGTGGCTCGAACACCGTTTCACCAAGGACCAGATCCTTGAAATGTATCTCAACCGCGTGTTCTTTGGCTCCGGCGCCTATGGAGTCGAGGCTGCGTCGCGGCGCTATTTCCGCAAACCGGCCCGCGACGTATCCCTGGCCGAGGCCGCTCTTCTCGCGGGGCTGTTGAAGGCGCCGTCGCGGTTGTCGCCCGCGCGTGATCCCAAGGCCGCCGAGGCACGTGCGCAAGTCGTGCTTGCCGCCATGCGTGATCATGGTGTGGTGTCCGACAGTGAAATCGCCACCGCGCTGACAAGCCCGCAGGTGCGCGCCAAAAGCTATTGGACCGGGTCCGAGAATTATGTCGCGGATTTGGTGATGGAAAGATTGCCGGATCTGGTCGGCAAGATCACCGAAGATCTGGTGGTCGACACGACAATCGATTTCCATCTGCAGCGCGAAGCTGAAAGGACGCTGCGCGCCGCACTTGAGGAGAATGGCGCCAGGCTCAAGGTCGGCCAGGGCGCGCTGGTTTCTGTTGATGGCACCGGCGCCGTCAGGGCGCTGATCGGCGGTCGCGAATATGCCACCAGCCAGTTCGACCGGGCAACCGATGCGTTGCGCCAGCCCGGGTCCGCGTTCAAGCCGTTTGTGTATACCGCAGCACTTGAACAGGGCCGCACGCCGCTGTCTGTGCGCAACGATGCGCCGGTCCGGATCGGCAAGTGGACGCCGGAAAATTATGACGGCAAGTATCGCGGTGAGGTGACCTTGTCGGATGCGCTGTCCGATTCGCTCAACACTGTGGCGGCGCAGCTTGTCATGGAAGTCGGGCCCAGAACCGTGGTGCAGACCGCCCACCGGCTTGGCATCGAAGCGCCGCTCAAGGCCAATGCGTCGATCGCCCTGGGCACGTCCGAAGTGACGTTGCTGGAACTGACCGGAGCCTATGCGCCGTTCATGAATGGCGGCTACAAGGCCACACCGCACGTCATTCGCCGGGTTTCCACCCAGGCCGGCAAGGTGCTTTACGAAAACACCTATGACAATCCACCGCGGGTTATCGATCCGGCCGTTGCCGGCATGATGAACCGCATGCTGGTACGTGTTGTCGAGCAGGGAACCGGCCGCAAGGCGCGGCTGGACGGCTGGCCGGCGGCCGGCAAGACCGGAACCACCCAGTCCTACCGCGACGCCCTGTTCGTCGGATACACCGCCAATCTTGTCACCGGCGTCTGGTTTGGCAATGACGACGGCAAGCCGATGAAGAATGTCACAGGCGGCGGGCTTCCGGCCCAGACCTGGAAGAAGTTCATGCAGGTTGCCCATTCGGGGCTGCCGCCGGCAAACCTGCCGCTGGGAAATCCGGTTCCGCCGGTGGCGCTTGACGGTCCCGCGCCCACCGACACCGATGCCGTGGCCGATCTTGTCCGCGATCTGGCGCCTGTGCCGGTTTCGCGCGACGCCACGAGCGCCACCAGTCAGGGCGTTCCGACCCAGCCTGCCGGCATTGGCGTAGCCTCGTCCCGGCCCGACAACGGAAAACGGACTACCTTGCTTGATATCCTGTTGGGCAATTAGAACCGGATTGACCGCTTTATCTCGCAAAAACAGGCGTGAACCGCCCATCTGGGCAATCCGCGGCGCTTGCAGTCTGTCGGGGACATTCTTATATACGCCTCAACGCTTCCAGCGGGCGCCGTATTGAAGCGGTCCTGATTGGCGGCGGAAACGGATGATCAAGATTATCCTGTTTTCAGTAATGTCCCGTTAGGGGCTGTCGAATGGAACGCCTGACCGGGTCCCGGCAGCTCGCTTCAAGGAGAAAGTAACATGGCGAAAGTAATCGGTATCGACCTCGGAACCACCAATTCCTGCGTTGCAGTGATGGATGGCAAGGAGGCCCGCGTGATTGAAAATGCGGAAGGTGCCCGCACCACACCGTCAATGGTGGCCTTTAATGATGACGGCGAACGTCTGGTTGGCCAGCCGGCCAAACGGCAGGCGGTCACCAATCCGGAAAATACACTGTTTGCAGTCAAGCGCCTGATCGGCCGGCGCTACGAAGACAAGGCCGTGTCCAAGGACAAGGAACTGGTTCCGTTCAAGATCGTCCGTGGCGACAATGGCGACGCCTGGGTCGAGGCCAATGGCGACAAGTATTCGCCGGCTCAGGTCTCTGCGATGATCCTTCAGAAGATGAAGGAAACAGCCGAGTCCTATCTTGGCGAGAAGGTCGAGAAGGCCGTCATCACGGTTCCGGCCTACTTCAACGACGCCCAGCGTCAGGCCACCAAGGATGCAGGCAAGATTGCCGGTCTTGAAGTGCTGCGCATCATCAACGAGCCGACCGCTGCTGCCCTGGCCTATGGCCTGGACAAGACCGAAGGCAAGACCATTGCCGTCTATGACCTTGGCGGCGGCACCTTCGACGTCTCGATCCTCGAAATCGGCGACGGCGTCTTCGAAGTGAAGTCGACCAACGGCGACACCTTCCTGGGTGGCGAAGACTTCGACATGCGCCTGGTTGGCTATCTCGCCGACGAGTTCAAGAAGGAGCAGGGCATTGACCTGAAACAGGACAAGCTCGCGCTGCAGCGCCTCAAGGAAGCTGCCGAAAAGGCCAAGATCGAGCTGTCGTCCGCTTCACAGACCGAAATCAACCTTCCCTTCATCACCGCCGATGCCTCCGGGCCGAAGCACCTGACCATGAAGCTCAGCCGCTCCAAGTTCGAAAGCCTGGTCGATGATTTCGTCCAGCGCACGATCGCGCCTTGTAAGGCTGCGCTCAAGGATGCGGGGCTTCAGGCTGCAGACATCGACGAAGTGGTTCTGGTCGGCGGCATGACCCGCATGCCCAAGATCCAGGAAGTGGTGAAGAAGTTCTTCGGCAAGGAGCCCCACAAGGGCGTCAACCCGGATGAAGTCGTTGCCATGGGCGCCGCCATTCAGGCTGGCGTGCTGCAGGGTGACGTCAAGGACGTGTTGCTGCTCGACGTGACCCCGCTGTCGCTCGGCATCGAAACGCTGGGTGGTGTGTTCACCCGTCTGATCGACCGCAACACCACGATCCCGACCAAGAAGAGCCAGGTTTTCTCCACCGCTGAAGACAACCAGAATGCCGTGACGATCCGGGTCTTCCAGGGCGAACGTGAAATGGCCGCCGACAACAAGGTTCTCGGCCAGTTCGATCTCGTCGGCATTCCGCCGGCCCCGCGCGGCGTGCCGCAGATCGAAGTCACCTTCGACATCGACGCCAACGGCATCGTCAACGTCTCTGCCAAGGACAAGGGCACCGGCAAGGAGCACCAGATCCGCATCCAGGCATCGGGTGGCCTGTCTGACGCCGATATCGAGGCAATGGTCAAGGAAGCCGAGGTCAATGCCGAGGCCGACAAGAAGCGTCGCGCCGTCGTCGAGGCCAAGAACCAGGGCGAAAGCCTGGTGCACTCCTCGGAACAGTCGCTCAAGGATTATGGTGACAAGGTCTCCGAAGAGGATCGTGCCGCCATTGCCGACGCCATTGCCGCGCTCAAGGCAGCCGTGGAAGCCGAAGAGCCGGACGCCGAAGACATCCAGGCCAAGAGCCAGACTCTGATGGAAGTCTCCATGAAGCTTGGTCAGGCCATGTATGAGCAGGCCCAGACTGATGGCGGCGAAGGTGAAGCCGAAGGCGACGAGAAAGTCGTCGACGCCGATTTCGAGGAAGTCAAAGACGAAGACGACGACCATAAGAAATCCGCCTGACATCCGGTCTGACATAAGCCCGGCATGAACGAAGGGCTCCGCTTGCG
Organism: Hoeflea sp.; assembly: GCF_039975035.1. Taxonomy (GTDB): domain Bacteria; phylum Pseudomonadota; class Alphaproteobacteria; order Rhizobiales; family Rhizobiaceae; genus Hoeflea. The sequence continues at coordinate 23,649 of NZ_JBDWHW010000236.1, read as the reverse complement.
GGGCCCTTTTTACGTTTACGATGTTTTCAAGCTCCGTTTGTGAAAGCCGGCCCGGATCATTATTCAGTGATTCATGAAATACTTATCAAGCACACCGGAATGGCATTGCGAATATGAAGTCCGGACATTCCAGACCCTCTGCAAGCTCTTTTCCAGGCCTTGCAGCAGGTTGGCATCATGGATTGGAGTACGGTAGTGAAGCAGACCTACAGGTTGTTTGGGGTCTGGAGACTTCTCGCCGCGATGCTGGTGATGGCCTATCACTTCGCGCACTCCGCGCCGAACCCGGAGCCGGTCGTCAAATGGTTCGAGCATATGCTGCCGCTGCTCGACATGTTTTTCATCATGTCCGGCTTTCTGATTTTCGAACATTATGGCCGCATGGAGAATACCGGTGAAAACTATGCCGGTTTCCTGATCAAGCGGCTTTCCCGGCTTTATCCGCTTCACCTGATCACGCTTTCATTCTTCGTTGCGTTCGCGGTGCTTGTTTACTTCGGTCTGGTCAACTCCCAGGGTGCCGACACCCGCTATGATCTGACGGCACTGCCAGCCAATCTGATGCTGATCCAGGCTTGGGGCGTGGATTCCGAATTGACGTTCAACTATGTGTCCTGGTCGCTTTCGGGAGAATGGTTTGCCTACCTGATATTCCCGGTCGTGCTTTTCGCTTTCGCTCGCGGCCGGGCCTTTGGACTGGCGCTGCTGGTGGCGACCATCATCGTGGCACTGGAGATTGCCGATCACGGTGCGACCGAAAAATACGACTACTGGTTCAACACCAAATTATGGGCCGCATATCGGGTGGCGGCGGACTTTTGTTTCGGCGCTTTGCTTTGTGTCGTCACACGGCAAATCAAGGTGCCACGGCGCTGCCAGTGGTTGGCCTGGGGCATGTTTGGCGGCGTTTTCGTCGCCATGTTCTCCGAGGCCAATATCTATCTCACGCTCGGATTGTTCGGAGTGGCCATTGTCCTGGCAGCCCTGGCTGACCGGACCGGGAAGGATGAAACGGCATGGCTTGATCCTGTCATGCCTGTGGCAACGGTGTCGTTCGGGATTTATCTCTGGCATCCGGTCATCGAACTTTTCGCCTACTCGCTTTTGTGGAAACGGTTGATCGGAATTGACGATCCTGCGCTGTTCTGGCTCTTTTTGCCGCTCCCCATGATCTTGACCATCGGTGTGGCGCTGGCATCCGCACGCTGGTTTGAGCGGCCCGCGGGCAAGTGGATCGAAACAACCCTTGTCGGTCTCATCGGACGCCGTCGATTGTCTCGGCAACAGGTTTGAAACCGGGCTGTGACGCACTGTGAGGCGTATTGGGGGCTAGAATTTTTCCCGACGAGTGACTACATGACGCAGGAACGCGTTCAGGCGCGAGTCCTCCTCACCGGTTGAGGCGGGGCATGTGTGAGTTCTTGTGCGTCCATCGAGCCTGCGGCATCGCTATGGACGCTCCCGGAAGAGAGATAGACGGATACTATGGCCAAGCCAGACTTTTACGAAACGCTTGGTGTGGCGCGTGGCGCGGACGAGAAGGAGCTGAAAAGCGCTTTCCGGAAACTCGCCATGAAATACCACCCGGACAAAAATCCCGACAGTTCCGACGCCGAGCACAAGTTCAAGGAGATAAACGAGGCTTACGAGACCTTGAAGGATCCTCAGAAGCGCGCAGCCTATGACCGCTTCGGTCACGCCGCCTTTGAACAGGGCGGTCCTGGCGGAATGGGGGGCGGTTTCGGCGGTGGCGGCGGGTTCTCCGACATCTTCGAAGATATCTTCGGCGAAATGATGGGAGGCGGTCGCGGTGGCCGCCGCTCGTCCGGCGGTCGCGAACGCGGCGCCGATCTGCGCTACAACATGGAAATCTCGCTTGAGGAAGCCTATGCGGGCAAGACCGCGCAGATCCGGGTTCCCACCTCGATCACGTGCGATGTATGCTCCGGCTCTGGCGCCAAGCCCGGTACGCAGCCGACCACATGCGCCACCTGCGGCGGCGCGGGCCGTGTGCGCGCGGCACAGGGCTTCTTTTCAGTTGAACGCACCTGCCCGACCTGCCACGGTCGTGGCCAGACCATTACCGACCCTTGCACCAAGTGTGCCGGACAGGGCCGTGTGACCGAAGAGCGCTCACTGTCAGTCAATATTCCGGCAGGCATCGAGGATGGCACCCGCATAAGGCTTGCTGGCGAAGGCGAAGCCGGCATGCGCGGAGGCCCGACCGGCGATCTCTACATTTTCCTGTCCGTGCGACCCCATCCGGTTTTCCAGCGGGAGGGTGCCGATCTGTATTGCACCGTGCCGATCTCGATGACCTCGGCGGCGCTGGGCGGCAAGTTTGACATCACCACGATGGACGGCGCGCGCTCACGCGTATCGGTGCCCGAAGGCACCCAGCCAGGCAAGGAGTTGAGATTGCGCGGCAAGGGCATGCCGGTGCTGCGCTCCGCTCAGTTTGGCGACCTCTATATCCGGATCTCGATCGAGACCCCACAGAAGCTGTCCAAACGGCAACGCGAACTGCTGATGGAATTTCAGGAACTGTCCTCCAAGGAGACCAGCCCCGAATCAACCGGCTTTTTCTCACGGATGAAGGGCTTTTTCGATACGCTGACAGACTGATCTTGCGGCCCGGACTGGCGTCGCCCAAGAGAAACCGTGTTGTGCCCAGATCGCGTCGTCCCTATTGCGCGGACGATCGGGTATTGCCTTTGGGAGGTGCAGGATGTGGGCATGAATTTTTCCGGGCGGTTTGCCAGGCGTTTCGATGATGAAATCCGTTTTTTCAAGGGTTGGATAGACGGTCCGAAGGCAGTCGGTGCGATCATGCCGACCTCAACGATCACAGCCCGGTCGATGGCCCGGGTGATCGACCCGGCGTCGGGTCTTCCGGTGCTTGAACTGGGACCGGGCACCGGAGTGATCACCCGCGCCATCCTGGCCCGCGGCGTGGCTCCGGCCAATCTGGTGTCGATTGAAAATTCCCGCGATTTTCACAGCCGCCTGACACTTGATTACCCCGAAGTCCGGTTTATTCACGGCGATGCGTTCGATCTCGACAAGACCCTGGGAGATTTGAACACCAGCCTGTTTGACAGCGTTATTTCGGGGATTCCCTTGCTCAACTTCCCCATGGACCACCGGGTCGGGCTGATTGAAGATCTTCTCGATCGCCTTCCGCCTGGCCGCCCCGTGGTGCAGTTTTCCTATGGTCCGATATCGCCGGTGACGGCGCGCGGATCGAGCTTTTCAGTGGTTCATCATGACTTTGTCATGCGCAATGTGCCGCCGGCGCGTTTGTGGATCTACCACAGAGTGGAATAGTGCATCCCACTCCAACCGGCCCGTGGTCGTCCAGCCCGTAATCCCTCGCCTGCCGCTATCCACACCCGGCGCCCCCCGAACTTGATCGCGTTGTTTGCGCTGGTCCATGGTGATCTGTAAGGGTCTGTGAACCTGAAGAATCTCGATCAAAGCCACCTGATGTGCAGCGGAGCAGTCCATGATCCCGAAAATCCTCGTTCTCCCCGGCTCGAACCGCAGTGGTTCGTTCAATGCGTCACTGGCGGCGGCGGCTTCGCTCGAACTGGCGCAGCAGGGCGCCGATGTCACTCGCATCTCGCTGATCGATTTTCCCCTGCCGATTGTGGACGAGGATCTCAAGAACCGGTCCGGCATACCCGAAAACGCCATGAAACTGGGGCGGCTGATTGCCGCCCAGGACGGGGTGTTCCTGTGTTGCCCGGAATACAATTCGTCAATCCCGCCGCTGCTCAAGAACATGATTGACTGGGTCAGCCTGATTTCCAGCGACGGCGACCGGCCGTTCAAGCCATGGTCGGGACGGTATGTGGCTCTGGGATCGGCTTCAAACGGAAAATTTTCAGGCATTCGCGGGCTGTATCATGTCCGCTCGGTGCTGATGAATGTCGGTACCCAAGTCATCAGCGAGCAATGCTCGGTCGGCGGCGCGGCGGATGCGTTCGATGAAGCCGGAGGGCTCAGGGATGAACGGACACGGGCGATGCTGTCCAAGGCCTGCAAATCCCTGCTCACCCATTGCACGATGATGAACAGCCGGTGAGGCTCTTGTCTCACCCCTCTTGCGATAGCTCCGTCTTCATGCGAGGACCGGATAGTACGGAGGGAATGCATGATGACAAATGCAGCGGTTGATTTGAATGTGGCAGCCACTGACGCCTTTGATTCGCGCCTGATTGTGGCTCTCGATGTACCCTCAGTTGCCGAAGCCGAGGCCCTGGTGGCGCGGATCGACAACGAAGCGGTATTTTTCAAGATCGGCTACCAACTCGCCTTTGCGGGCGGATTGTCGCTGGCCCGCGATCTCAAGGCGTCGGGGCTCAAGGTCTTTCTCGACATGAAGCTTCTCGATATCGACAACACCGTCGCCAAGGGTGTGGAGAACGTGATGCGCATGGGCGTCGACATGCTCACCTTGCATGCCTACCCGAAAGCCATGCGCGCGGCTGTTGCCGCGGCCAAGGGCAGCGATCTGTGCCTTCTCGGCGTGACCGTGCTGACCTCGATGGATGCCGGCGATCTTGCTGAAGCCGGTTATGCCATGTCTCCCGAGCAACTGGTCAAGCGCCGTGCCGCACAAGCCCGTGATGCGGGAATGGGTGGCATTGTCTGTGCTGCCGCCGAAGCCGCGGCTGTGCGCGCCATCATTGGTCCCGATATGGCAATCGTCACACCGGGTATCCGGCCAGCCGGCGCCGATCACGGCGACCAGAAAAGGGTTATGACGCCTGCCAGGGCGCTGTCCGCCGGTGCATCACATCTCGTTGTCGGACGACCGATCAACGCCGCTGCCGATCCGGCCGCCGCAGCCCGGGCGATCCGCCTGGAAATGTCACAGGACTGAAGGAGCAGATCATGGCCAAGGGATACTGGATCGGGCGCATCGATGTGCATGACCCGGAGGCATACAAGGCCTATGTCGAGACTGCGACGCCGGCCTACAAGGAGTTTGGCGCAAACTTTCTGGTGCGCGGCGGAGACTTCAATCCGGTCGAGGGCCAGTCGCGGGCCCGCAACGTCGTGATCGAATTCCCCAGCTACGAGGCGGCCATCGCCTGCTACAATTCCGCGACCTATCAAAAGGCCCGTGCCATCCGCCAGCAATTTTCCGATGGCGAACTGCTGATTGTTCAAGGACATGAGGCCTGAGCCGGAGAATGGTCCATTTGGCGCAGGGCCTGGCTCTTCACCTCGCGGCTGTTTTTGACTAAGAGCATGCTTGAACGTTGACCCGACCGGGCTGCTCTTGATTGATCAACCTGCCCATTGACCCTGCGAGGGAGTGCCTAGATGACATCGCTGATCCAACCCAAGCTCGTAACGGTATTCGGCGGGTCCGGCTTTGTTGGCCGCCACGTCGTGCGTGCGCTCGCCCGCCGCGGTTACCGCATTCGGGTCGCCGTGCGACGGCCCGATCTCGCCGGCCATCTTCAGCCGTTGGGCGGGGTTGGCCAGATCGTCGCTGTCCAGGCCAATCTGCGAAATCGCGATTCGGTCAACCGGGCAGTCAGAGGCGCCGATCATGTCGTCAATTGCGTCGGCATATTGTTTGAATCGGGACGCAACACCTTTGATTCAGTCCAGGATTTTGGCGCGCGCGCCGTCGCCGAAGCCGCCCGCGCGGCGGGCGCCGGCCTCACCCATATCTCGGCCATCGGCGCCGATGTTGAATCCGAATCGGTTTATGCCAGATCCAAGGGACGCGCCGAAACCTCGATCAGCAAAATCATGCCCGATGCGGTGATCCTGCGACCGTCGATCATTTTCGGGCCGGAAGACGATTTTTTCAACAAATTCGCCGAAATGGCGCGGTTTTTCCCGGCCCTGCCGCTCATCGGCGGCGGGGAAACAAAGTTCCAGCCGATCTATGTCGGCGATGTCGCCGAAGCGGTCGCGCGCAGTGTCGACGGCACGCTGGCAGGTGGCGTGACCTATGAACTGGGTGGACCCAGGGTGATGAGCTTCAGGGAATGTCTTGAGGAGATCCTCGAGATTACCCATCGCAAGCGCGTCCTGCTTCCGCTGCCATGGAGCGTGGCGTCGATGATCGGCAAAATTGCCAGCCTTGTTCCATTCATTGCCCCGCCATTGACCGGCGATCAGGTTGTTCTGCTCAGAAGCGACAATGTTGTTTCCGCAGAAGCGTCAAGCCAGAACCGGACCCTGGCCGGAATCGGCATCGCACCGACCACGGTGGAAGCGATTCTGCCGAGCTATCTCACACGCTACCGGCCCCATGGCCAGTACAGCGGCGCCGGGAGCAAAGCCTGAGCGTCGATTTTGCTTGGCTGATATCGGCGCTGGTTCCGCCCGGGCTTGAAGCCTGGGCAGCGGTGGTTTTGATAACAGCGAGTTTTTTCGCCTCCGCGCTGACTGTTTCCGTCGGTATTGGCGGAGGCGTCGCCTTGCTTGCGTTGATGGGATATCTGTTTCCCGTTGCAGTCATCATTCCGGTCCACGGCGTCGTGCAATTGGGCTCCAATGTCGGCCGAGCAGCCATTCTGCGCGACCATGTTGCCTGGAGCTGTCTTGTGGCGTTTTTGATCGGCGCTATCCCCGGAGCGTGGATGGGCAGTGTTGCTGTCGGCGCCCTGGCCGAACCGGTTCTCAGGGCGGCGCTTGGCGGATTTATTCTGCTCATCACCTGGATGCGCCTTCCCCGGCTTGCGGCGATCAGGCTACCGGGTTTTGTGCTCACCGGCGCGATCACCACTTTCCTGACAATGCTTTTTGGCGCCACCGGACCGTTCAACGCCGTGGTTTTGTCCAAGACTTTTCCTGACCGACTGCGGTTTCAGGCTACCACCGCGGCGGTCATGAGCCTGCAGCATCTGGTCAAGACCATCGCCTTTGCGCTTGCCGGTTTTGCCTTTGCCCCCTGGCTTGTGCTGATTGCGGCGATGATTGTCACCGGACTTGCGGGGACCTGGGTGGGCGCCAATATCCTGCGCAAGATGCCCGAAAGCCGCTTTCAACTGCTTTTCAAGCTCTGCCTGACCATTCTGGCGCTCGATCTGGTCCGGCGTGGTGTTGCAGGAATGGCGCATGGTTAGCATTGATTTAAGTTTATCGGGTTTTATTGGAGACCTTGCCGGGTTGGGACTTGAACCAACAGGCAGAGCCGCGTAAATCGCCCCTGCTTCTCGCGGGCCTTCATTGCTCTCCGCAGTGTCATGGATCAACACCGTATTACGGCCCGCGGCAGCGAAATGCATGTTTGGAATACAACAAACGCCACGCGCTTTGGTCAATCGAGGCGTCGGGACGAAACAAGTCGGGATGAGTATTTATGGGTAAAACAGTCGTATCCGCATTCGCTTTTGCAATTGTGGTGATCCTGTCCGCGTCAGCCTTTGCGCCACGCAGCGTTGCCCACTCTTCCAAGGGCTGCACTCCGGCCTATGGTGTTGATCCCTGCGCCATCCAGACTATGACCGAATAGTTTCGGGCCTAACTCAGCAGCTGCAGACCGACGAGCCCAAGGACGCCGACAATGATGCGCCACCAGGCAAACAGCGCAAAACCGTGCCTTGATACGAAGTCGAGCAGACTGCGCACCACGATCACCCCGGCGATGAACGCCATGACAAAGCCCACGGCGATGGTGACGACGTCGTCATAGGCCAGCTTGTCGTAGTTCTTGTACAGGTCGAGCGCGAAAGCGCCCACCATGGTTGGCATGGCGAGGAAGAACGAGAATTCCGCCGCCGAGCGCTTGTCGGCGCCCATCAGCAATGCCCCGACGATGGTTGCTCCCGAGCGCGACGTGCCGGGGATCATCGCCAGGCACTGGAACAGCCCGATCTTGAATGCCAGCGGCAGCGGGTAATCCATGACATTGGTATATTTCGGGGTAAGCGTCATCCGGTCTATCATCAACAGGATGATCCCGCCGCCGATCAGCACCCAGCAAATCATCGCCGTCGATTCAAACAACACCGACTTGATGAAGTCATGGGCCAGCGCGCCGATCACCGCCGCGGGCAGGAAAGCCAGAAGTATGCCGGCAACGAAACGCCGCGCCTGGGGGCTTGATGGAAGGTCTGTAAGCAGTTTCCAGAGCCGCGCGAAATACACCGACAAGATCGCCAGTATGGCGCCGAGCTGTACGAGCACCTCGAAGCTGTTGCCCGGGGACTTGAACCCCAGGAAATGCCCGGCCAGCAGCAAATGCGCGGTCGAAGACACCGGAACGAACTCTGTCAGGCCTTCTATAAGGCCCAGCAGAGCCCCTACAAGTGTGGAATCATTCATGCTGGATACATCCCTGTCTCGACTGGTTTTCGCACTTTGCGGTAGCCCTACCCGGTTTCGCCACAAGGATTCACTAACATTGGTTTAGTGATTCGCTTGTCTTGCGGTGGGCCAATCCCTATAGCTCTATTTCCCGGAAACTGACCAGTCCCGCGCACCGGCGCCAACGCAAACACGTTCAGCACAACGATGCCAGTCCTTTATCATCACACAATTTCGGCCGCCTCCCGCTTCGTCAGGGTGTGTTTCAACGAGGTGGATTTCGTGGCGGACCTCTCCGAGGAACTGCCCTGGGAGAATCGTCGGGAGTTTCTCAAGATCAATCCGGCCGGAACATTGCCTGTGCTGGTGACCGACAACGCTCATGCATTATGCGGACCGCACGTCATCGCCGAGTGGCTTGATGAATCTTTTGGCGTGTTCAAGCGCGATCGCCGCCTGCTGGCGGAGGATCCGTTTCGGCGTGCGGAAATCCGGCGATTGCTGGAATGGTTTCTGATCAAGTTCGAGCAGGATGTGGTTCGCCCGCTGGTTCGCGAGCGGATTGTCAAACTGCAGATGCCCACCAGCAATGGCGGCGGTGCACCTGACCCGAAAATGCTTCGCACCGGCCGGGCCAATATTCGCCAGCATATGAAGTATGTGTCCTGGCTCGCCGGATCCCGCGCCTGGCTGGCCGGCGACCGCTTGAGCTATGCTGATCTCGCCGCCGCCGCCGCGCTGTCAGTGATGGATTATCTGGGCGAAATTGACTGGAAAGAACATCCCCAGGCAAAGGACTGGTATCAGCGCGTCAAATCCCGCCCTTCTTTCAGGCCGCTTCTGGCCGACCGGATCCGGAATCTGCCACCGGTCGCCCATTACGCAGATCTCGATTTCTAAGGCGATGGCGCCGGCTGATCCCTCTACGCTAACCACTACCGCTGACAAGGCCGGCGTCAGGGCTGAGCGGCTCAAGGCCTATCTGGTCACCGAGGCCGAGAGGCTCGGCTTCTGCGCCCTGGCGGTTACCGCTCCCGATACCGGCCCGGAAATTGCCGAGCGGCTGGACCGGTTTGTCGAGTTGCAGCGACACGGATCGATGCTGTGGCTTGATGAAACGCGGGCCCGCCGCGCCGACCCGAAAACCCTGTGGCCCGAGGTCGGCTCGGTGATCATGCTGGCGATGAATTACGGTCCGGACAGTGACCCGCTTGCCAATCTTGGACAAAGAACCCGCGCAAACATTTCGGTCTACGCCCGCAACCGCGATTACCATGACATCATCAAGGGCAGGCTGAAGGAGCTTGCAGGCAAGTTTGCCTCCCGGTCAGGCGGTGACGTCAAGGTCTTTGTCGACACCGCGCCGGTGATGGAAAAGCCGCTGGCCAGGTCCGCCGGGCTTGGCTGGATCGGCAAGCACACCAATCTGGTCAGTCGCAGCCACGGTTCCTGGCTGTTTCTCGCCTCGATTTTCACCACCGTGGAACTGCCCCCGGACACGGCCGAGATTGACCATTGCGGCTCCTGCCGGGCCTGTCTCGATGCCTGTCCGACCAATGCCTTTCCCGCGCCCTATCAAATCGATGCGCGGCGCTGCATTTCCTATCTCACCATCGAGAACAAGGGGCCTGTTCCCGAAGAATTCCGCAAGGCCATCGGCAATCGCATCTATGGCTGCGACGACTGCCTGGCGGCCTGCCCGTGGAACAAATACGCGGTGACTGCGAATGAGGCGAAACTGATCGCCCGCGATGATTTGCGGTCGCCGCCGTTGATCGACTTCCTGGCGATGGATGATGCAGCGTTTCGCAGCTTTTTCTCCGGTTCTCCGGTCAAGCGGATCGGCCGCGACCGGTTCCTACGCAACGTGCTGATTGCTGCCGGCAACAGTGACGATCCGAAACTGGTTCCGCCCTGCGAGGTTCTGCTTGAGGATGCCTCGCCGCTGGTGCGTGGGGCTGCGGTCTGGGCATTGATGCAATTGACCGGGCAGGACCATATGCAGGCCCTCGCAGGGCGGATCGGCGTCGATCCGGATGATGACGTCCGCGCCGAATGGCATGCGGCTGTCTCGCCAGCTTCCCGGTGAACCCGGATTGACCAGACCAAATGTAGTCAGAGGATGGACCGGCAGATGAACTTGATGATTTTCGGCGCAGGTTTCTCCGGTCTCGCCATCGCCCGTACCCTTGCCGGTGAGTGCGGGTTTGCAGCGGGCACGACCCGCAGCGAGGCTCGATTTGGCGAGTTGCGCAGCGCAGGTCTCTCCCCTTTCACTTATGAGGGGGGGCAACCATCGCCGCAATTGCACAAGGCGCTCTCAAAAACCACGCATCTGGTCATGTCGATTGCACCCGATGCCGGTGGTGATCCGCTTCTCGACGCCTTTGCCGGCGGGCTTGGCGAGATCATGCCGAAGCTTGAATGGATCGGGTATCTCTCCACGGTCGGGGTCTATGGCGATCATGGCGGCGAATGGGTTGACGAGACAACGCCTTGCCGCCCGGTGTCCAAACGGTCTGTGGCGCGGCTGGCGGCCGAAGAAGGTTGGGCCAGACTGGCCGATCAGGTGCATGTGCCGCTTGCCATCATCAGGTTGTCGGGCATTTATGGTCCTGGCCGCAATGCGCTTCGAACACTGGAACAAGGCAAGGCGCGACGGATGATCAAGCCCGGCCAGGTGTTCAATCGCATTCATGTCGAGGACATCGGCGGCGCCACCGCCTTGCTGGCGCGACAATGTCTTGGCGGGATCTACAATGTGACCGACAACGTGCCCGCGCCGCCGCAGGATGTGGTTGAATGTGCCGCAAAGCTGATGGGCGTCGCGCCGCCACCGGAAACCGATTTCGAAACCGCGGATATCTCTCCCATGGCCAGATCGTTCTATAGCGAGAACAAGCGTGTCTCCAATGCCAGGATAAGGGCGGCGGGATATGAATTTCTCCACCCCGACTACGAAGCCGGCCTTGGCGCGCTGTGGCGGGATGCGGCCTGGGCAGGCTGATTCTGTTGCATTGCAACAAAACGCAACAACAAGTGATTTTGCAGTTCTTTTTTTGGCCCGGTTCGGTGTGCAACACCCTGACTGAACCAAAAGGGATCCAAAATTGACTTCAACAAGCACCAACGCACGAGCCGCATCTTTGTTCCTTGCCGGCCTCATGGCCGTGACAGCCAGCGTCACTGTCTCCACCCCGGCCTCCGCCGCCGATCCCTCGTGCGGACGCGCCTCGTGGTACGCACTGACCTCGCGCACCGCATCGGGCGAACGCATGGATCCGTCCAAGCTGACCGCGGCCCATCCGCGTCTGCGTTTTGGCACCAAGGTGGAAGTCAGCAATCCGCACAACGGAAAAACCGTCGTCGTGCGCATCAATGACCGTGGACCTTTCGTCAAGGGTCGCATCATCGATGTCTCCAAGGCCGCCGCCGGTCGTTTGGGCATGATCAGATCCGGCGTCGCAAAGGTTTGTTTTCGCGTGGTTTCCTGATCCGAGACATCTTGTCAGCCCTGCCGGTCTCGCTATTGTGGCGCGACAGCAGGGAGACATCACATGGCGCAAGCCGTCGAACAATCTGATCGCCAGCAGGCAATGGCCCGGGAAATTGCCGCGCGGCGCGACGATCTCGTGGCTCTGACCCAGGATCTGATTCGCATACCGACGATCAATCCACCCGGCGAATTCTATCGCGACATTTGCGAGTATCTGTCCCGGCGCCTGGCAAAATCCGGGTTTGCCATCGAGATGTTGCGTGCCGAAGGCACCCCCGGCGACAGCGAACGGCATCCACGCTGGAATGTGATTGCCCGCCGCGAAAGTGGGCGCCCCGGCCCGTGCGTGCATTTCAATTCTCACATCGATGTGGTCGAGACCGGCAGCGGCTGGACCTTCGATCCCTTTGGCGGAACTGTCTCCGACGGCAAGATCTACGGCCGTGGCGCCTGCGACATGAAGGGCGGGCTCGCCGCGTCGATCATCGCGGTCGAAGCTTTTGTCGCGCTTTGGCCCGATTATCCCGGCGCAATCGAGATCTCCGGTACTGCTGATGAGGAAACCGGCGGTTATGGCGGTGTCGCCTGGCTCGCCGAGCAGGGCTATTTCTCGCCCGAGCGCGTCCAGCATGTCATCATTCCCGAGCCGCTCAACAAGGATCGCATCTGTCTGGGCCACCGTGGCGTGATGTGGGCGCAGATCCGCACTCATGGGCGGATTGCACACGGGTCCATGCCTTTCCTGGGTGATTGTGCCGTGCGGCACATGGGAGCGGTCATTTCCGAAATGGAAACCTCGCTGTTTCCGGCGCTGGCGCAAAAACGCACCGCCATGCCGGTTGTCCCCGATGGCGCGCGGCAATCGACCATGAACATCAATTCCCTGCACGGAGGCCAAGCCGAACCGGAACCGGATTTCACCGGCTTTCCTTCGGCTTGCGTGCCCGATGAAGCCCGCATGGTCATTGACCGGCGCTATCTGATCGAGGAGCAGGCGAGCGATGTGCGAGAGGAAATCGTGGCGCTTCTCGAACGGGTGAAGGCGGAGCGGCATGGATTCCGCTATGATTTCGAGGAACTCTGGCAGGTCAGCCCGACCATGACCTCCGTGGATGCGCCGGTGGTCAAGGCGGTGGAGCGCGGCATACGCTCGGCTCTTGCCTGCGAACCGGTCCACGTTGTCTCGCCCGGCACCTACGATCAGAAACATATTGACCGGATTGGCCGCTTGAAAGACTGTATCGCCTATGGCCCCGGCATCCTCGATCTGGCCCACCAGCCTGATGAATATGTCGGGATTGAAGACATGATCGATTCGGCAAAGGTAATGGCTTTTGCCCTGGACGATCTTTTGCACGGATGCGCGCAGGACGCATCCGGGCCAACGGGAGCGAAGGAAGTTTAAATGACAAAGAACCCGATTGCGGCTGCAGCCGTTTCGATACTGGCCCTGGGATTGGCATTCGGCGTCACGCCGGCGCTGGCCGCCAAGATGGACGCCACCATCGGCATGCAGCTTGAACCGCCAAATCTCGATCCGACCGGCGGCGCGGCTGCCGCGATCGACGAAGTGCTTTATGCCAATGTGTTCGAAGGACTGACCCGCTTTGGTTCGGATGGTGCGATTCTGCCGGCGCTGGCTGAAAGCTGGGAGATTTCGGAGGATGGCCTCACCTACACATTCAAGCTGCACACCGGGGTGAAATTTCACGATGGTTCGGCATTTGACGCCGAGGATGTGAAATTCTCGCTCGATCGTGCCCGCGCGGATGATTCGACCAATGCCCAGAAGGCCCTGTTCGCAGATATCGCGTCGGTCGAGGTGGTTGATCCGGCGAGCGTCAGGGTGACCCTGTCCAAACCCAATGGATCGTTTCTTTTCAACATGGCCTGGGGCGATGCTGTCATCGTTGCTCCGGAGACCGCGGCCGACAACGCCGCCCATCCGGTCGGCACCGGCCCGTTCACTTTTGGTGAATGGGCCAAGGGAGACCGTGTCGATCTCAACCGCAATCCCGACTACTGGGGCACGCCGGTCAAACTTGACAAGGTGACGTTCAAATTCATTTCCGACCCGACAGCTGCGTTTGCCGCCATGATGGCGGGTGATCTGGATGCCTATCCGGCCTTTCCGGCGCCTGAAAACCTGGTGCAGTTCGAAGCCGACCCTCGGTTTGAGGTCATTATCGGCTCATCGGAAGGCGAGACCATTCTCGCGATGAACAACAAGAAGCCGCCGCTCGACAACATCAAGGTGCGTCAGGCGATAGCCCATGCCATCGATCGTCAGGCCATCATCGATGGCGCCCTGTTCGGCTATGGCACGCCGATCGGCACGCATTTTGCCCCGCATAACCCGGCCTATGTCGATCTGACCGCGCAATCGGCCCATGATCCTGACCAATCCAGGGCGCTTCTGGCCGAGGCCGGCATCAAGGATCTGACACTGTCCCTCAAGTTGCCCCCGCCAAGCTATGCCCGCCGTGGCGGCGAGATCATCGCCGCGCAATTGCGTGAGGTCGGCATCAATGCCGAGATCACCAATGTCGAATGGGCGCAATGGCTCGAAGACGTTTTCAAGGGCAAGAATTTCGATCTGACCATCGTCTCCCACACCGAGCCGATGGACATCGGCATCTATGCTCGCGAAGACTACTATTTCCAGTACGGCAATGCGGATTTCAAGGCGATCATGGCCGATCTCGACAAGGCCACAGATCCGGCCAGACGCACCGAGCTGATGCAGGCAGCGCAGAAAAAAATCGCTGACGACTACGTCAACGCCTATCTGTTCCAGCTTCCTCGCACCGGCGTAACCAACGCCAAGCTCAAGGGCATCTGGCCCAACTCGCCAACCCAGGCCAACGATATGACCGGCGTATACTGGGAAGAGTGACACCTGATATCTGCACCAGGGTCGGCCTTGTTGCCGGCCCTGGAGTGAGTCTGCTTTTGGATCCTGTTCAATGACCGCCTATCTGCTCAGGCGCCTCCTGTCGCTGTCGCTCAGTCTCGTTGCGGCAAGCGTCGTGATATTTATGGTGATGGAAGTGGTGCCGGGCGATCCGGCCTCCTTCATGATGGGCATCAATGCCGATCCTGCGGCGGTGGCTGCATTGCGTCTGCAGATGGGTCTCGATGAACCGCTGCCGCTTCGGTATATCGGATGGGTGGCGGGACTGCTGCAGGGCGATTTCGGCGTGTCCTATACCTACCGGGTTCCGGTCTCGGAGCTGATCTCGGATCGGGTGCTGATCTCCCTGCCGTTGACGCTCTATGCACTGGCGCTGTCGACTCTGATCGCCTTCCCGGCGGGCATCATCGCTGCCTCCCGGCGCAACAGCGCAGCCGATCTATCGGTGATGGGCGCGACCCAGCTTGGCGTCGCGATCCCGAATTTCTGGTTCGCGATGATTCTGGTTGTGATCTTCGCGATCAATTTGCGCTGGTTTTCGGCCGGCGGATTTCCGGGATGGGAAGCCGGCATCGGACCGGCGTTGAAAGCGCTGACGCTTCCCGCGATCGCGCTCGCCCTGCCCCAAGCCTCGATTCTGGCGCGGGTGATGCGCTCGTCGCTCATCGATACGCTGGACGAGGATTTCATGCGCACCGCCCGGGCCAAGGGCCTGAGCCGCAGCCAGGCGCTGTGGCGGCATGCGCTGCGAAACGCACTGATCCCGGTGCTGACCATTATCGGCTTGCAGTTCTCGTTCCTGCTTGCCGGCGGCATCATCATCGAGAATGTGTTCTATCTGCCCGGTCTCGGACGGCTGGTGTTTCAGGCCATCACCCAGCGCGATCTGATCGTCGTCCGCTCGGTGGTGATTCTGCTGGTCTTTGCCGTCATTGCCGTCACCTTTCTGGTCGACCTCGCCTATGCCGCCGTCGATCCCCGGCTCAGAAGGCATCGCCGATGAGCCTCGCGCAGCCCACCGAGAAATTATTCCTGCGCATGGCGCTGGGCCACCCGGCATTCCTGACCGGGTGTGCGCTTTCGTCGTTCTTCATCGTTATGGCGCTTGTCTCGTTTATCTGGACGCCGTTCGACCCGGCCAAGCTCAGCATTCCGGCAAAGCTGCAAACGCCTGGTTTGCAGCACTGGTTTGGCACGGATCATTTCGGACGTGACATGTTTTCGATGATCATGGTCGGGGCTCGCGTGTCGATTGCCGTCGCTTTTGTGGCGGTCGGCATCGGCATGATCCTTGGTGTGCCGCTCGGCCTTTACGCTGCCGCCCGGCGCGGCAGTCTGGTTGACGAAATCATCATGCGCGGCAACGATCTGGTGTTTGCCTTTCCCTCCCTGCTGCTGGCGATCATGATCACCGCGGTGTTCGGCCCCGGCGCGATCAATGCCATCATCGCCATCGGTATTTTCAATGTGCCCGTGTTCGCGCGCTTGGCGCGCGGTGCGGCGCTGTCGTTGTGGACCCGGGGTTTCGTGCTCGCCGCCCGGGTTGCGGGCAAGGGAAAGGCGCGCATTTCCGCGGAACACATCCTGCCCAACATCACCAGTCTGCTGATCGTTCAGGGCACCATCCAGTTTTCGCTCGCCATTCTCGCCGAAGCAGCGCTTGCCTATGTCGGGCTTGGCGCGCAGCCGCCGCTGCCAAGCTGGGGCCGGATGCTCGCTGATGCACAAACCCTGATCTCGCTGGCGCCGCACATGGCCCTGTTTCCCGGCTTTGCAATCATCATCACCGTGCTTGGCCTCAACCTGATGGGTGACGGCCTGCGCGACCTGTTTGATCCCAAACTGAGACGAGGGCGTGGATGAGTGCGCTCGTCATTTCCAACCTGAAAGTCGACATTCACGGCAAGACAGTGCTGCATGATATCGACCTGTCGCTTGAACCCGGACGGGTTCTCGGTGTGGTCGGTGAATCGGGGTCGGGGAAATCGATGACCGCGCTGGCGGTGATGCAATTGTTGCCGCGAGGCAGCCGCTGGGACGGCGAAATTCTGGTCGGCGGCGAAAGTGTTGCGGGCAAGGATGAGGCACAGCTCTGCGAGATGCGCGGCCGCGATGCCGGCATGATCTTCCAGGAACCGATGACCGCGCTCAATCCGGTGATGACAATCGGCGACCAGGTGGCCGAGACCGTGCGGATCCATACCGGGGCAAGCCGTCGCGACGCCCTCGCAGTCGCCCGCAAAACGCTTGATCGGGTTGGCCTGCCGGAAGACCGTTTTCCGCTTGACCGGTATCCGCATGATCTGTCCGGCGGCCAACGCCAGCGGGTGGCAATCGCCCAGGCGATTGCGCTGAGACCCAGGGTGCTGATAGCCGACGAGCCGACCACCGCGCTTGATGTGACCACCCAGGCACAGATTCTCGATCTGCTTATCGAGCTGGTGCGCGAGGAGAACATGGGGCTGATGCTGATCACCCATGATCTGGCGGTTGTCGCCGGACTGGCCGATACGATTGCCATCCTCAAGGACGGCGCCGTGGTCGAGACCGGGCCGACGCGTGAGGTGTTCCGCACCATGCGCCATCCCTATACCCGTGCCCTGTTCTCCGCCTCCGCCCATGTGCCCGACCGAAGCCGCAAGCCTGTGGCGTCGGCAATCCCCGTCTTGTCGGTTGAGAATGTTGTCCGCGACTACCAGCAGCCCCGCCGGAGCCTGTTTGTCAGGCGGCCGCCATTCCGCGCTGTCGATCAGGTCGGCTTTAAGATCTCCCATGGCGAAAATGTCGGACTGGTCGGCGAATCAGGCTGCGGAAAATCAACGCTCGCCCGCGCCATTCTGGCGCTCGATGCCCTGCAGGGTGGCGAGATAAGGCTCAACGGTCATGTGGTCTCAAGCGCCGGCGATGGTCCGCACCCGGAACTAAGGGCTAGGATGCAGGTGGTGTTTCAGGATCCCTATGGGTCTTTCAATCCACGTCACCGGGTTCGTCGTCTTGTTACGGAACCGTTTCATCTATTGAAATCACCACCGCGGGGCGCAGAACTCGAGCGACGGATTGACCGGGCGCTGGTTGAAGTCGGCCTTTCCTCCAGCGACGCCGACAAATATATCCATGAGTTTTCCGGCGGCCAGCGTCAGCGTATCGCCATTGCCCGGGCCCTGATCATCGAGCCGGCGCTGATTGTGCTCGATGAGGCGGTATCCGCGCTGGATGTGTCAATCCGCGCCCAGATTCTCGATTTGCTTGCTGGTCTTTCAGACCGACTGGATCTGTCTTACCTGTTCATCTCGCATGATTTGTCCGTGGTTCGCGCCATCACCGACAGGGTGCTGGTGATGAAGGACGGGCGCATTGTCGAGCAGGGCGAAACCGACAGCGTGTTCCGCAATCCGCAACATCCCTATACACAGATGCTGGTGGCCGCGACGCCGTCACTGGATGCGGCGCTCGCCGCACCGGCAAGCTGATCCAGACGAAAGGAACTTCCGTGACCGACACTCTCGACGCCGGATTTGACACCAGCCAATGCCTGATTGGCGGCCGATGGATCGGTGCCAGCGGCGGTCGCACCCTTGCTGTCGAAGATCCCTCGACCGGCAAGGAAATCGGCCGCATCGCCCGTGGCGGAAAAGTCGAGATCGAGGCCGCTATCGACGCCGCCCGCTCGGCGCTTGCGGGTGAGTGGGGGCAAATGCCCGCCGCCGAACGGGGGCGTTTGCTCGCCAAGATCGGACGGGCGGTGGAGGACCATGTCGAATGGCTGGCCACGCTGGAAGCCCACGATGTCGGCAAGCCGTTGACCCAGGCCAGGGCCGACGCCAGGGCGCTGGCGCGCTATCTCGAGTTTTATGGCGGCGCGGCGGACAAGATCCACGGCGAGACCATTCCCTATCTCAACGATTACACGGTCTACACATTGCGCGAGCCGCACGGCGTGACCGGCCATATCATTCCGTGGAATTACCCGATGCAGATCCTCGGGCGCTCCGTCGGCGCAGCACTGACTATGGGCAACGCCGCGGTTCTCAAGCCGGCTGAAGAAGCCTCGCTCACGGCTCTGGCTTTCGCCCGTATTGCCATGGAGTGTGGTCTTCCGGCTGGTGCGCTCAATGTCGTTCCGGGCCTGGGCGAAGAAGCCGGTGCCGCGCTCTGCGGCCATCCGGGTGTCAATCATCTCTCTTTCACCGGGTCGCTGGAAACCGGCCGCAAGGTGCAGCAGGCAGCCGCGCAAAATGTAGTTCCGGTGACGCTGGAGCTTGGCGGAAAATCGCCGCAGATCGTCTTCGCTGATGCCGACCTTGAGCGGGCGCTGCCATTTTTGGTCAATGCCGGCATTCAGAACGCCGGGCAGACCTGTTCGGCCTCGTCGCGCATTCTTGTCGAGGCGCCACTGCACAACGACGTCGTGCGGCTGATGAGCGAGCGCTACAAGGCGCTGACCGTCGGCGCCGCGATCGAGGATCAGTCGGTTGGCCCGCTGATTTCCGAGCGGCAGAAGAACATTGTTCAGGGATTTCTCTCCGAGGCGGATGAAGACGGGCTGGCGCCGATCGCCGAAGGCCAGATGCCCAAATCAGCCCCGATGGGCGGCCATTACGTGCGGCCGACGCTTTATGGTGATGTTGATCCTGGTCATGCACTGGCCCGTGACGAGATTTTCGGTCCTGTGCAGGTGATCATCCCGTTCCGTGATGAAGAGGAAGCAATCGCTATCGCCAACGGCACCGATTACGGTCTCGTCGCCGGAGTCTGGACCCGCGACGGCGGCCGGCAGATGCGTCTGGTGCGTGCGATCCGCTCGGGCCAGGTGTTTGTCAACAATTACGGCGCTGGCGGCGGTGTGGAACTGCCCTTTGGCGGCGTTGGAAAATCCGGCCATGGCCGCGAAAAGGGCTTTGAGGCGCTGTATGGTTTCTCGGCCTTGAAGACCGTTGCGGTCTGGCATGGCAAATAATTTCGTTGGAGGAGAATTCGATGAGACTTGAAGGCAAGACCGCGCTGGTCACAGGCGGCGCATCCGGGTTTGGCGCGGGCATCGTCCGCAAGTTCCTGGCTGAAGGCGCCCGCGTCGTCATCGCCGACATCAATGCCGATGCCGCCACCGCGCTTGCCGCGGAACTGGGCGAGCGGGCGTTTGCTGTTTCCGTCGATGTTTCCAGCAATGACAGCGTCGCCGCCATGTCCGGGGATGTGCTTGGCCGGTTCGGCCATCTCGATATTCTGGTCAACAATGCGGGCATCACCCATCTCCCCGCAGCGCTCGAAGATGTCAGCGAAGAGGATTTCGACCGGGTGCTGGCGGTCAATGCCAAGTCTGTTTTCCTCACCGCACGCCATTTTGTTCCGGCTATGAAACAAAAAGGCTCGGGCGCCATCCTCAATGTTGCTTCAACCGCGGGCGTCAGCCCCCGTCCCCGGCTGAGCTGGTACAATTGCTCTAAGGGCTGGATGATCACCGCGACCCGGACCATGGCGGTCGAACTGGCGCCATCCGGCATTCGGGTCAACGCCATCAATCCGGTTGCCGGAGAAACGCCGCTGCTCAAATCCTTCATGGGAGAGGATACGCCGGAAATCCGCGCCAAATTCCTCTCGACCATTCCGCTGGGACGGTTTTCGACGCCGGAAGATATGGGCAACGCCGCCTGTTTCCTGTGTTCCGACGAGGCCTCGATGATCACTGGTGTCGCCATGGAAGTCGATGGCGGTCGCTGCATCTAGGCGTGTCCACAGTCAAATCGCTTTCAATTGAGCACGAAACGCTCTAGCAGAGGCCAATCAACAGCACCGCGCCTCAAAAGTGACGTGCAAGGGATGCTGTACCCAATTGAAGCAATGCATGTGCGTTGTCGCTCGGATGTCTCCATGTGAGCCCGACATGCATTCGGAGACAAAATCATGCGCATTGGCGGACGTCTGCAAGCAGCCATTGAGGTTCTCACTGATATCGAAACCCGGCATCGGCCGGTTCCCGATGCGCTCAAGGACTGGGGCCTGTCGCATCGCTTCGCCGGATCGGGTGATCGCGCGGCCATTTCCAACCTTGTGCATGACGCGCTCAGGATGAAGCTGTCGCACGGCTTCATCATGGAGACTGACGAGCCTGCCGGTTTGGCCGTGGCAACCTTGCTGCGCCAATGGAAAATCAGTCCGGAACAACTGACCGCCAGTCTGGATGGCGACAAGTTCGCTCCGGAGATCCCTTCGACAGAGAACCTCGTCACGTGTCTGGGCCGTGACCTGTCTCAGGCCGCGCCCCACGTTCGCGCCGATATTCCCGAATGGCTGGCAGGCTCTTTCGAACGCGCTTTCGGCCCCGAATGGGAAGCCGAAGCGCTAGCTATGACCGCCCGCCCACCGCTTGATCTCAGGGTCAACACGCTTGTAACCGGGCGCGACCAGGTGCTGGAAGCCTTTGGTGAGCAAGGCGCCCGCCCGACCCGGCTGGCGCCGAACGGCATCCGAATTGAAGCCGGCGAAGGACCCCAGCGCCAGATCGCCGCCACCAGCGAAGTCAGCTTCGCTCGCGGCTGGTTCGAAATCCAGGACGAAGGCTCGCAACTGGCCGCCGGACTGGCTGGAGCTTCCGCCGGAGAAAAGGTGCTCGATTATTGCGCCGGCGGCGGTGGCAAGTCGCTGGCCTTCGCGGCGATGATGGGCAATGAGGGAAGCATCAATGCCTTTGATGCCGACCGGCGCCGGCTGGCGCCAATGGTCGAGCGTATCCGCCGAGCAGGCGCCGAGATCATCTACATCAAGGAACGTGCCGCGATGCTTGCAGGTCTGGAAAACCGCATGGACCGGGTTCTCATTGATGCTCCCTGCACAGGAACCGGCACCTGGCGCCGCCGCCCCGATGCCAAATGGCGCATCTCGGAAAAGAACATCAACGACCGCGTCGCCGATCAGGACCAGGTGCTGGACAGCGCGTCGCTCTATGTCCGGCCCGGCGGCGAACTGGCCTATGTCACCTGTTCACTGCTGCCGGAAGAGAACACCGACCGGGTCAAGGCGTTTTTGCAACGCCATCCTGAATTTGAAACCATTAGTCTCAAGCAGCGTTGGGGCAGTGTCGTGGCGGACCCGGATGCGCCGGTTCCCTATGCGGACCAGAACCTGGGCTTGCTGCTGTCGCCACGCCGTACCGGCACGGACGGATTCTATTTCGCCGGTTTCCGTCGCAAGATGTAACCGGCAGGACGGAGCACCAAAGTCTGTGCCGCGTGCCGGTTGTCTGGCAACGACGCACAAGAGGTGGAACCATGAATAAATCCCATGCACTGACGCTGATCCTGTTTGTCGTTCTGACTGTCGCGGCCGGCAGCCTTGTCGGATATTCCACAATCCCCGGTCCCTGGTATCAGGGGCTGCAAAAGCCGTCTTTCAATCCGCCAAGCTGGGTTTTCGGACCGGTCTGGACAGCGCTCTACGTGCTCATCGGTATTGCCGGTGCGCGGGTTTTCATCCGCGAACGCGGTAATTGGCTGCCGAAGATCTGGTTTCTCCAGATGGCGCTGAATCTGGTCTGGTCCCCGGTCTTTTTCATCTTGCATCGACCGGATCTGGCGCTTGTAGTGCTGATCGCCATGCTGATTGCCATCCTTTGCTTCATCACGCTCGCCTGGAGCCGCGATCGCCCGTCGGCGCTTCTGTTTCTGCCCTATGCCGCCTGGGTTTTATTTGCCGGCTTGCTGAATGGCGCAATCTGGCAGCTCAATCCGGTCTGAGTCGGGCCTCTTCAAAAAGAGCTTGCTGTTTGAGCGGCTGCTTGGCACCTTCGCACCTGCGAAAGGATGTGCCGCATGAATGAAAGGCCCGATGAGAATTTCCGAGAACGGGTGACGGCGAGTTTTGCGCGGCAGAACGCCATGCGCACAATTGGCGCCGAATTGACCAGTGTGGAATATGGCGTTGTCGAGATCGAGATGCCGTTTCGCACCGATCTGACCCAGCAGCATGGGTTCCTTCACGCCGGCATACTCTCGGCCGCGCTGGATTCGGCCTGCGGATATGCCGCGCTCTCGGTGATGCCGGAAGAGGCTGCGGTGCTCACCATTGAATTCAAGATCAATCTGCTGTCGCCGGGCCGGGGCGACAGGTTCCTGTTTCGCGGCGAAGTCACCAAGCCGGGCAGCACCATCATTGTCAGCGACGGACGTGCATATGCCATTGCCGACGGCCCGGCCAAGCTGATTGCCTCGATGACAGGCACGATGATGGTGGTGCGCGGACGTGAAGGAATCGCCGGATGAGAGGTGAAATCAAGTCAGTTGGTGATCACCGTGTTCTCTATGTGATGGCGGCGGAGCCGGAATATGGCCCCCATCTCAAGGCCCGGTTTGACCCGCTGATCACCGGTATCGGTCCCGTCGAATCGGCCATGATGGTGGCTGCGAGACTGGCCGGCGGTGCCAGCGAACGGATCGATTGCCTGGTCTGTCTCGGATCCGCCGGCTCCCGTGTGCTTGAGCAGACCGCGATCTATCAGGTGGCCTCGGTGAGTTATCGCGACATTGATGCAAGCCCGCTGGGTTTCGAGAAGGGGCGCACCCCATTGCTGGATCTGCCTGCCGCCCTTCCCATGCCGGTTGTCGTGCCGGAGATTCCTGCAGTGCGCCTGTCGACCGGCGCCAACATCGTTTCCGGCGCTGCCTATGACCTGATCGATGCCGACATGGTCGACATGGAAACTTTTGCGGTGGTGCGTGCGGCGAGCCTGTTCTCGATCCCGGTCATCGGCCTGCGCGGCATTTCAGACGGCAAGTCCGACCTCACCCATATCGACGACTGGACGGAGTATCTTCACGTGATCGACGAAAAACTGGCTCTAGCGGTGGATCGCGTCGAGGCGGCGATTGCATCCGGCGCGGCTTTGGCTTAATCGCTCGCCATGAACGATATCCTCCACACCACTCATCCCGATTCCATCCTGATCATCGATTTCGGCAGTCAGGTG
>NZ_JBDWHW010000235.1:0-4787 GCF_039975035.1 Hoeflea sp. | reverse complement strand
GCCGCATCATCGAGCACAGCCTCGATCTCGCGCCTGGCATCATCAAGATTCTGGCCCGGAAACAGCCCCATGCGCACATCGAACACGCACCAGGCCGGCACTGAACTGGTCCAGTCGCCGCCCTGAATTTTGCCGATATTGAGATTGAGCGCGTGGCTGTGTCCGGCGTAATCGGCGGGCCGGCGCGCAGCCTCGTTCCAGCGGTGCTCCATTTCGTGCAGCGCCGAAATCAGCGGGATCGCTGCCTCGATGGCGTTGGAGCCGCTGCCGGCATAGGCGACATGGACCGGGATGCCCTTGAGATGCACCTGGAACCACAGCACACCCAGTTGCGCGGTGACCAGTTTTTCCTCGAACGGTTCGGGAATCAACGCCGCATCGGCGCGATAGCCGCGCTGCAAACAGGCGAGCGCGCCATTGCCGGTGCATTCCTCCTCGACCACCGACTGGATGAACACATCACCAGCCGGCGCGAACCCGATGTGGCGCAACGCATCGAGCGCGAACAGGTTGGAAGCCAGACCCGCCTTCATGTCGCCCGCACCGCGGCCATACATCCAGCCATCCTCGATGCGCGGCGCGTAGGGCGGCGTGTCCCACATGTCGAGCGGGCCTTCGGGCACCACGTCGACATGGCCGTTGAGGATCAGGCTCCTGCCGTTACCACTTTTGGTCCTGTGGCTGCCGACCACATTGACCGCATCCTCGTAATTGCCGATCACCGGCGAGAACCCCGGAAGACCGGCGATATCGGCAATATCAACATTCCATCGGTCGACTTCATAGCCGCGCGTGGCAAGTTCGCCCGCCATGAAGCCCTGCGCCGATTGTTCATGGCCACGGGTCGACGGGTGCGAGGTGAGCTCGGCCAGAAACTCGATCTCGCGGTCGAACACGGCGTCAACGGCTTTGAGGATCCGGGTTTCATCTTCCGGTGTCATCATGGCTATCACTCCTAAAATGTCGGAATCGGTCCTTCGGGCACGATCAACGGCGCGCCGGTGGCCTCACGCACTTCGGCCAGGCTCACACCTTCAGCCAGTTCGACCAGATGCAGACCATCCGATTTCACATCGCACACAGCCATGTCCGTATAAATCCGGTGGACACAACCCACCGCCGTCAGCGGCAGGGTGCAGCGCTCCAGGATCTTCGGATTGCCGTGCTTGTCGGTGTGGGTGGTGAGAACTCCCACCTGCCGCGCCTTTTGCGCCAGTTCGATCGCGCCGCCAACGCCGGCGGCAAACTTGCCGGGAATGATCCAGTTGGCCAGATCACCATTGGCCGCGACCTCGAACGCGCCGAGCAGGGTCAGATCCAGCCGCCCTCCCCGCACCAACGCGAACGATACGGCGCTGTCGAAGAACGATCCGCCCGGAGCGCAGGTGATATAGCCGCCGCCGGCATCAATCAGGTTGCGGTTGGCCTGCCCCGGCGCCGCCAGCCCGCCGACACCGGCAATGCCGTTTTCGGAATGCAGGCAGACGAGGCAATCGGGAGCGACAAAGTTCATCACCTGGGTCGGAAGACCGATCCCCAGGTTGACCGTCATGCCGGGCTGGATATCGCCAGCCGCCCGGGCGAGCATTCTGTCCTTAGCGCTTGACGACACCATACACCTCCGTCAGTTCGGCGAGAGCCACCAGATGGTCGACGAACGGCGCCGGCGTATGCACGGCATCGGGATCAATGCTGCCGATCGGCGTGATGGTTTCGGCTTCGGCAATCGTGCATTCGGCAGCCATCGCCATCAGCGGATTGAAATTGCGCGCCGTGGCCGCGTAGGCCAGATTCCCCGCAACATCGGCACAGGCCGCATGGACAAGCGCGAAATCGGCCTCCAGCGCCGGCTCGAACAGATAGGTTTCACCATCCACCTCGACCCGTTGCTTGCCTTCGGCCAGCAGCGTGCCGATGCCGATATCGGTGACAAATCCCTTCAGCCCGGCACCGGCGGTGCGGATGCGTTCGGCCAGAATGCCCTGGGCAACGAATTCGACTTCGATCGCGCCGGAATTCATCATCCGCACCGCGTTGCCATTGAGCCCGACATGACTGGTGATCAGACGCTTGACCATTCCCGCAGCAAGCAGCCAGTCGACGCCCATTCCAGGCTCGTTGGCGTCGTTCTTGATGATGGTGAGATCTCTCGGACCCTGCCGGACCAGTTCCTCGATCAGCAGGAACGGTGTTCCGGGCACGCCGAACCCGCCGAGCATGATGCGCGCGCCATCGGGAATTTGCGCGATGGCATCGCTCATCGAAGTGGATTTGTCCCATGCCGGCATCAGCGGACCACCGGCAGGTTCATTTCGGCAGCCATCGCATCCAGGCATTCGACCAGGGTATGGATGATTTCACCGACCTGTGCGGGCGTGATTATCAGCGGCGGGCAAACCAGAAAATGATCGCCCTCATGACCACCGCGCGTGCGCCGCGAATAGATGATCAGCCCGCGCTCATAGGCCAGATCGACCAGACGGTTATAGGCATTGAGCCCCTTGGGCAGCGGCGTCATCGTCTCGCGGTCCGACACAAGTTCGAAAGCCAGCAGCAAGCCCTTGCCGCGGACATCGCCGATGAACGGATAGCGGTCCATCAGTTCGCCCAGTTCGGCCTTGAGCAAGCGTCCCATCTGCCTTGCATTGTCGACAAGGTTGAGGCGATCCATTTCTTCCAGCACCGCGCAACCGGCGGCACAGGCGAGCGGATTGCCGGCATAGGTGAAGCCGTGCATGAAGCCGCCGGTATCGAGTACCTTGTCGACGATTGCATTCTGCGCCACCATCGCGCCCAGCGGCGAATAGCCCGCGGCAAAGCCCTTCGACAGCGCCACGATGTCGGGGATCACGCCCCAGTGCTCGGAAGCGACAAACTTGCCGGTGCGGCCTGCCCCGGTCATCACCTCGTCATAGATCAGCAGGATGCCGAACTCGTCGCAGATCTCGCGGATACGTCCGTAGTAGCTGTCGGGCGCCACCAGCGCACCGGTGGAGGCCCCGCCGACAGGCTCCATGATGAACGCCAGCACGGTGTCCGGCCCTTCGGCGATGATCTTGTCGCGCAGCATGTCGGCATATTTCAGGCCACGGTCTTCGTCGCTGAGATTGTCGCGGTCGAGATAGCACAGCGGTGCCGGGATCTTGGGCATTTGGCGCAACATTGGCTCGAACGGCTTGGTCAGCGGATCGTAGCCGGTGAGCGCCACCGCGCCGAGCGTGCCGCCATGATAGGAGGGAAATCGCGAGATCACCTTCCAGCGGCTTGCCTCGCCGATTGCCAGCGCATATTGCCGGGCCAGCTTGATGGTGCTTTCCACCGCTTCCGACCCGCCCGAAACGAAAAACACGCGGTCGAGCCCCTCGGGCATCCGCGCAGCCGTCATCCGTGCCAGTTTTTCCGCCGCCTCGTTCTGGAAATGCAGCCGGTAGCCGAAGGTGGCCTTCTCCATCTGCACTTTCATGGCGGCCAGCACATTGGCATTGGAATGGCCGATATTGGACACCATCGCACCGCTCGATCCGTCGAGATAGCGTTTTCCCGTAGTGTCATAAAGATAGATGCCCTCGGCCCGGTCCAGCATCGGACGGGTCAGACGGGACTGATAGAAAAGATTGGACTTCAGGTCTGCGCCGCTGGTCTTCACGTTAGTTTTGTCCTTTGAGGTGTTTGCGCAGGAAATTCTGCGTGCGTTCATTGGCAGGGTTCTTGAAGATAACCTCTGGTGGGCCTTCCTCGACGACGACGCCCTGATCCATGAACAGGACCCGGTCGCACACGTCCTGGGCAAAGCCCATCTCGTGGGTGACGATGATCATGGTCATGTGTTCCTCGGCGAGTTGCTTCATCACCAGGTTGACCTCCTCGACCAGTTCCGGGTCGAGCGCCGAGGTGGCTTCGTCAAACAGCATCACCTTGGGCTTCATCGCCAGCGCGCGGGCAATGGCGACGCGCTGCTTCTGACCGCCTGAAAGCTGGGATGGGTAATAATCGATCCGGTCGAGCAGCCCGACCTTGTTCAACTGCTCGATGGCCAGCGTATCGGCCTCGGCCTTGGAGATGCCTTTCAGCATCTTCGGCGCCAGCGTGATGTTCTCGCGAACCGTCAGATGCGGGAACAGGTTGAAGTGCTGGAACACCATGCCGATGTTCTGGCGCACATTGTTGATATGCGCCTCGTACTGCCGCGGCGGCAGCGCCTTGTTGACCTGGGTGTCATCAAGCCAGACCTCGCCCGAGGTCAGCGGATCGAGATCATTGATGGCGCGCAGCAGCGTCGACTTGCCCGAGCCGCTGGGGCCGATGATCGCCACGATCTGGCCTTTTTGCACCTGCAGGCTGATGTCCTTGAGCACTTCGAGCGAACCGTAACTCTTGGCTGCGTGCCTGATGTCGATGATCGGTCTGTCGGTCATGCGGGTCTCCCTGTCAGCACTAGCGGGCGAGCTGGATGCGGCGCTCGATGCGGCGCAGTCCGGCCTCGAGGCCAAGATTGATGACGTAGTAGCAGGCAGCCGCGGCGACATAGAATTCGAACGGCCGGAAGGTGCGTGAAATCGCCATTTGCGAGGTCAGCGTCAGTTCGGTCACGCCGATCACCGAGACCAGCGCGGAATCCTTCAAAAGCGCGATCATGTTGTTGCCGATCGGCGGCACCACCGAGCGCACCGCCTGCGGCACGATGATCTTGCGCAAGGTCTGGATCCGGCTCAGCCCCAGCGTCCGCGCGCCCTCGTACTGCCCCTTGTCGACAGCCAGAATACCGGCCTGGATAATGTCGGAATTGT
>NZ_JBDWHW010000234.1:0-20583 GCF_039975035.1 Hoeflea sp. | reverse complement strand
TAGCTTTCATTTCGTCGAAGTCAGCGGCCTCGATGATGATTCCGAGCGGACCAAACACCTCTTCGGCCAGCACACGAGAGTCGCGCCAGTCCTTGCCCGAGACCCGGAACAGATACGGCAGCGCATTGCGTCCTTCACACGAAGCTGCGAGCAACTCTTCCACGCCGGCGGTGGTAGCAACGGTATCGCCTCCGGACCTGTAGGCTGAAGCAATGCCGTCGGTCAGCATGGTTTGCGCATTGACTCCCGCCAGGGCGGCGCTGGCAGCTTCGGCAAAAGCCCGTGCATCGCCGCCCTTCAGCGCGATGACGACGCCCGGATTGGTGCAGAACTGTCCCGCGCCCATGGTCAAGGACGCTGCCCAGCCCTGCGCGATCCCTGTGCCACGGGCGCTCAGGGCATGCGGCATCAGGAACATCGGGTTGATCGACCCGAGCTCGCCGTAGAACGGGATCGGCGTCGGCCGCTTGGCGCACAGGTCAAACAGCGCCCTGCCGGCACCGAGCGATCCGGTAAATCCGACAGCCTGGATCAGCGGATGGGTGACCAACGCTTCGCCGGCTTCGCGGCTGTTGGACTGGACCAGGGAAAACACGCCGGGATGAACACCGCATTTACTGATCGCCGCTTCGATTGCCTGGGCGACGATCTCGGCGGTTCCCGGATGGGCGGGATGGCCCTTGACCACCACCGGACAGCCGGCGGCAAGTGCCGATGCGGTATCGCCACCGGCGGTCGAGAACGCCAGCGGGAAGTTTGAAGCGCCGAACACGCCCACAGGACCCATCGGCCGCTCCACCATCTTGATGTCGGGGCGCGGCAACGGCGCACGATCGGGTAGCGCCACATCGTGGCGGCGGTCAAGATAGGCGCCATCGAGAATATGCGATGCAAACAGACGCAATTGCCCGGTGGTGCGCCCGCGTTCGCCATTCAACCGTGCTTCCGGCAGGCCGGTTTCCGCGGTCCCGGTCGCAGTCAGTGCCTCGCCGCGTGCCTCGATCTCATCGGCGATGGCGTTGAGAAACGCGGCACGCGTTTCAGCGCTTGAATAGCCGTAGCTCCAGAATGCCTCTTCCGCAGCTTGTACGGCCGAATCTATATGGGCGCTGGTACCCTGGGCAAAGTCGGTCGCCGGACCATTCACCGGCTGGGAGCTGAAAGTGCTGTCTCCGTCGATCCAGTTTCCAGCGATCAGGTGCTTTCCGGTCATCATGTCTTGTATTCCCATTTCAAAAATTCAGGTTGCCGGCAAATCCGGGGATCTGCCGGTTTGCCTCATTTCAAGGCAATGACGGCAAGCTGCAACAGGCGGCGCCTTGGTCCGCTCCGCACATCAGCTTGAATTGGTGACGGACGCAATCGCTGGCGATTGCTCCACCCTCCCTGAAAATCACCTTTGCGGCGCGAAGTCCACACCGGCTGTTGTCATGATTGATCAAAGGCAGCGATTTTCCCACTGAGCCAGCCCGGGTCCCCGACGACGGACGGATCTACCAGGAAATCCTCGCAGTGGTCACTCGATAAAGGGCTCGACCGTTACCCGCCTGCCCAGCAGAAATGCATCTGCGACATGCATCAACGGCGACAGGTCCATGTCGATGCCCCCTGCCCGCACCAGTCCAGCCATTTTGGCGTAGAGCCGCGGATACTCGCCGGTAAGTGCGTTCTTTTTGGTAGCGGCGCTTTGTGTCTTGCCGTCAATGGCGAGCGTTGCACCGCCTTCGCACAGCACCAGGTTGCCTTGATCGGTTTCGATCGCAATGTTCCAGAACTGGTCGCCTTCCTTGCGGAAATCGAATTCAGCGCTGACCTCGGCGCCATGGGGATGCGCAAAGGTCATGGTGGCGGCGATCGGCGTTTCGCAGTTCTCGGGAATGAACAGTTCAGACGTCGTCAGATGAACCGGGTCGGACAGGATTTCGGTGAGGATGGACAGCGCGTTGATGCCCGGATCGAAGACGCCGAGACCGCCGGCCTTCCAGATCCATGTCTGGCCCGGATGCCATTTGCGCACGTCCTCCTTCCAGGTCACCACCAGACGGCGCAGCGCCTTGCCCACGAGCCAGGCTTTTGCGGCAGAAACCATCGCTGCTTCCCGGGAATGCCACGTGGCATAGACCGAGACGCCGGCTTTGCGCGCCATTGATTCGAGCGTCCGGCATTCGGACAGCGTTGCGCCAGGCGGCTTTTCCAGCATTACATGGCGTCCGGCCTGAATGGCGGCCTTCGCGTACTCAAACCGGGGAACCGGCGGCATGCACAGGGAGACGACGCCAATATCGGGCCGGGCCTCCAGCATGGCGGCGAGATCAACATAAGCCTCAACACCATCGTGCGTCGCGTGCCGCGATACCGTTGCCGCAAGGTCCCAGTCTACAGCCGCAGCGATCGCCGGAATATGCTGATCGCGGGCGATTTTTCCGATCCCGGCAAGCGCTATCTTCAATCGCATCAGTGCGAATCCTTCCCGACCGGCGCACCGCGGCACCCGACCAGAAAGTCGAGATCGGCACCGGTATCCGCACCCTGGGTGTGGGCGTGGTGCAGCCAGGCATAGCCTGACGCCGGCTTTTCGATGGTCGGTGTCCACTCGTTCAGTCGCGCCGCCAGTTCCTCGTCGGAAATGTCGAGCCGGATGCTGCGGGCGACGACATCGAGTTCGATGAAATCACCGTTGCGGACAACGGCCAAAGGCCCGCCGTCCGCGGCTTCCGGCGCCGTGTGCAGCACCACAGTGCCATAAGCGGTGCCCGACATGCGGGCGTCGGAAATCCGGACCATGTCGGTAATGCCCTTTTTCAGAACCTTTGGCGGCAGCCCCATGTTGCCGACCTCGGCCATGCCGGGATAGCCTTTGGGGCCACAATTCTTGAGCACCATCACGCAGGTCTCGTCGATGTCGAGCGCATCGTCATTGATCTTGGCCTTGTAGTCGTCGATGTCCTCGAACACGACCGCACGGCCACGATGCTTCAGGAAATGCCCGGACGCCGCCGAGGGCTTGATCACCGCGCCCTTGGGCGCAAGGTTGCCGCGCAGAACCGCGATTCCGCCCTGCGCCGTCAGTGCTTTTTCAACCGGCAGGATGACGTCTTCATTGTGATTGACCACGTCCTTGACCTGGTCCCACATCGTCTCGCCTGAGACCGTCAGCGCATCCTTGTGCAGCAGCCCTGCCTCACCCAACCGCTTGATGACGACCGGAAGACCGCCCGCATAGAAAAACTCTTCCATGAGATATTTGCCCGACGGCATCAGATTGACGATGGTCGCGACATCGCGGCCGCAGCGGTCCCAGTCATCCAGCGTCAGGTCGACGCCGACACGACCGGCCATTGCGAGCAGATGGATGACGGCATTGGTCGAGCCGCCGATTGCACCATTGGTGCGGATGGCATTCTCGAAGGCCGGCTTGGTCATGACGTCGGACGGTTTGAGATCGTCCTTTACCATTTGCACGATACGGCGGCCCGACATTTGCGCCATCACGCGGCGGCGGCTGTCGACCGCCGGAATCGCAGCATTGCCGGACAAGGCCATGCCCAGGGCTTCGGCCATCGACGCCATGGTGGAAGCCGTGCCCATGGTGTTGCACGATCCCGCCGAGCGCGACATCGAGGCTTCGGCTTCGAGGAAGTCCTCCGCCGTCATCTCACCGGCCTTGACCGCTTCGGAGAATTTCCACAGATGGGTGCCTGATCCGACGCGTTCGCCACGGAAATAGCCGTTCAACATCGGTCCGCCGGTCACCACGATCGAAGGCAAATCGGTCGAGGCTGCTCCCATCAGCAGGCTCGGCGTGGTCTTGTCACAACCGACCATGAGCACGCATCCATCCATCGGTTGACCGCGAATGGCCTCTTCGACCGCCAGCGCGGCGAGATTTCTAAACATCATCGCTGTCGGACGGAATGTGGCTTCGGAAGCTGAAAACACCGGCACTTCCACGGGAAAACCGCCGGCTTCATAGACGCCGTTTTTCACGCGTTCGGCCAGATCACGCAGGTGAGCGTTGCACGGCGTGAGTTCCGACCACGTGTTGAGAATGCCGATCACCGGACGGCCGTCAAACATGTCGTGGGGGAAGCCCTGGTTCTTCATCCATCCGCGATGGTAGATCTGGTCGCGGCCGGTTCCGCCAAACCATTCCTGAGAGCGCAGTTTCCGTGGCCATTTTGCTGGTGTAAAGGTCATTTTAACTCCAAAGCCTTTCCGGTGGTCGAAGACAGTCAGCTTTCCTTTATGGATCAGCTCTGCTTGTTCTTGTTGTTTACATCGAAAATCATTGCCGCAAGCAACACCAGTCGCTTGATGAACGCGCAGACAAATACCGCGGCGATGACGTCAAGCCGGAAGATCCGGCTTTGCCTCATACAAGTTTCCCATCAAGTTCTCCCGATACGACGCCAGGCAAACGCGCGCGCCTCGGCGGTTGTATCTACCGGCATTGGAATCCCGATGGACCCGGCGCAAGTTAAGAGGTACCTGGCATGATTTTCAAATGAATAAATTGACAATCTCCATAACATTTTTGATAACTCAAAGATGAAAAAGGCCTCGCGTGAACTTCAAATCAAGGATTTCAGGCTCATCGACGCGATCCATGAGACCGGTCAATTGGCGCTGGCGGCAGAGCAGCTTTCGATATCGCAGCCGGCCGCGTCGCGCATGCTAGCCGGTATCGAGCGCGTGGTCGGCGGCACTGTGTTTGACCGTCATCCCAAGGGCATGACACCCACCAATGTCGGCCTGACCCTGATCCGCAACGGATCCAATCTCCTGAACGGCCTCGATCAGACGCTGATGGAAATCCGCTCGCTGAGCGAAGGTCTCGCCGGGACCGCCCGGGTCGGCTCCATTACCGATGGCGCCGTGGCATTCGTGGTGCCGGCGATCCAGCAACTGAAGAAGACCGCCACGGGCGCGGACATTCATGTCGATGTGGCGCCGAGCGATCAGCTCGTCGAGGGCCTGTTCCGGGGCGAGTATGATTTCGTTCTCTCGCGGATTCCGCCGGGCTATGATAAACACAACTTGGATGTGCGGCGCGGCCGGCACGAGGATATCTGTTTCCTGATGCGCGCCGGACATCCGCTGGCGCATCAGGTTTCGGCGTCCCTTGCAAGTCTCGCCAGCTTCGAATGGATTACCCAGGCCCCGCACACGCCGCTGCGGCAGGCGGTCGAGGGCGTGTTCGCATCTTCCGGCGTGGCCTTGCCGAGAGACATCGTCAACACGACCTCGATGCTGATGATGATTGCCTATCTGGCGTCCTCGGATGCGATTGCGCCGATCCCGCGCCAGGTCGCCGCACTTCTGGCGTCGGACAACCATTCTGCTGAACTGGTCGCCGTGAATCCGGACGAGAAGATCACAGTCAGCCCCTATTTCCTGGTCTCACACAAGGCCACGACCATCAGTGCGATCGCTATACGTCTGCGCGAACTGATTTTCTCCGCGATGAACCACCCCGGTGGGCTGACAAGCGGCACGCCGTAAAATCGGAAATTGTCAGTTCGTGTCGATAAACACACTCACGCTGGCGGCTCGCCCCTCGGCATCCATGACGGTCAGGGTTGATGCCCCCGCGCTGTCCGGGTTCCAGTTCAACACCCGTCGCCGCGTTGGCTTCGGCATGGGCAGGCCGTTTGCTATCAGCCGGTAGGGCGCGACCCCTCCCTGCAATTTGATCACCAGCGGCATCATCCGGCCTGAACCGCCCGATCCGAGCGCGACGCGTGCGCCCTGCGGCGGGTAAACGATGCGCGGCGGCAGCGCTCCTCCTGCTGAGGCCGTCGCCGTCTCGTCACCGGCTTTGTATTTTCTGAGTGCAAACGGCAGTTCGCCACGGGAGGGTTCGATCAAGCCATAGGGTGCGGGCGGGAAATCAACCCGGTCGAGACCGGTGCGGACGAAGGCCTCGAACAGCAAAGGCGCGGCGGTGGCAATCCCCGACAATCCGGGGACAGGCGACGCATCAGGTCGACCGACCCAGACGCCAAGCACATAGCGGCCGTCAAAGCCGATGGCCCAGGCGTCACGGTATCCGTAGGATGTCCCGGTCTTGTAGGCGATGGGAATTCGCGGCGCGCCTTGCGGCGCCTCCACGCCTGACAGGATGTCGGCAACACGCCAACCCGCTTGCGCCTGGATCACCGGATGCTCGAAGTGCGACACCGGCTCGATTTCCGTGCCGTCACCGAGTTGGAGCGCGACACCATCGTTGACGAACGCTGTGTAGAGTTGCACCAGATCACGGAGGCTCACGCCTGCACCGCCGAGGCCTATCGCAAGGCCGGGCGCGCCGCCCGGAGGCAATTGCAGTTTGATACCGCCACGCCTCAGCCGCGCCAGCAATCGTTGCGGACCGACAGCTTCGAGAAGTCGTACTGCGGGCACATTGAGTGAGAATTGCAGCGCCTGGCGGATGCTGATTTCCCCCATATAGTCGAGGTCGAAATTCCGGGGCCGGTAACCGGCAAAATCCGCGGGCGTATCGTCGATCAGTGTTTCGGCGGCGACAATGGCATCCTCGAAGGCAAGGCCATAGATGAACGGCTTGAGTGTCGAGCCCGGCGAGCGCACGGCGCGGGTCATGTCGATGGCGCCCGAACGCGCAGCATCGAGGTGGCCGGGCGACCCAACGGATGCGAGAAGCTCTCCGGTCCGGCCATCCGCCAGCACCATGGCGAGAGACTGTTTGGGCCCAAGCCGCGCGGCGGTCTCGCTGGCCAAGTGTTCAAGGCGGCCTTGAATAGCGCCGTCGACAGTCAACCGGACGGTGTCGGTTTGAGGATGCGTGCGGATCGCCAGGTCGGCCAGGTGAGCGGCAAGATCCGGCATCCCCAGACGGCGAGACGGAACCGCGGCAGCCGATGCCCGGGCGATCTCGCTCGCCGGAATCAACCCCGCATCCCGCATCCTGCCGAGCACCCGGTCGCGGGCCATCCGCGCCTCGTCATGCCTTCGGTCCGGACGCCGGGATTCCGGCGATTGCGGCAATGCCACCAGAAGAGCCGCCTGCGACAGGGAGAGCTTTTTCGGCTCCCGGCCGAACCAGGCCAGACTTGCCGCCCGCACCCCTTCCAGATTGCCGCCATAGGGTGCGAGCGTCAGATAGAGCGAGAGGATTTGATCCTTGCTCAACCGCCGCTCCAGTTGCAGCGCACGCGCCATCTGACGAAGCTTGCTGGTCAGGGAGCGCTGTGATCTCGGCTCGATCAACCGCGCCAGTTGCATGCTGATCGTCGACCCGCCGGAGACGATCCGGCCGCCATTGCTGACAAACTGAAATGCAGCGCGCACCAGCGCCACCGGATCAACGCCATGGTGGCTGCGAAACCGCCGGTCCTCATAGGCCAGAAGCATCTTGATGTAATCGGGATCGACCTCATCAAGCCTGACCGGCAGACGCCAGACGCCATTGGATGCAGTGTAGGCCCTGAGCAGGCGCCCATCACGATCGAGCACCTCTCGCGACATCTGTGAGGCGGCTTCAAGCGGCGGCGGGAAAGCCTTGTCGGCGCGGTCCAAGGCAAAAAGCCCAAAACCGATCACCACCACACAGAGCGCTCCGCCGAGTGCGACCGGATGTAACAATCCCCTGTCGCGCAGCGGGTTCATGGTCTGCCAAGCACCTCAAGCACTCCTGCCGCGGTGCGCGCGGCAAGTTCCGGCCGATACATGTCCTCGACCACTGCCGCCGGATGCGCATAGATCCCTGGCGTCACCGCGCGCACCACGTAAGCGGCAACAAAATCGCGGTTCGAAGACCCTGATCTGTCAAATGCGGCCATGAACCGGTCGGCGCGGAATTCGGCATGACTGGCGGAAGTCTCCCCAAGCCAGGCGAAATTGCTCAGCTCCGCGCTGCCGACAAGGTGCGGATTGTCGATGACAAATCCCGCCGGCAACAGATCGGTAACGACCACGCGTGAGGTCCAGGCATTGGATTCGCGCATCTGCAAGACCACGACAAAGCGTTGATTCTGGCTGACCGACGAGATTGACGCCGGCTGGCCGTCCAGCGTGAAATAGCTGCGGTTGATCGAAAATCCAGTTCCTCCGGCACTTAACGGCTGCGAAGGCGCTGCGATCGTTGTCACCACCGCATCGACGGGATCGGTTCCCTGATTGACGATGGTCAACGGGTTGGCGCCGATCTCTTCGCCACTCAGCCGCGTCTCGTAGGCTCCGGCGAATGCCTGTCCATTGACATTGACCGAAATCGACCGGTTACCGGCGGTGATCGCCCGCGCCGCCAGCACCATCCAAGCGTCTTCCTGGGTGCTGGTGGATTTCCGCGCGGTCTTGGCCTGGCTGACAAAACGGATCAGCTCCGGCACGATACCCGGCGTGGGGGTTGATTCCGCAGCCAGGGCCAGCATCGCCGCGCCATCGCGCAGGCTCGATCCATAATCATCGCGCCCGTCAATCAGCATGGCAGTGGAGCGAGCGTGGGCAAAGGCCGAGCGGAAGCTTTCTTCAGCCCGCTGCGGATCACCATAAAGCGAGAGCGCGGCACCTATCTGGGCCCGTGCCAGGGGGTGTGCGAAAGCTTCGATCTGGCTGTCGGAATAATACCGAAGATCGGTTGCCGCGGCCTTGCGGTTGCGCGCCAGCACATAGAGCGCATAGGCAATGCTGCTGCCTTGCGCACTCACATCGGTGGTGTAGGCGAGTGTATTGTGAAGGTTGTCGAGCGCCAGGCGGCTGGCAACCGGCGGAACCGAAAAGCCCTTTTCGGCAGCCCTGGTCAGGAAGTCGGTGACATAGGCATCGAGCCAGAGATCGCCCGATCCCGGTCCCCACAGGCCAAAACTTCCCGACGACGACTGATAGGCCACAAGCCTTGTGATTGCGGCTTCGATCCGCTCCCGGATCGTAGCGGCGTCGTCTCCACCAAAAGTGTCGCCAAGATCGCTCAGGTACAGCAGCGGCAGCGCCCGGCTGGTGGTTTGCTCGGCGCAACCATAGGGATAACGGTCAAGCGCCATCAACAGCGAGGCCACATCGAAGGCCGCGTTGCGGGTGACGCCAACCGTGACGGAGGCGCCGTCGAGCTGGCTGTCAGCCAGCAGTTCGCCGTCAATCCGCAAGGTCCCGCCGCCGCCAGCAAGGCTTATCACCCGCTTTATGGTGACCGGCATGGCCGATGGCCGGACGGTGATGAGTTCCTGGCGTTCGAGCGCCAGCCCGTCCGGTCCGTTGAGCGCAATGGTGAGAGTGTCCGACCCGGTTTGAAGCCCCTCAAGCGGCATCACCAGACTGCCGCGATCACCCGCGCCAAGCTCGATGCTTTGCCGCATTCCGTCGCCGGTTTTCACACGGCCGGAGGCTGTCAACAGCTCCACGCCATAGTTGCCGGCGGGTCCGTCGGTGTTGGCCAGTTCGACCAGCACCTGGGAGCGGTCTCCCGGCGCAAGAAATTGCGGCAGGGAGGCGGTGATGACCACCGGATCGCGAACGATCACATCGCTGGTTGCGTGTCCGAGGCCGCGGCTGCTCCAGGCGACCGCGTTGACGCGGACGGTTCCATTGAACTGCGGCATGTCGAATGTAACGCTGGCCTTTCCATCCGCATCGACCTGAACCGGGCCTTCGAAAAAGGCAACCAGCTTCTCGCGTGGCGGACTGCCTTGCGAGCGCATCATCGGCCCGTCGCCGCCCGAGCGGATGCGCCCGGTGACGCCGGCCGAGCCATCGATCAAGCGGCCATAGAGGTCGCGGATTTCAAACCCGAGCGCGCGCTGACCAAAATACCAGGATTCTGGATCAGCAACGGTGTGCCGGGTCAGATTGAGAATGCCGACGTCGACCGCCGATACGGTGACAAAGGCGCTCTCGCCCGGTGTCAGTCCGGCAAGCGTCACAGGAACCGTGAACGCGCCGCGCGGCTTGACCTGCTCCGGCAGATCGAGATTGACGGACAACTGCCGTGCTTCCGGATCGACAGAAAGCCATTTGACGCCGATAGCACGCACCGGCATGCGCGATTGTTCATCGCCGGGCCGGTAGAGCGTGGCGGTGACATAGGCGCCCGGCCCCCATGCCTCCGTGACCGGCAATTCAATCGTGGCGCCCTCATCGCCGACAGATGCGGTCGCAGTCGCGATCAGCCGTTCCGAACCGACCGTGATCAGCGCCTGGCCCGCGAAGCGCGGTGAAATCCGCAACTGGGCGGTCTCCCCCACCTTGTAGCGGTCCTTGTCGAACGCGATCTCGAGCCCGTCAGGAGTTTCGATCGACTTTGCCTCGACATGCCAGCCTGTATCGAACAGCACGCTGGTTTCCGCGCCATCGGCGCCGATGACATCAAGCCGGTAGCGGCCCCAGTCCACATTGGCGGCAACATTCGAAGGTTCGTCAGCGCTTACATCTATTTGGCCATCAGCAATTTCAGTCGTGAAATCAACGACCTCATAGTTCCAGGAATTGCCCTGCCGGTACCATTGATAATTCCGCTCGATGCGGATCAGCGACCACGTTGTCCCAGGCATGGCAATCCGTCCGCCGTCGGCGTCAATGGCGATGATCCGGAAGCCGGCTTCGCTGTTCTCGGACACCTGCCCGTCCTCGAAATCCGGATTGATGCCGATGTGCGGACCGTCGGCCGCAACCTTCATCTCGACTGCGCGTTCAACCGCACGTCCGCCGCCTTCCGATGCGCGAATGGTGACATCGGCCTTGAGGAATTGCGTCGTGACGGGCAAGGCGCCGAGGTGAACCTCCACGGTGCCCTCGCCTGTCTCATCAAGCGCTGACAAATTGTCGAGCGGAATCCGCGCATTCTCGAACTCTTCGTCAGCAAGACCAAACTCGTAGCCCGGATAGGCATCAAGCGTGCGGCTGCGGCTGAGCAGGATCTCGCCCTCGGTCACCAGTCCGCCAGCGGGCGCGCCATAGAGGTACCGGCCTGTGACAACAATTTCCGCCGGCCGGTCTTGGCTCACCACGGCATCACCTGCGTTAAGCTCGATCTCGATCCGGTCAGGCTGGAAGTCCTCGACCAGGAATGAAACCTCGGCAATTGCCGGACGCTTGGGATCGGTATGCAGACTGGCGCGCCAGGCGCCCTGCATGGCATTGCCGGGAAGATCAAACGCCAGCGCATGGCCGCCCAGATCCTCGCCGCTCGAGACCACGCGCCGATCTTCCACCCCGTCGGGGCGTTGCAGAATGATGGTCAGCGGCAGGCCGCTCAGGGCTTCCGACTTTCCGTCCCGGGCAAGGGCTGCGAGATGGACGGTCTCGCCGGCGCGGTAGATACCCCGTTCGGTCCAGGCCATGACGTCGACGCCGCCCGGAGACGGCCGGCCGGCAACACCGCGGTCCGAAAGATCAAAACCGCCGGAGGTGAGATCGAGAAAGACAAAATCGCCGTCCGGCCCCTTGGCCAGCAACGCTGCCGGCGCGAGGCCGGATTGGCCGCGAATGAGGCCCGGCTGGAATGTGGCGCGGCCGTCGGCATCGCTCACCGCTTGGCCGAGCACCTCGTTGTTGCGCGCCAGCAGTGTCAGCGAGACCGAGCCGACCGGCTCGGCCGTCTCCAGCGAGCGCAAAAACACCGACAGCCCGTCCTCACCGGCAAAGGTTGTCAGCCCGATATCGGAAATGACAAACCATTGCGTGGCCCGCGCATCCCAGCTTTCGGACTTGTCGCCAAACGGCACAGCGCTAAGCACATACACGCCGGGCTGGCGTTCGGGCAGCAACGTGTCGACCGGTATGCTGGTGATGACTTCACGATTGGGTTCATTGGCAATATCGATCGCGCCTTCCCAGACCGGCGCGCCGACATCGCGCGCGATCGTTTCAAGCGAATAGCTGTCGAGTTGACGCAGGAAATCCGACCCGGTGATGATCCGCGACAGCGCCCGGTCCCCAACCCGGAAGAGTTTCAGGTCCGCCGACGGCGCATTGATGCTGATCAGCGGAATGCCGAGCCGCGATTTGGCGGGCAACAC
Organism: Hoeflea sp.; assembly: GCF_039975035.1. Taxonomy (GTDB): domain Bacteria; phylum Pseudomonadota; class Alphaproteobacteria; order Rhizobiales; family Rhizobiaceae; genus Hoeflea. The sequence goes on along the minus strand of NZ_JBDWHW010000234.1, from coordinate 8,614 downwards.
GAAACTGGATCCGGTAAACCGTGCTGCCGGCGCGCGATCGCGCACGTAAAGCGACAGTTCCACCGGCGCTTCAAGCGCCTCATCGACAGCCGAGGGAAGACCCTGACGCAGAACCAGACGATAGCGCTGGCCGTGCCGGAGTCCATTGACGCAGATCTGCCGCGCATCGGTTTCGATAGCTATGTCATTGGCGCCGTCGATGCTGACGAAGCCGGAGTAATCCTGACCTTTGACGAGATTTTCGGAGAATTGAACGCAAATGCGCGGAGTTTCGCTGTCAGCGTCGATCGTGTTGTCCACCACCCGAAAACCGCGCGTGGCCCGCAATGCGTCGTAAGCCGCGCGCAGCGCAGGCACTTCGGCGATCTTGAGACTTGCCCGGTAAGCCGACAGCGCCGGACGCCAGTTTTGTGCGCGCTCCAGCGCTTCACCCATGACGGCAAGCGATTTGGCACGTTCGGAGGCTGTCCGCGATGTTTGATAGGCATTGATCGACGCAGAAATCGCCACCGAGCGCAGGCTCCTGAGCAATTTTGCGTCCTGGGCCGGATAGGCCAATGCTCCGCGGGACAGTTCGGTCCATAACGGGCTTCGCGCCGGGGCCGAGGCTATCGCCATGGCGTAAAAGCGGACCAGGCCTTCCATATCGCCCTGTGCGCCAGCCGATTTCGCAAGCTGGATGTACTGGTCAGCACTCCCGCCGGCGGTGCGCGCAACCGTCCGCTCCCGGTAGGCGCGGGCTTCATCGAGGAGTGATGCAGGAACAAACGTCAGATCCGGCGCGGCGCCGAGATCGGGCTCACCGCCGCTGACCACCCGGCCCGCAACAGCGCCGACAAAGGGATTGATGGTGTTGTAGTCGGATTTGAGAAAGCACCATCCGGCTTTGACGTTGTAGGTAAACGCCTTGCATTGCTGGTCATCGAGACAGGCGGTCTCGCATTGATCAAGCCCGATATCCCGCACCGTGCGCAGATCGAATCCGAAGTAATCCGCGTTTTCGGTTGTCTCGATGCGGCGCGATCCATCCTGGGCGATCGCCGGCATCGACATGACAAGGACACCAATGAGTAACAAAATGCGATGCAGTGCAGACATGGTATCTCCCGTGCCCGAAATCAGCCGGGCAATTGCCGATAATCCACTTTCCCAATCATCGCGCTGACTGCGGGATGATCCCATAAAACGGATTTCACCTGCAGAGTAGGACCGGAGTACGGTCGGGAGCAAGGGTTTTTCAGCCTGATCAAGGCGACTGCCGGAGCTATGGGCGTACCCGATGAACGGATACAGAAGCTTGCAAAACGCAACGCAAGTCAGCTAGGTTTCGGTTGTCGATGTCGCCTGAGTCCGCGTTCAACGCCGCCATCTGCAGGTGACTTTCAAAAGGGCGCCGATGATGCCCTTTTCGAGACCATCCAAACACCCTATAACGAATTTCATTCATCGGGCGAACCAAAATGACATTACCTCAGATCAAAACCGATATGGATCGGGATGAGTTCAACGTGCTCTTGGATCAGGCTCGCAAGGCCAGTGACCTGCTGAAATCGCTGAGCCACGAGACGCGGTTGATGATACTTTGCATTTTGTCTGAAGGCGAAAAATCTGTCTCCGAACTTGAGGAAATCCTCGCCATGCCTCAGGCCGCGGTGTCCCAGCAACTGGCGCGTCTGCGTCTGGACGGGTTGGTTGACACCAGACGGGAGGGACGAATGATCTACTATTCGATCGTCAATCACGAAGTCTCGTCGGTGATCGGAACGCTTTACACGCTGTTTTGCGCGCCGGTTCGCGAGGAGGCCGACCAGGCAGGCTGAGCAGGCTCCCTGCTCCACAGCCAACCAACCCGGATCCCACATCGTAAAAAAGCCGGCCAAGGAATGCCTGACCGGCTGTGCTTGTGATTTACCCGAAGATCGGGATCTTGAGGATGTTACATCGACCTTTGAAATGATGCATATACGTTATCGTTCAAACGAGTACGTTTGAACGCGCCATGCACTATGCCACCGCGCGAGCCAAAGCGCACTGCGACCACAATTCGCTCAACGCACCAGCCAGATGCGCGATATCTCCATCCGTATGCATCGGTGTCGGCGTGATCCGAAGACGCTCGGTCTTGACCGGAACCGTCGGGTAATTGATCGGCTGCACATAGATGCCATGGTTATCCATCAGCACATCGGAGATCCATTTGCATTTCGAGGCATTGCCGACCATCACCGGCACGATGTGACTGGGATTGGGCATATGCGGAATGCCATGGGAATCTAGCGCCCTGCGTACCTTGGCGACCGCATCCTGATGGCGACGGCGTTCAAGCTGACTTGCCTTGAGATGGCGGATCGATGCGGCGGCGGCGGCGGCAAGCGATGGCGGCAGGGCTGTTGTAAAGATGAAGCCGGAGGCAAAGCTGCGGACAAAATCACACAGCGCGCGGGTTCCGGTGATATAGCCACCCATCACGCCAAATGCCTTGCCCAGCGTACCTTCGATCACTGTCAGGCGATCCATGATGCCTTCGCGTTCGGCAATGCCGCCACCGCGCGGACCATACATCCCGACGGCGTGAACTTCATCGAGATAGGTCATCGCGCCAAATTCGTCGGCCACATCGCAAAGAGCTGCGATCGGGGCGATATCACCGTCCATGGAATAAACACTTTCGAACGCCACCATTTTGGGGGCCTCCGGATCATCCAGAGCCATCAAACGGCGCAGATCCTCGGGATCATTGTGCTTGAACACACGCTTTTCGCAGCGCGAGTGGCGAATGCCCTCGATCATCGAGGCATGATTGAGCGCATCGGAATAGACGATAAGACCGGGGATCTTGCCGGCCAGGGTTCCAAGCGCTGCCCAGTTGGAGACATAGCCTGAGGTAAAAATCAGCGCATCTTCCTTGCCATGCAGATCGGCAAGCTCGCGTTCCAGCAGCACATGATAGTGATTCGTCCCGGAAATATTGCGGGTACCGCCGGCGCCCGCGCCGCAGCGGTCAATGGCTTCCTTCATGGCGCTGGTGACAAGCGGGTTCTGGCCCATGCCCAGATAGTCATTGGAACACCAGACCGTCACGTCCTGCGTTGAACCGTCTGCGCGATACCGGGTTGCCCGGGGGAATCCGCCGGCATGGCGCTCGATTTCAGCAAAAACCCGGTAATTTCCGGCTTCATGCAGACCACCCAGCTTGTCCTCGAAGAACGCTTCAAAATCCATTGTATTCTTCCTATGTGTCTCCAACAAGATGCGAAACATTGCCGCTCCCGTCAACCCGGAAATCAGATCCGCCAAGTCTGGCATATGGTCGCACGGCGTAGAACGGTCAGTCTTTGTCCTATGTCAATTCGCACCCGGGCTTATCAGAACTGATTGAACCGAAGGAACCATTAATTCCGCTGACCTCCCGCCGGATCCCTGTTCAGAGATAGGTCGAGCGTTCCAGCGGGGTGATTTCGTTGTCGAATGCCTTGAGTTCCTCGCGCTTGATTTCCGCGAATATCTTGCGCAATTCCGGTCCGAACAGGCGGCGGATGAAATCGGACCGTTCGAAATCCTCGATAGCGTCATCCATGTCGTCGGACAGTTGCGGCAGCGGCACGTTATAGGCGTTGCCCTCCACTGCCGGCGGCGGCATTTTTGCGTTCTCGATGCCTTCGAGCATTCCGCCAAGCACGCCGGCCAGAACGAAATACGGATTGGCGTCGGCGCCAGACATACGATGTTCAAGGCGCCGCGCCTTGTCATCGGAAGCTGGAACCCGCACCACCACCGACCGGTTGTTGCGCCCCCAGGCAATGCGGGTCGGCGCATAGGAACCGGGCTGCAAGCGGCGATAGCCGTTGAATCCGGGAATATAGAGCAGCAACGTATCCCGCAGTGTTTCCAGAAGGCCGGCCGCGGCATGCTGAAGCCGTACATCTCCCGCTTCGCCGGCGAAAATGTTGGTTCCATCCATATCGAGAATACTGGCGTGGACATGCATGCCGTTGCCGGGCCACTCCAGGAACGGCTTGGCCATGAATGTCGCGCGCAGCCCATGCTTATGGGCGGATTCGGTGATCAGGCGGCGCAGCAGAACGGTGTCGTCTGCCGCAGCCATCGCATCATCCCGATGCTTCAGGTTAACCTCGAACTGACCCGGCGCGGCTTCCTTGATGATGGTGTCGATCGGCAGACCCTGCGCAACCGCAGCCGCGCGGATCTCGGCGAACAGATCGCTTTGGCCGCGAAGTTCGGACAGCGAGTACATTTGCTGCTGATCCGGCCCCGGTCCCCGATCCTTGCCCATGCGGCCGGACCGCTGAAACACCGCCGGATCGACCAGATAGAACTCCAGCTCAAACGCGGTCACCGGACGAAGGCCCTTTGCGGTGAAGCGATCGACAATGCCTTGCAGAACATTGCGTGGATCGTATTCGCAGGGCTCGCCGGTTTCGGTGTACATCGACATCAGCACCTGAGCCGACGGGCGCGGCGCCCAGGGCGCACGGTTGATTCGACCGGGGATGGCACGGCAATAACCGTCGATATCTCCGGTCTCGATATGAATTCCGGTCGACTCGACCTCCCTGCCCCATATATCGAGCCCGAAGATCGACAACGGCATGTTGATGCCGGGATAACCTGCCTTGGACAGGGCTTCGGTTGGGCCCCATTTGCCGCGCATGACGCCATTGATGTCGGGAATCAGGAAATCGACCGATTCGATATCGGGATTGTCGGCCAGGAACCGCTCTGCCTCGTCGTTGGTGGGAAGGTTCGTCGTCTTGTTTTCCGTGCCGGCGCTCTCGCGCATAGTGTCACCATGCCCCTTCAGGACTTTCAGTTGCATACCCGTCATGCCAGCCTTGTCCGGGAGAACCTGGCTGGCGCTTGAGCACTTGAACCCAATGCATATACATTATTACGCAAACGAATCCATTTGATCGCAAGCGGCATCAGGCGGAACGTGCGGCGCTTGTCCGCACTTAAAAATTGTGCACACACTCAGTTAAAGGTCAAACCGAATTGCCTGCAGCCATGTCAAAACCAATCAGGAATAATTCAATGCGTGTCAATGTGTCTTCTCATGATCTCAAGGTTTCCGATCACAAACACCATCTTCACCCTTTCACCGACCATGGGGCGCTGGGCGTTGACGAGCGGCGGGTGATCTCGCGGGCGGACGGGGTCTGGATCTGGGATACCGATGGCAATCGCATGCTGGATGGTATGGCGGGCCTGTGGTGCGTCAATGTCGGTCACGGCCGGCAGGAGATCGTGGAAGCCGTCCGCGCCCAGATGAGCGAATTGTCCTACTACAACACATTCTTCAAAACCACGCACCCGCCGGTCATCGAACTCTCTGAAATGATTGCCGAACTGGCGCCGGAACACATGAACATGGTGTTTTATGGCGGTTCCGGATCAGATGCCAACGACACCATTTTCCGGCTTGTTCGCTACTACTGGGACCTGATAGGCAAACCGGACAAGAAGATCATCATTTCGCGCCACAATGCCTATCACGGCTCCACCGTCGCTGGCGCATCGTTGGGCGGCATGGGCGGGATGCATCATCAGGGAGACCTGCCGATTCCCGGCATTCACCATATCGCCCAGCCCTACTGGTTCGGCGAAGGCATGCAGACCGGCATGAGCGAGGATGAATTCGGTCTTTGGGCGGCGCGCGAGCTGGAACGCGCCATCGATGAACTCGGTGAAGACAAGATCGGCGCCGTCATCGCCGAACCGATCCAGGGCGCGGGTGGCGTCATTATTCCACCTGCGACATATTGGCCTGAAGTCAGCCGGATCCTGAAAGAACGCGATATTCTGTTTGTCTCGGACGAGGTCATCTGCGGCTTTGGCCGAACCGGCGAATGGTTTGGCGCCAACACCTTCGGCACCACGCCGGACCTGATGGCCATCGCCAAGGGGATGACATCGGGCTATCTGCCGATGGGCGGCGTCATCGTCTCCGACCGTATTGCCGAAGCGCTGCATGAGAAAGGCGGCGAATTCTATCACGGCTACACCTATTCAGGTCACCCGGCCGCCTGTGCCGCAGCCATCGCCAATCTGAAGATCATGAAAAGCGAGAAGCTTGTGGATCGCGTCCGCGATCATATCGGCCCCTATTTCCAGAAGCGCTGGCTTGCGCTTGGCGATCACCCGATGGTCGGAGAAGCCCGGATGATGGGGCTGGTCGGCGCGCTGGAACTGGTTCCCGACAAGAAGGACCTCACCAAACGCTTCGGCGATGTCGGCAAGGTCGGCACAATTGCACGCGACCATTCCTTCTCGAACGGCCTGGTCATGCGCGCTGTGCGTGACAGCCTGATCATATCGCCGCCGCTGGTCATCACCGAAGAGGAAACCGACGAGCTCATCGCCAGCGCCCGAAAGGCGCTCGATGCGGCCTGGGATGATGTCCGCAAGCAGGGACTCACCACCTGATCGCCATCCGCATTAACCCTTACGCTTAAGCTTAACGCCGGGTTATCAGACCCGGCGTTCTGATTCGGGCTATGATCGCGGTCAACTTGAGGGGAGACCGACGTGCGAGATGATCAATTGACGGGCCGGTTGAACCAGAGCAACGATCGCAACGGGTTGTTGGACCTTTTGCGCTTTTGCGCGGCCTTGATGGTGACGGCTTACCACTTTCTTTATCGCGGGGCGCGTGAAGGAGGATACCTCGACTATTCCTTCGGGGCGACCGGGGACGCCCTGACGCTTGGCTATCTGGGCGTCAATCTGTTTTTCATGATCTCCGGATTTGTGATTATCTGGTCGGCTTCCGGGCGCGACTGGTACGGGTTTTCAGTGAGCCGCCTGGCCCGGTTGTATCCGGCGCACCTGGTGGCCATGACCATCACCTTCCTGGTCATGGCGTGGTGGGCGCAACCACCCTTCATCACCGACGTCTCGCAATGGCTGGCAAACCTGACGATGCTGGCGCCGTTGTTCGGCGCATCCTTCATGGATGGAGCATACTGGTCCATCGTCATTGAACTGATTTTCTACGTCTGGGTGATCATCGGCCTGTTTTGTGGAATCCTGCCGCGTCACACCGATATTGCGGTCGCTGTCTGGATGGCGTTCATAGTCACCAACAACATCGTTGTCGGATCACGCCCGGTGGAACTGCTGTTGCTTACCGAGTATGGCGCCTATTTCGCATTTGGCGCGATGGTTTGGCGGATTTCGTCGCTGGGTGCCAGCAATTTGCGGCTTTTTCTGGCTGGCCTGGCGCTGATGATGACCTTCCATGCCACCGAAGTGCAGCGGCTTGACGTCATTGCCCGCTTGGGCGAAGCCTCGACTCCGGCCATGGTTGCCCTGGCCAATGCCGGTATCGTCGCGCTGTTCCTGCTGGCGGCGACGCTCGGCCGCCATGTCAGGGCCGGATCCTGGATGCTGGCGCTTGGCGGCATCAGCTATCCGCTCTACCTGCTGCATCAGAATGCGGGCTACATCCTGATCAACCTCACCGCGCCGGCGATCGGCAAATGGGCTGCGTTCGGGCTTGCCATACTGGTGTCACTGGCGGTGAGCTGGTGGATTTACCGGCATGTGGAACCGGTCGGGCGCAGGATCATCCGCATGCTGTTGTCACCTGCTTCCCGATTCCTGCCGCGCACGGCCACCAGGTACATCGCACCCGCCGAATAGCAGCCCCCGCAGGCAGACAACAAAAAGGGGCGGACAATGAGCCCGCCCCCTTGTTTGATTACGTGTGTGTGCTCAGGCCGGCTTACTGCGGCAGCTTGTCGTCAACGCCTTCGACGTAGAAGTTCATGCCCAGCAGCGTGCCATCGTCAGACACTTCGCCATCCTTGAGCCAGACGGTTCCGTCCTGCTTGTTGATCGGGCCGGTGAAAGGATGGATGGAACCATCCTTGATGCCGGCTTCGGTGGCTTCCGCCATCGCCTTCACATCGTCAGGCACGTTGGTGTAATCCGCCATGGTGAGAATGCCGTCCTTGAGGCCGTCCCAGGAAGATTCGCCACCCTTCCAGGTGCCGTCCATCGCCTTGGCGATCTGCTTCGCGTAGTAAGGGCCCCAGGTGTCTTCGATGGCAGTCAACTGAGCAGTCGGACCGGCTTTGATCTGGTCGAAGGCCTGGCCGAACGCCTTGATGCCGCGTTCTTCGGCAACCTGCATCGGACCGGTGGAATCGGTGTGCTGGGTGATGATGTCGACTCCCTGGTCGATCAGCGCCTTGGCAGCATCGGCTTCCTTGCCGGCGTCAAACCAGCTGTTGACCCAAACCACCTTGAGCTTGAAGTCCGGATTGACCGAACGGGCGCCGGTGAGAAAGCCGTTGATGCCCATCACCACTTCCGGGATCGGGAACGAGGCGATGTAGCCGGCAACACCGGTTTTCGACATCTTGCCGGCGATCTGGCCGATGATGTAGCGGCCTTCATAGAAGCGCGCGTTGTAGGTGGTCACGTTCGGCGCGGTCTTGTAGCCGGTGGCGTGTTCGAATTTCACGTCGGGGAACTTGGCGGCAACCGCCAGAGTCTGGTCCATGAAGCCAAAAGAGGTGGTGAAGATGATGCCGCAGCCGGAACGGGCGAAGCGTTCGATGGCGCGCTCGGCATCCGGACCTTCCGGAAC
>NZ_JBDWHW010000233.1:0-8701 GCF_039975035.1 Hoeflea sp. | reverse complement strand
AGTAAAACGGCCACTGGAAGGGCGGGCGCTCGAACCGGGTGCCGACATTGAGCCAACGTCCGTCAGAAAGCGCGATAGACAGGTTCATTTCAAGCGCAAAGACCGCGCCATGCATCATTTTCCGATGCATCTCAGCCATTTCAGCTGAAAGGTGCGGCATTGGCAGGATTTGGCCCTCGATTGCATGCAATTCGACACGGATGTCACCGCTGTAACTGCCACCCAGAAGCGCACGCACTCGGGATTCGATCAGACCACCATCCGAGCTGTCTGAATTTCCGGCTGTCGCTTCACCCGACAGGTCAAATCGGACAAGCGGAGAATTGGCCGCGCGCAGGATCGAGTCCTGGAGATTGTCCGGCGCCTCTTCAATCAGTCTCGCCACGTTTGCGGCGCGGCCTGCGGCTTCGAAGCCGAGCGCAGCCCGAACCGCGAGGCTCCTCTCATCGACAAACAACCACAGGCTCACGACTTGTGCGGCGACAAGCGCGGCGACAACAAGAAGCACGAGTTGAGCCCTGAGGCTTGTCAACGGCCCCCAACTCAACCCAACACCTCCACGTCCGCCGACAGGTAATAGCCGCCGTTTCTGACGGTCGCAATGATCTTTGGCTGAAGAATATCGGGTTCGATCTTGCGCCTGAGGCGGCTGATCTGGTTGTCGATGGTGCGGTCCAACGGCCCGGCTGAACGGCCAGCCGTAAGGTCCAGAAGCTGCTCGCGGCTCAGAACCACTCGCGCGCGCTCCAGCAGTACGATCAGCAGCTTGAAGTCTGCGCTCGTCAAGCGCGTTTCGTTTCCGGATTCGTCCGCCAGCACCCGGCTGTCGGAATCAAGCACGAGGTGGGCAAAACGAAGCCGCTTTCCCGTGAAGCCGCCCGCAAGCTTTTCCTTCCGTTCCGAACGTCGAAGAACCGCCTTGATCCGGGCCAGCAACTCCCGCGGATTGAACGGTTTCGCAAGATAGTCATCGGCTCCGATTTCGAGCCCGACGATCCGGTCCGTGTCATCGCCCAGCGCTGTCAGCATGATGATTGGCAACGCGCGCTCGGCGGACAGCCGCTGGCACAGGGAAAGGCCGCTTTCGCCGGGCATCATGACATCCAGCACCATCAAGTCATAATTGCCGATGGCAAGTTTTGCTTCGGCATCATGCGCATCCCTGGCGGTGCCGGCGCGCATGCCGTTCTTCTCAAGAAAGCGCTTTACGCTTTCACGGATTTCCTTGTGATCGTCGACGACGAGAATGTGCGGAGCATCGGACATGAGCTCTTCTATCGAAAACCGACACAATGCGTCAGTGATTGTTTTGTCACCGAATGTAACAGAACCCGCATCCTGCGACATGCCGGTACAAACCGGTGGATGCAATCCATTCAGATTGGGTTCTTTATGCCCATATACTGAATGTGCAACCAACCAGGAGATTGTAAGATGTACAAGTTCACGACCATCGCAACAGCGCTGCTCATTTCGGCCGCTTTGCCAACATTCGCCCTCGCCGATTCCGATCATGGCCATGGCCAACGACAAGCAACGTCGAATTCCGGTTCTGCAGCGGCCATGGCGGGTGGCAACGCCAACATGATGCAAGGAATGATGGGCGGCGAAATGGGATCCATGATGCGCATGATGAAGATGATGCACGGTGGACAATCGGGCATGATGGGCATGGATGGCGAAACCGGCGGCATGGGCGCGGGAATGATGGGCATGGGCGGATCGATGATGGGTGACACCGACCATATGCAACGCTTGTTCGACGCCAATGACGACGGAACAGTCTCGCCCGAGGAACTTCGCACTGGTCTGCTTGACGAGCTGAAAACCTACGACGCAGACGGCAATGGAATGCTGTCGCTCGCCGAATTCGAAACGCTTCACGCCGCCCATATCAGGGAACATACGGTCGACCGCTTTCAAGCCTTTGACGCGGATGGAGACGGGCAAGTCACTTCCGAGGAATTTGCAGCGCCCGCAGACAGGATGAAGCGGATGATGATGATGCGTTCGGGCAATATGCCAGGTCAGGACGGCGGCATGATGGACGGCGAGCAACCGGGGAGCATGATGCAGAACGACGCGCAGAGCGAAACAAAACAGGACAATTGAGCGTTGTGTCGATTGAACGAACAAGTGGCGGAGGCAACGCCTTCGCCACTTCATAACAAGGGATTGAATGAATGATGAACGGATATGGCATGGGATTCGGCGGGCTTTGGATGATTCTGATCCTGGTCCTTGTCGGCCTCGCGATCGTCGCGCTGATCAAGTATCTGAGAAAATGAAGACTGTGCGAAAGGATAACAATCAGATGAACTACACTATAGACAAAATATTTCCCGGGGCTGATATCGAAGATATCGACGCCCGCACGCGTGCTGCTTTGGCTGCAGCCGGCTTTGGGGTCCTGACCGAAATCGACGTCAAGGCGACAATGAAGAAGAAAATTGACAAGGACCTGCCGGGGTATCGCATCCTTGGTGCCTGCAATCCGAACATGGCCTGGCAGGCCATCGGCATGGAGCCGAAAGTCGGGGCCATGCTTCCGTGCAACGTGATTGTGCGGGAGACAGCCGAAGGTGTGGAAGTGTCGGCGGTCGATCCGGTGATCTCGATGACCGGGATCAACAATCAGGAGCTCGGCGAAGTCGCCGGCCAGGTCCGGAAGATGCTTCAGGAGGTTGTTTCAGCGATTTGATCCTTCATGCCGAAGTCCGCGAAACGAAACCGTACACATTCACATGCAAGCGGGACTAAAAGGTTTGGTCACGCTTGCACACATTCAGGTCGGCCTCGACTTGCACTCCTGCTACGTCAGTCGCGTACCCATCCACGCGTTTCAAATTTTCGTTACCCACGCAGATGAACAAATCTGCTACGCTGTTTACATGAAAAGCAACATCGCGCTCTCAACGGCGACGGCTGCGCCAGCTCTCCGATCCACAAGGGACAGAGATGAATTTGTTTCAAAAGCTGCTCAACACTTCGATCTTGCTCGCATTGGCCGTGTCTATGACAGCTTGCGTATCGACGGTTCTTGATGTCGACAACAAGGCAAATCAACCGATTGCCGCCAACCTCGTCAGCGATATGAAAAAACGCAAGATGACCCCGGCTGATCCCATACTGGTCCGGATCTTCAAGGATGAGAGCGAGCTCGAGATCTGGAAACGTGACCGTACTGGGCGTTACGCGCTTTTGAAGACCTTTCCCATGTGTCGCTGGTCCGGCAAGCTCGGCCCAAAGACCAAGGAAGGAGATCGGCAAGCTCCAGAAGGGTTTTACCATGTCTCCGCCGGCATGCTCAATCCCAACTCGCAGTATTATCTCTCTTTCAATCTCGGCTACCCAAACAAGCTGGAAAGCGCACTCGGCTACACCGGCGACGCCTTGATGGTTCATGGCGCCTGTACATCGGCAGGATGCTACGCGCTCACGGACGCTGGCGTCGCGCAAATCTATGCGATCGTGCGTGAAGCCATCAGGGGCGGACAGTCTTCCTTTCAGGTGCAGGCTTTTCCATTCCGGATGACGCCCGAGAACATGGCGCGAAATCGAAATGATCCTAATTTCGATTTTTGGACAAACCTGAAACAGGGCTATGACATTTTGGAGGTCACAGGCCGGCAACCCCAGTTGTCCTATTGCGGCAGACGGTATGTCTTCGACGCGACCTTTGAGGGTGGAAATCCTCGCAACCCGCTTGCTTCATGTCCACCGCTGCTGAGCGCGGAGAACGATGTCGTAGCTGCTCGGCGCGTTTCAGATGAACGCAAGATGGAAGCAATACTTGCCTCCGGGACGGTTATATCGGCCCATGCATATTCGGATGGCGGCATGCATCCAAGCTTTCGAAAGCTTCTCAAAAGCCGCGGCGCAGAGGTGCTTGCCCAGACAGCATCATTGAAAAACGTGCCGGTCAGTCGACCGGATGCTGCGCTGGCGGATCCCCACACGCCCGGAGAATGACATTCTCAGCGCGGGATACCGCTTTAACGTGAGACGCGTTTCAGTGCCGTCGACCCAGGGCCATCCATGAACGTTATTGGTAGTTTGCTGCAGATCACGCAGTGAGGGAGAACCACGTGTGGTTCGACGCCTTCCTAATTGGGCAATGCCATGATGCCTGTACAGGTGGACAACTCTGGGATGCTCCCAAACGAAATCCAATGAGCACAAAATTTTACAACACCGAACTCTGGTTGCCGTGTGACCTGGCTCACATACGCTTTATGTTTGTCTTTCTTACCAGCGAAAACCAGGAATGCGGCTTGAACGTTCTGCAGGGCTCGGCCGCGGCTGGCTTGCGGGCATACACCACAACGTGTCGCAAATTGCAGGCCGGTAAACATCATAGCCTTGATACCAACTTGACCCATGTCAATGAAGGCATGGGATTCGATGTGATAATAATGACGCTCAGTAGGGATTTGATAACGTGCAAATACATCGAAATCGCAGTCTGCAAGGAAGCCAGCTCAGCTGGCAAGCCCTGACGCTTGCGGTCATCGTGGCTCTGTATTTCTCCGCCATTTCCCTGCACCAAACTCATGCCAGTGAGTTCTCCGGCATGCAGACGGTTGTAGTTACGACGCACGTGCCTGACTCTGGAAACACCACACGTGATATGTCGTCGCAAGCATCACAGTGCACTGATCAAATGCATTGCCATTCCGCGGCGATCTTGCCGTGCGAAGTGGGGAGCCATAAAGGTGGCGCGGTCGGCCAAATCTTTTCCACCCAGGCATTCACAAAGCAACAGTTTTCCCCGTTTCCTGCCCCCCCTCCCAAAATTTCCTGACGCGACGAATTCGTTCTTCCGGCTGAGCTTGTTCCAGCGGCGTGAGTTGAGGTGTCTGCCACTTTTGGCAGTTCAACTTTTCCCACGCGAGCATGGCGGCGAACGGAATGGCATTAGATATTTGGGGTAGAGTCTAAACGCTCACCAACCCCTGTTCGCCATCCCCAGTCACCTGCTTTGGACCAGGCCCGGTTCGGACATAACCGAAAACGGCGAAGGCGCATTCAATATTGCGCATGGAGCATGCAATGGAATCCATAATCTATTTTCTCTTTTGGGCCGGCCTCATATTCATCATGATGAGGTTTGGCTGTGGCTCTCACGTCATGGGTCACGGCAAGTCAGGAGCAAGCCGCGGCGAGCCCAGCGGCTCGGCGAGCGATGCTCGCTGGACTGCCCCGGAGACTGACACTGACCCCGTGTGCGGAATTACCGTTCAGACCCGAACCGCAAAATCGGCCGTCCATGACGGCCACGTCTACTACTTCTGCTCTCGGGAATGCCGCGAGCGCTTCGAGGCCGCGCCAGATTCCTACCTCGCTGCAGCTGTTCCAGCCAGCCTAGACATGAGGGAGCAAGCTGATGGCTAATCTGACCAGATCTGATCAACCTCACGGGCAGGCGTGCCTCTGTCCGTGAACCGTCCACCACATATCCCAGTCGCAGTACTCGGCATGAGCTTGGGCATTTTTCTCGTGGTGACGTTTGCGCTGTGTGTCGGCTTCGATCTCATCTTCCCCGGACAGGCCATGTACCAGACGTGGCTGAAACTGCTTCCCGGTTTCTCTTGGTTGACTTGGTCAAGCTTTCTGCTCGGCGGAGTGGAGGCCTTTGCCTATGGCTGGTTCGTCGCGCTGATATTCGCGCCGCTATTCAATTATTTCTCTGCCCGTTGGGCACGTTGATGCAAAGCACAACAAAAGGAACTCAACTATGACGTCACCTTTGAAGCTCTCTCTTTCGGCAATCCTCGCCGTTCTCCTGACTTCGGCATCAGCGACGGCCGCGACGGTCTACATTGCTGATGGCAGCGCGGATCAAATCATCGTCGTCGATACAGACACTGGCACGGTCGAACGCAAGATCACCGGCTTGGATGCCATTCACGGCCTTTCTGGTGCGCCTGGTGTTCGGTATCTCGTCGCCGGTAGCTATTCTGAGGTCGAAGGCACCGAAGCCACGGCACTCGCTAAGCCAGAAGGCGTGTCGGAGGACGAACATGCAGCCCATCACGCCAAACCCGCAGCGGGGGCGATGCCCAAGGATGCCGCGATCAGTATTCTTACTATCCTCGACTCAAAGTCTGGTGAGATACTGCGTCGGATCGAAGTGCCCGGCGCGGTCCATCATACTGCTGTTTCGCCCGACGGTCGTTACGCTGCAGCTACTCATCCATCAGGTGACGGGATAAGCATAATCGATCTCGAAACCTTGGTTTTCAAGGCCTTTGTTCCAACTGGATCGGCACCGAATTATGCCGTATTTTCCGAAGACAGCGCTTCGGTTTTCGTAACGAATTCAGGCAACGGCACAATCAGTGAAGTCGATGTCGAGAAGGGATTTGTCAGACGCAATTTGCTTGTTGGTACAGCTCCCGAGCATGTGGTCATCTCCGACGACGGGGCAACGCTATATGTGGCCGACGCAGATATCGGCAAAATCCATGAGATTGCTGTGTCCGATGGTGCCATTCTACGCTCATTCGAGATTGGAGGAGAGTTGCACGGGCTCGACTTGTCGGACGACGGGAGCACGCTCTTCGTCAGCGGAAAGAGCGAAGACAAGCTTGTCGCGATCGATCTGCAATCCGGTGCGATGCGGACCGCTTCATTGTCGCCCGCTCCGTATCATCTGACAACGATCGACGGCACTGGCAAGATTTACGTATCGAGCCGCGACGAACCCAAGATTTGGATCATCAACCAGATCGATCTCGCGGTTATCGGCGAAATCGCAGTTTCCGGCGAGGGCCATCAGATGGTTGTGCTGCCTTAATCCCTCATAAGGCCGTGCTCAGGATAACATCCGAATTGGAGGGCCGCCCGATCTTCAGTACGGGCGGTGAATTCCTGACTAAGTGACGACCCGAACTAGCAACGAGCCAGAAGGCTGGATGGCGAAAGACATTGCGGATCGGAGCGTGAGGATGCTGACAACGTCACCTGCCTACCCCACACAAAGCCAGTTATCGCAAACACGGACAATGTCATACTGAAATCTATGACAGGGGCCAGATTAAAAGGCGCGACACCGATCAATTCTTCAACGACATCATTGCCTATACGTTCGTTTGTTTTCGACGCTCGGAAAGGGCGCGGTATCCAAGCGTCGAGCAGGATGCGATGTGCAGAACTGAGTGAACAAATTACCATCACCAGCCCAGAATTGGCCTACACCATGGGTTTTGTGCGTCGTACACAAACCCAAACACGACTACCTCAAAAGGAAATTGTATTGCTTCACCGCAGAACTCACCTTCTTGGATATTTTTCATCATGATGACGATTTACGATTTGATTGCAGTGTTCCTAGTGCTGACGGCAACGTTCGCTTGGATCAATCACCGCCTCATTCGTCTGCCGCACACGATCGGCCTGCTCGTCATGGGACTGGTGGCGTCGCTCGGTCTAATTTGTGTCGAACTCATTTTTCCGGGAGTGCTTCCATACGAAAATCTCGCTGGGATCATCCGGCAAATCGACTTTCAGAAAACGGTGCTGGACGGCATGCTAGCATTTCTGTTGTTTGCGGGCGCTTTGCATGTCGATCTCGCTCAGCTGCGTGACCGTGCCTGGGTTGTTGGCTCGATGGCAACGGTGGGGGTCTTGGTCTCCACAGGGATTATCGGTGTCGGCTTCTGGTTTGCAGCAGGGGCGCTTGGCGTTCCCGTTGCCCTTTCGTGGGCCTTGGTGTTTGGCGCACTTATCAGTCCAACCGATCCGGTGGCGGTCCTGTCAACTCTTAAGACAGTTCGTGTTCCCGAGATACTCAAGGCAGAAATGATCGGCGAATCGCTGTTCAACGATGGAGTCGGAGTCGTAATATTTACCGTCCTCATGGCGACCGCAATCGGAGCCGCCGGCGGCGGTGTCGATGTCATTGAGATCAGCGAACTTTTCTTCATCGAGGCATTGGGAGGCGCTGTGCTCGGGCTTGCCACCGGCTACATTGCCTACAGGGCAATGCGTGCGATCGACGATTATCCGATCGAACTCCTGATCTCGCTTGCGCTGGTAGCCGGCACTTATACACTTGCGGCCAAACTTCAAATGAGCGGTCCCATTGCAGTCGTCGTGGCCGGTGTCCTTATTGGCAATCGCGGCCCACAAGATGCGATGAGCGACCAGACAGAGCAGTATCTCTTTGGGTTCTGGACGCTCATCGATGAGATACTCAATTCGGTGCTTTTTCTTCTTATCGGCCTTGAAGTGCTCGTTCTCCGCCTCGACCCGTCTTTCAGTTGGTTGGTCGCGTTGGCGGTACCACTCGTCCTGTGTGCTCGCCTGCTAGCCGTAGCCATTCCGGTGATTGCATTGAGTACGAACTATACTTTCATACGGGGTACAATTCCTGTTCTGACATGGGGAGGGTTGCGGGGTGGCATTTCCATTGCACTCGCGCTTTCAATTCCGGAGGTCGCCGAAAAATCCGTCATTCTCGCCGCCACATATGCACTCGTTCTCTTTACCGTCGTCATTCAAGGCTTGAGCCTACGCGCTGTTGTCGAGCGCGTCGTAAAATGACTAGGCGTTTGATCCGTAAGCGTCCGGTCTGACCGCCCTATTGAGCGGTTTTCCATGGCAGCAGATCATCGACACGGTTGATTTTGTAGTCTGGAATGCGGGCGAGTGTATCAGCCAGCCATGCCTGGGGGTCGATACCGTTCAGTTTGGCGGT
>NZ_JBDWHW010000232.1:0-5308 GCF_039975035.1 Hoeflea sp. | reverse complement strand
GTTGACCCTTCTCAAGGCATGGAACACAGGCCACCCGGGCGGGATCACCACCATACACGCCAACACCGCCCATTCCGCGCTGCGGCGCCTCGAGCAGCTGACCGCCGAGGTGAGCCAGCAGCCGATGCGGGAAGTGATCGGCGAAGCTGTCGATCTCGTCGTCTCCATCGAACGAACGGCGACAGGCCGGCGTGTGCGCGACGTGATGCGCGTTACCGGTTTCGACGGCGCGACTTACGAAACAGACCACAGTTCCCAGATCGACGAGGACAGCCATGCCGCATAACTTCCGCCGAAACGCCTCATTGGGAGCGATACTTGCCGTGCTTTGCGTGGCAGTCACGTCTCCAGCACTCGCAAGTTCTGGCGGCGGCCTGCCATGGGAAGGACCGCTCCAGCAGATCCAGGAATCGATTACCGGCCCGGTTGCAGGCTTCATCGCACTCGCCGCCGTCGCTGTCGCAGGCGGCATGCTGATCTTCGGCGGTGAACTCAACGATTTCGCGCGGCGGCTGATGTATGTCGTCCTTGTCGCCGGTATTCTGCTTGGTGCGACCCAGATCGTCGGACTGTTCGGCGCATCGGGTGCCTCGATCGGCCTCCCAGATCAGGCAACCTCAGGCGGGCGAGGGGAGGGGACTGATGGCTGAAGCCGGCGCACCCCTTTCCCGCTCGCCCATCCATCGCGCATTGTCGCGGCCGAACCATCTGATGGGCGCCGATCGTGAACTAGTGCTTCTGACTGGGCTCGCCACGGTCATTCTCATCTTTGTGGTGCTGACCTGGTTTTCGGTGTTGCTGGGCATTGCGATCTGGATCGCCGTTGTCGGGATCCTCCGGATCATGGCCAAGGCCGATCCGATGATGCGGCAGGTCTATCTGCGCCACATCGGCTATCGACCGACTTATCGGCCGACGTCATCGCCATGGCGGAGGTACTGATCTCTCATGGTGGCGCTCAAGCAATTTCGAAACTCAAAACCGTCGTATTCCGACCTGTTGCCCTACGCAGGCCTGGTCGACGACGGGATCATTCTGTTGAAGGACGGCTCGCTGATGGCTGGCTGGTATTTTGCGGGGCCAGATTCGGAAAGCTCGACCAATGTCGAGCGCAACGAGGTGTCGCGCCAGATCAACGCCGTCCTTTCGCGGCTCGGAACCGGATGGATGGTCCAGGTTGAGGCGGTCCGCGTTCCGACGACGGCCTATCCGGCGCGAGAAGTCTGCCATTTTCCCGATCCCGTTACACTGGCAATCGATGAGGAACGCAGAGCGCATTTCGAGGCCGAGCGCGGCCACTATGAGAGCCAGCACGCCCTAATCCTCACCTATCGGCCCCCGGAACCGCGCCGGTCGGCCATGGCGCGGTACGTCTATTCCGACGAGGCAAGCCGGTCGGAGACCTATGCGAACCGCGTCCTCAACACCTTCCAGAGCTCGATCCGCGAGGTCGAACAGTATCTTGGCAACGTGCTTTCAATCCGGCGCATGGCGACGCGCACGCTTGTCAATGCAGAGACGGGCGACGAGGCACGCTATGACGAGCTCTTCCAGTTCATCCGCTTCTGCATCCTCGGTGAGAACTATCCGGTGCGCCTGCCGGCGATCCCGATGTATCTCGACTGGCTGGTCACCGCCGAATTCCACCACGGTCTTTCCCCGATGGTCGATGGCACCTATCTGACTGTGGTTGCTATTGATGGATTCCCGGCCGAGAGCTGGCCGGGGATCCTCAATTCGCTCGACCTGATGCCGCTCACCTATCGGTGGTCGAGCCGGTTCCTCTTTCTCGACGATCAGGAGGCACGCCAGAAGCTCGAGCGCACCCGCAAGAAGTGGCAGCAGAAAGTCCGGCCGTTCTTCGACCAGCTCTTCCAGACCCAAAGCAGCTCAGTCGATCAGGACGCCATGACGATGGTGGCCGAAACCGAGGATGCAATTGCAGCTGCCTCGTCGCAGCTTGTCGCCTATGGTTATTACACGCCGGTCATCGTCATGTTCGACACCGACGAAGCTCGTCTGCGCGATCAGGCGGAGGCTGTCCGACGGCTGATCCAGGCCGAAGGCTTCGGTGCCCGCATTGAGACGCTCAATGCGACGGAGGCCTATCTCGGCAGCCTGCCCGGCAATACCTACGCCAATATCCGCGAACCTCTCATCAACACAAGCAATCTGGCTGATCTCATTCCGGTCAATTCCGTATGGGCGGGCAGTGCCGTGGCGCCTTGCCCGTTCTATCCTCCCAATGCCCCGCCGCTGATGCAGGTCGCCAGCGGCTCGTCTCCCTTCCGGTTGAACCTGCATGTCGACGATGTCGGCCATACGCTGATCTTCGGGCCGACGGGGTCGGGAAAGTCGACCCTGCTGGCGCTGATCGCGGCACAATTCCGCCGGTACGAAGCGGCGCAAATCTTCGCCTTTGATAAAGGCAAGTCGCTCTACCCGCTGACCAAGGCCGCCGGCGGCGATCACTACGAAATCGGGGCAGGGGAGGGTGCGCTCGCATTCTGCCCGCTAGCTGAGCTTTCGACCGACAGGGACCGGGCATGGGCAGCCGAATGGGTCGAAACGCTTGTTTCCATGCAGGGAGTGACCATCACACCCGACCACCGCAACGCGATCGCTCGTCAGATAGCCCTGATGGCCGAGGCGCGCGGCCGATCGCTCTCGGACTTCGTGAGTGGCGTTCAAATGCGCGAGATCAAGACCGCGCTTCACCATTACACGGTCGACGGTCCGATGGGACAGCTCCTTGATGCCGAGCAAGACGGGCTGACGCTTGGGATGTTCCAGACCTTCGAGGTCGAGGAACTCATGAATATGGGCGAGCGCAATCTCGTCCCCGTCCTTCTCTATCTCTTCCGCAGGATCGAGATGCGCCTGACCGGGAACCCAAGCCTGATCATCCTTGATGAGGCCTGGCTGATGCTCGGCCACGCAACGTTCCGTGACAAGATCAGGGAATGGCTCAAGGTCCTGCGAAAGGCCAACTGCGCCGTCGTTCTCGCCACACAGTCGATCTCGGATGCCGAGCAGTCCGGTATTATCGACGTGCTCAAGGAAAGCTGTCCGACCAAGATATGCCTGCCGAATGGCGCCGCGCGTGAACCCGGAACCCGCGAATTCTACGAACGGATTGGCTTTAACGAGCGGCAGATCGAGATCGTCGCAACCGCCATCCCGAAGCGGGAATACTACGTCGCGTCTCCGGAAGGGCGGCGTCTGTTCGACATGACACTTGGACCCGTCGCGCTCGCCTTTGTTGGTGCGTCGGGCAGGCAAGATCTCAAGCACATCAATGAACTCAGCCAACAGCATGGACCGGAATGGCCCATACACTGGTTGCGGACAAGGGGAGTGGACAATGCGAAACGCATTCTCTCGATCAACTAAAACTGCCATCGCGGCGCTGACGGTGACCGCGTGGTTGCCGGTCCCACTGGCCAATGCCGGCACCGTGACGGGTGGCGCGACCGAATGGACGCAGATCCTGAACAATACCGAGCTCGTCAGTCTCGTCGGGCAGTCGACCGAGCAGATCGGCAACCAGATGACGCAAATCACGCAGTTGGCGGAACAGATCCAGAACCAGCTCAATATCTACGAGAACATGCTCCAGAACACGTTGACCCTTCCGAACCAGGTCTGGGGTCAGGTGGAAAGCGATCTCAACAGGCTACGCAGCCTCGTCAATCAGGGGCAGTCGATCGCGTTCTCAATGGGCAATGCTGACGATGTGCTTCGGCAGCGGTTCCAAAGTTTTGCCGATTTCAAGTCGGGGCTCGCGGACGGCGAGACGTTTTCCGCAAATTATCAGACCTGGTCGGACACCAATCGCGACACGATTGCCGCAACGCTCAAAGCGGCAGGACTGACCGCGGACCAGTTCAGCTCCGAGGAAACGACGATGAGCCAGTTGCGGTCGATGTCGCAAAGTGCGGTCGGTCAGATGCAAGCGCTTCAGCTCGGCCACCAGATTGCGGCCCAGCAGGTCGCCCAGGCCCAGAAGCTGCGGGGCCTCGTCTCCCAGCAAGTGACGATGATGGGCACCTGGTATCAGTCCGAGCAAGCGGCCAAAGACCTCGCCCAGAACCGTCGCGAGGAATTCTTCAAGTCGACCACGCCCTCCACCTCGGGTGGGCAGGAAATAGAGCCGCGCTGGTGAACAGGTCCATCATTTTCATGGCGATCGTCCTCACACTCATCGGAATCGGCGGAATCGTTGTTTGGCAGATCGTGATGTCCTCTGATCCCACTTCGCATGTCAGCACATCAGCGCCGGCGCCACAGAAATTCGACACGGCTGGCGGGCAGGAGATGCGTCCGCGCTGGAAGACAGATGAAGGTGAGGGCGATGAGGCGGAAAACTAAGGTCTTCTTTGCCGCTGCGCTCGCGCTCGCCCTGTTCGCGGGGCCCGCGTTTGCCCAGGAAGGCCAGCTACTGACCGATCTCGAGAACGAGATCGCAAGTGCTGCCCAAGGCTGGCAATCCACGATCCTGAATGCGGCGCGGTCGCTGTTCTGGATTCTCGCGGGAATCGAGGTCGGGATTGCCGCCGTCTGGTTGGCGATCGCCGCCGCCTCGCTCGACACATGGTTCGCAGAGCTTGTCCGCCGCATCATGTTCATCGGGCTCTTTGTTTTCATTCTGGAGCAAGGTCCGGACTTCGCAAAGGCCGTGGTCGACAGCCTGTATCAGATCGGCGCCGGCGGCGGCTCGGCATCGCCCGCCAATGTCTTCAATGCCGGTCTCCAGGTGGCAAGCGCCATGTCAGCCAAGGCCCAGTTCGGCCTGTTCGAGGATAACGCGCTGGCGATCGCCGTAGTCTTCGCAATGGTGGTCGTGGTCATCTCTTTCAGCCTGGTCGCGGCGATCTTCGTCGCCGTCATGGCGGAAATGTATGTCGGACTGCTCGCCGGCATGATCATGCTCGGGCTCGGCGGCTCGAGCTACACCAAAGATTTTTCGGTCCGCTATCTCGTCTACGCTTTCTCCGTTGGCATGAAACTGATGGCGCTGGTGATGATCGCGAGGATCGGCTCGGAAGTTCTGATCGGCCTCGCCAATACGCTGTCAAACAGCGACGAGTTCCTCTCGACACTGGCGATCGCCGGCATCTCCGTCGTGGTGTTCGTCATCGCCATGTATGTGCCGAACATTGTGCAAGGGATGGTGCAGGGCGTTTCCGTTACGGGCGGCATGGAAGCCATACGCCATGGCGGGCAGGCCGCAAGCTTTGCCGCCGGAGGTGCTGCGCTCGCCACGGGCGGGGCGAGGGCAGGGGCCGCGGCCTATTCCAATGCCCGC
>NZ_JBDWHW010000231.1:0-5128 GCF_039975035.1 Hoeflea sp. | reverse complement strand
AATGATGCTGGAATGGACAATGTTGTAAAAACGATAAAGACGATGGGTATTGGCGATTACAAACCGTATCTAGCATTTGCTCTAGGCGCTGGCGACACCACTGTTGAGAAATTGACAACTGAAGTCGGTCATGGTCATGATCTTCGGCACATAGGAGCCGGGATCGATGTCGAAGGCGTTGAGCATGATGAGGAAGTCGCGATCGACCGGCATGAAGGCCGGGTCTTTCGGGTGGACGATGAAGAAGCCCATCATCCCCATCGCCATTTGCACCATTTCGTCGCCGTGCGGGTGGTACATGAAGGTCCCCGATTTCACCAGATCGAACTCGTAGATATAGGTTTTCCCGGAGGGAATCGCCGGATGCGACAGCCCAGCGACGCCATCCATGCCCGACGGCAAAATCAGACCGTGCCAGTGAACCGTTGTGTGCTCCGGCAGCTTATTGGTGACATAGATCCGGACCCTGTCGCCTTCCACGGCTTCGATGGTCGGGCCTATGGACTGGCCGTTGTAACCCCACAGATAGGCGGTCATGCCGTCTGCGAGTTCACGCTCCACCGGCTCGGCCACGAGGTGGAACTCCTTGACCCCGTTGTTCATTCGGAATGGCAAGGTCCAGCCGTTGAGCGTTACAACCGGATTGTAGTCCGGGCCTGTCGAAGGCATGACCGGTGACTGAGTCAGCGGACTATCCATAAGCGCCGCATCAGGCAAGCCCATATTGGTGGTCTTCGACCAGGCGGCCGTGGAGACTAGGGTGGCGCCTGCAGCACCCGCACCGAGCAATTGACGTCTGTTCATCATGGTCTTTTCCTTTCCGGAAAGTTAGTGGCCGCCGCCGCCGGCATCGCCAACTGATGGTGCTGCAGCTGAGCTGCCTGCTCCGGCTCCGCCGCCATAGATCGCCGCCGAAAGATTGACATCGGCCAGCCAGAACTCGCGTTTGGCGTTGATCGCCAGCATCAGGGTTCCGATCTTGGCGCGGGTGTCGGCGAGAAGTTCGAAGGTGTTGGAAATCATGCCGTTGTAGGTCAGTAGGCCTTCCGACTCGATCGTCGTGCGCAACGGCACCACGGCATTGAGGTAGTGCCGGGCGATCTCGTGGGTTGAGCTGTAGGCAGTGTACGCCGAACGGGCTTCGGAGCGGATGTTGACCGCCTTTTCTGCAAGTTGATTGGCTGCCTGCATGTAGGCGAGTTCGGCCTTGCGGAGGCGGGCCTTGCCACTGTCGAAGATCGGGATAACGAACTCCAGCTCAAGTTGCGGCGTGACAACCGTTTTTCGAGTTTTGGTCTCTTCCAGATTGCCACCGACAATCTCATACTCGGTCTCGATTTCCCGCTCGGCTTCAACACCTGAAATGATCTCCAGATCGGTGACAAAGCGTGTGGCTTCAGTCAGGCCATAACTTTTGGCAACAGCCTCCAGCTCGATTTTTGCGACGCGAAGATCGACTCGGTTCTCAAGCGCCTCCCGCTCAATCTCGTTTTTCTTTATGACTCCACGCGGTAGCCGCGGCAATTTGTCGGGAACATAGTAATCAACCTCGCTACCCCACAGTCCCATAATCCGTGTGAGCTCCTCCTTGGCCAGCCGTGACGCCAACCGGGCTTCGGCCATTTGCCCGGTAAGTTCAGCGTAAAACGCGTGTTCTCGCGCCTGACCGCCCTTTGCAAGCGCTCCGCTTTCACCGAGTTTCTGAGCAAGTTCAGAAGCCGCGTCGGCTGCGACCTTGGCTTGATTGAGATAGGCAACTGTTTCAAATGCTGAAACTGCATTGACCCAGGCCCGGCGCGTGTCATTGGCAACCTTCAAGGTTGCGTCGACCGCCCGCATCTGGGATTGCCTGAACCGCGTGTCGGCAATATCAACGCGAGCCTTCCGGGTTGCAAGCGACAGAATGTTGGCCGCGATCATTCCTTCGATGGCGCGATAGGCCCCAAGCTCTGGCGCCCCTATTCCTAAGAGGCCGATCGAAACCCTTGGGTTTTCAGGTAAGCTTTGCTGCCAGGCTTCTGCAGCGTTCATGCCGATATCGGCATAGGCTGCCTGCAGGCCCTTGTTGTTCAGAAGTGCTACCTGAACAGCGGTGTCGGCATTGATGGATTTCTTGTGCACCAGGCCGTGTACGCGTTCGGAAACCGCTTTTGCCTGATCCTTGTTTTGAAGCCAAACCGCCTCTTTGCCTCTGGTGCCGATGGAAACGGATGCTGCGACGACGCCAAAACCGGCCTCTTTCGCCGAGTATCCGGCGAGCTCCTGGTCGCTAACACAACCAGCTAGAAACAACCCTGCGGATGACACGACAATGAAGGATATTGTAGTGCGGGAGATGCTCATGAGCCTACCCCCGCGCCAGGGGCCTGGCTGTCGTTTTGTTGACGCCAAGGCTTCGGTTCCACGGGAATTCGATGGGTGTAACCGTCCAGAACCGTGTGATGATGGATATTACGAATACCTGCACTGGTATCTGCGGGCGAACTCACCGACATGACGTCGGCGGGGCCACTCGCCGACGCACAGCCAGCAAGAGTTAGCGGCATGGCAGCCGCCAAGAGAAAACGAAACATGATTGTCCTACTGCGATAAGAAGTGGATTTGACCGATGATACTCGGCCCCGACGCCACAAAAGGGCTCAGATCACACTTCAGGCTCGCGGCGGCCGTTCGGGCAAAGCCATCACCACGACCACAAATTCAGGAGTCAACCCAATCTCGAAACCCTCGGGAATGAATCGATCCACCGCCACCGCGTCGAAATGACAGAGGGCAACGAAACAGCTTGCAGGACAGCAGCGGTCGATGACAGTGCCTTGAGCCGTGGGGATCGATTGTTGCGCGAATTCCGCTGATTTTTCCCGGGATTGGTGATGGGTAGCCGCTGGTTGGTCACCAGACAGATGGCCCATCATCGCATGATGTCCACTGCCGCTGGCTGCCTGAGCCTCAGCCATAGCGGACGCATGCAGAGACCCCGGGACAATGGATGTAAAAACAAACATCAGGACCAGAAGCATGCGCACGACACGGCACCTATGGAGATTCGGTATCTTCATCAAAAGGAGGTTTGCCACAACGTTGAGGCCAAAACAATAACAAAATCATTCACAAAGGCTTGATTCAGATAATGGTAGCCCCCTCTAACGAGAAACCGACGATAGGCCCGTGCAATGAATTATTGCGCTGATCTTTATTCAGTATGTGTCGGGCCTAGCCCACACATCTGTGGGGCTAGAAAAGATCTGTATTACAGCTCTACCCATCCCCTCGGATCCACAATTGGCACCATAGACTTTGAATTTGGGTCCCGACTCTGAAGCCAAGAACATTTCACTGGCTCAGTTCTTTAAAAATCACCGCGTGGATTTCGCCAAACAGCATCTGTAAAATTTGGAAATTACCCTACGATTCGCTACCCATGTTCCGTTGTGCTAATATTGTCTTTTCGTGTAATCCACGGGAGGTTGCAATGCGTACAGTTGTTTTTCCAGCAATCGTGTTTTCTTATCTCGCGCTCCCTGCCAATGCGACCGAGCATCAAATATTCCATACTGCGCATATTGATGGGCACAGAACGATCAGTCTGAATCTTCTAAGCAATGATGTTGCCCGAGATCGAGATTTCGATAGTGATGTAGTGATTACCATATTGGAGAAAAACGCTAACGGGAAAATTTTGTATATCGACTGGTCAAGACATCTTGCAAGCATAAGGTGCGGTGCGCCTGCAATCGTTAAAGTTGGAGAAACCAACTACAATATCGATTACAGAGATTCTGCAGGGGTCGACTGGAAGCGCGATCTTTGGGCGGTCGTTTGCAAGACACCTATGTCATGAAATATTCAAAATTGCTTAAGCCTGCAATTTTGTGAACCCAATTTTTGTGATGCCTGGCCGGTGAACCTGTTCTTTTCGAGCGATTTCACTGAAATCAAGCCGATGCAACAGTCCGTAATCCCTGCTTGGGTTGATCGTTGAACCCGCGTAAAACAAGGGCGCTTACTATGTGCGCTCCTGAGGGGAGGCAATCATGGCCGCAAAATGTTACAGTACACGGGGCGAGATCGCGCGAGTTCCATGATTGCCCGTCGATTTGGTGATGGAACCGGTGACCGTATGATTGATGCCGCCCTGTGGTGCCGCGAAGCTCGGTGAACCGTCATTTCCGGCGCTAATGTAGCTGACCAAGTGATTGCTGATACCAACGACGTAATTTCCGGAGGTATGGATGGCTGGAGCCTGATAGGCATCAAGCGCAGATGACTGGGCAAATGCGCCGGTGGTGGCTGCGAGTGTCAGGCCGCGGGCGATGATGATCTTGTTCATGGTCCTTCCCTTTGTGTGTCAGATTCAAATGTTGGTCTTCGATATGGTGTCAGGGATCGGATCATGCCGGCGGGAGGTTGCCGGCCTGATCCTGTCGTGCTGGGCCTTAGTAGCTGAGATTGCGCTCGCGGTTTTGCGTATCCATTGCTGACTGCGAGCCGTCGCCGATCGACGCGGTTGCCGCATAGTCGATGCCGGCATTTGCGGCCCGATCCTGATTTTCACCAGCGGAGTGGTAGGCAGCGCCATAGCTGGAACCAGGAAGGCTGTCGTATTTGAATTCGGGCTGGGCGAACGCACCCGTGGCTACAGCAAGTTGAGCTACTCCCCATCCCTTGGACAGTATCTGGGTTGAATTAAGCTACTTTTTGGACCTGCTGATCGGGTTGGGTTTCCTCTTTTCTCAGCCAATAGACCACGGCAGGTGGCCTGCCGCCAAGGGCCGAGTGTGGGCGCTTGTTGTTGTAGAAGGTCATCCAGTTCCGAATGCCAGCCTTTGCCTCCGTACCAGTCTCCCATGCGTGCAGGTAGACGCATTCGTATTTCAGCGTCCGCCAGAGCCGCTCGATCATTGCCCGGCAGTCGTTCGCCTGCGAACGATGAGAGGGGAAGATGTTGTCGAGGAACCGGCCCTTTCCATCCATTGAGATGCGGACACCGGATCGGCGGAGGCGGTCTGTCCAGACAAAAGACGTGAACTGACTGCCCTGATCCGTATTCATGATCTCGGGCGAGCCGAACTTGTGGATAGCTTCGTTCAGCGCTTCAACGCAGAAGTCTGCCTCTAGCGTGTTCGAG
>NZ_JBDWHW010000230.1:0-20010 GCF_039975035.1 Hoeflea sp. | reverse complement strand
GGAAACGAAGATATAGCCAAACGGCATGAGCAATCACTTCAGCTGGGAACCGGTGGCGGCGATAAAGGGGATTACGAATGGTTTGGGTCATGCCGCAAAATCGCACAGGCCAATCGCCGCGGGGTTAACGTTACGATGCCGAGGCTTCTCAATGTCCGGATTGTCAATGTAGTTTGGACTTGATGTAATAAAAATTTATAATATATTATCGCGTATAGAGATTTTTATAGCAATGTCTTGCAAAAGAGTTGGGATCTCTGTTGTCTATTTAGTAGCAATGGTCCCACCGTCCGTGACAGCCTCCTTGGAGAGGCTTGTCAGTTCCTCCAGCAATGTTTGGGCCAGTGCCGCTTTGACGTGGTCTCGCAGGTAGACGAGGCCGACCGTGCGGTAGGCCGGTGGGCCGGAGAATGTCAGCCGCCGCACCGGCAGAGCCAGTGGGTCGTGCAACCCGCGCTGGGGAACAATCGAGACACCGAGACCGTGATGGACCATGGTAGTGATCGCCTCAAGCGTATCTAGCTCCATCATCTCATTGACGCGCAGGCGTCGTCTCTTCAGGTAGGCATCAATTAGTTCGCCGACCCAAGCCTGACGGGTGTAGCGAATGAACGGAAAACTTGTAACCAATTCTTCGGCCCTCCGTTGCGGCACTTCTTCCGGAGCGATCAGGACCAGAGGCTCACGCAGGAATGGCGACCATTCGAGGCCTGAAGAACCGTGAACAAGATCGCTGACAATGGCGGCGTCGAGCTTGCCTTGCCGTGCTCGGTCAACCAGGTCAGCGGACAGCCCCATCGAAAGCTGGATATGCAGACGGGGGTATTTGGACCTGAGTGCGGCCAGCGCGCGCGGCATGATCCCTGTAATGACGCTGGGAACCACACCAAGGCTCAAATGGCCTTCGACGGATGTTTCTTCGCTGGCCTGAAACAGCCGCTCATAGGCCTGAACTGCTTCAGTCGCCTTGTTGACAAAACGGCGTCCGGCATCGCTGAGGACCGGCGGACGCTTCGAGCGGTCGAACAGTTCGACACCGAGTTCGTTTTCAAGGGATCTGATTTGAACTGTGACTGCGGACTGCGTTCGGCGGACAGCGCCAGCCGCCCCGGCGAATGACCCGCTTTTGACTACAGCCAGAAATGTTTTGACGTCACGAATGGACATTTACAAACCCATCTAATTCAATTGCCTTCAATCTAATGTTCTTTATTTTTCGTTTCTTTTCAATCTATTTTTACCTTATAGTTTGCCGCAATCGCTGATTTCGCTCCTGAAAGCAGCCTGGCAGCCAAATCCGGACAACAACAGAAAATGGTCCGACAGCAGAGCGGACCTGCGGGGAAACATGTCTTCAAATTCTACCAAACGAGTTGCTGTTCTGACCGGAGCAGGGGGTGGCATCGGTCAGGCGCTCGCGCACCGGCTGATTGCCGCCGGTTACGCGGTAGCCCTTATCGACAAGCAAAAACCGGAATTTCAGGTTGATTCCGAGGGGCAAGACAACGTTATGAGGCTGGAGGCCGACGTTGCCGATGATGCGGCCTTGCAGAACGCAGCACGGGAGGTGGCGGCGCAATTCGGCGGCGTTCATGTCCTGATGGTCAATGCCGGTATCGGCCCGGCCGGCACGGTGGTTGAAACCGGCAAGGCGATCTGGCGCACGGTTGTCGATGTGAACCTGACCGGAGCGTTCAATACATTGCAGGCCTTTGTACCGGTAATGCGTGCCACCGAGGGAGCCAGATCGGTCGTTCTGACCTCCTCGGTGCTGGCGACCCGCGGTGCGCGCAACATGGCTGCCTACAGCGCATCTAAAGCAGGGTTGGTCGGGCTCATGCAATCGGCAGCGCAGGAATTTGCTGCAGAAGGCATCACGGTCAATGCATTGGCTCCGGGGCCTATTCAGACACCGCTTCTGGACAGTCTTCCCGGCGATACGCTTGCCGAACTCGAGCAGGCCGTTCCCTTAAAGCGGCTCGGTACTCCCGACGACGTGGCGGATGCTGCCATCTTCCTTGCCGGAGCGGGAGCCACCTTTATCACCGGCCAGCTTCTTGTCATCGATGGCGGGTTGAGCGGCCGCGCCTATTGGCGGGACAATTGACGGTTCTCGTTCGGAGAGTATTGCCAACGACCCAGTTGGAATGGCGTGTGCGGGCAACGGATCCTGCCAGGCAGATGAATATTGTAACCCGCAATCATCATGAGCATGCGGACAATGAAAAGAGGGAATCATGACAACGCTGTATGAAACAATTTCCAGTCGTAGCCACAAGAACACTCTGGCCGTCGACCTGCTGGTCGTGCTGGCCGGCTCCTTGCTGATGGCAATAGCCGCAAAAATCACGATTCCGTTCTATCCGGTGCCGCTGACCACTCAGACCCTTGTGGCCATCGGGCTTGGTCTGGCGCTGGGCCCGGCGCGGGCTGCAGCTGCCGTCCTTGCCTATCTTGCACAGGGGGCGGCCGGCCTTCCGGTTTTTGCTGGCGCCCCGGCAAACGGTCTCGGTCTTGCCTACATGGCAGGCCCGACCGGCGGCTATCTCATCGGATTTGTTTTCCAGGCGCTTGCCGCGGGCTTTCTTGCACGGCTTGGCTGGGGGCGCAGCCCGGTGACGGCTGTTGGCGCGGGACTGATTGCGGCTGCCGCCATCTACCCGACGGGATTGCTCTGGCTGGGCGTCGTCATCGGTTTTGACAAGCCGCTTCTGGCGTTGGGTCTGTTTCCGTTCGTTCTCGGCGACCTCGCCAAGGCTTGCCTGGCAGCGCTGATTTTCCCGGCCGCCTGGTCGATGCTGGCACGTAACAAGGGGTGATGCAGGGCTTAGGATCAGCCAAGCCGGTTACGCCTGCGTAGCCGCCGTTTGGGCACAGTGCCACGATCACGAGACACAAGGGCCGGGCATGTCGCATGAGCGCGACATGCCCGGCCTTCTTATTGGGAGAACATGTTGTAGGTTGCCCTGGCGCCTTGGGAGAAGGAGATAAGTCTAGCCTGATCCTGCAGGATCTTACCCCACTCGGCGATCGTATCCGGCGTGAATTCCGTGCTTGAGCCCGCCAGCATGACGCAGCCCAGCACTTGGTCCGGGCCGCATGTCACCACCGCGCCGATGGCGGAGAAACCGATGAAGTTCTCATCCAGATTGGTAGAGTAACCACGCACGACAATCTGCTCCAGCTCCTGCTGGAATGCTTCCGGGTCGGTGATAGTGCTCGGGGTCAGGGCCTCGTAGGGACCATCGCCAAGCAGCTCGTGCTGCTCTTTCGGTGATCGGTTAAGCAGCAGGATCTTCCCGGAAACCGCGACATGCAATGGATTGCGTAATTGCGTTTCATAATAGGGTGTGAGCACACCCGATACGCCCGATATGTCGACGACCAGCCGTTCATTGCCGATAAAGACAACAAGTGAAGATGTCAGTTCCGTCTGCTTCCGCAGCAGACGCAGCGGTTCGAACGCATCCCGCCGCAGTATCTGAAGCGGGTGGTACATGGTGAGCGAGCCCAAGGCTTTCGACGCGGCATGATAGCGTTTTCCGCTGGCGTCACGCATGACGTAGTCTGCTTCCATCAGCGACTGCAAAATGCGGTGCACGGTGCTGTCGGTGAGTTTTACCGCCTCGGCAACCTCGTGCAGTGTCAGCGGGCGGATCGATTCAACCAGGACTTCGATTACCGCCAAGCCGCGTCTCAAGGCTCCCGTATCCTGAGGGGCGTCAGGCGTCGCCTGAGTTTTTGGCATTCGTGCCTTCATAGAGATATCCTATCGAAAAATGAAATCTTAATTCCACAAAATACAAATTCTATCCCATTATACAATAATCCTGTTGCAAAATATATCACCGCATGTTTCTTTTTCGATGCCAGAGGAGGCGTGGCCGATCTGAGTGAGTTTAGGAACGGTCGCATTTGGATATGTCCATAAGGACCTGGGAGAGAGACGGATGATCAACAAAAATATGAAACGCGGCTTTGGAAGTGCAGGCTTTGCTGCCGCGCTTATGGCTGGCGTGATGACAGCAGCCATAATGACAGCACCACAAGCCAATGCAGAAGAAAAAGTTGTCGCTAATGGCGAGCTTCTTCGGATTCAGGAATATCCTGGCACAATCCTGCATTTCACCCAGTGGGTTGCCGCTGACAAGGGCTTTTGTGAAGACCACGGTATTCGCTGCGAAATGGTGAAAATTCCAAGCGGCCCTGTCGGACTTCAAGCGCTCGCCGCAGGTAGTATCGAAGTCAGCTTCGCTTCCACTGAAGTGACCATGCAGGCCGCATCGCGTGGCAACGATGTGCAGCTCATCGTCGGTCATTCACCTGCCAACATCTACACATTGAACGTCCACGCCGATGTACCTCGCCCGAACAAGGACAAGGGTTATCCGGCGGTCATGCAGGATCTCAAGGGCCTCAATGTCGGTGTCACCGGACGTGGTTCTGGAACTGAGCTGCAAGCCCGTGCGTTGTTCATCGGTGCCGGTATGGACCCTGACGATGTAACCTATATCGCTGTCGGAGCGCCCGGTACGGCCTATCCGTCATTTCTGGCCCGCCAGGTTGATGCGGCAATGATGTTTGAGCCGTTCGGTACAATCTGCCGACTGCAAGAAACCTGCGGTGCACTGGTTGACCTGGTTGGTGGCGAGGGCCCTGCCGAAATCACGTCCCTTAACGGCGCATTTGAGACCTATGCGGCCCGGACCGATTTCATTGAGAAAAACACAGTCGCAATTGATGCCTTCATTCAGGCCATCACCGAGGCTACTGCCTGGGTCAACGATCCTGCAAATTTCGATGAGTTGCTCGAAGTTGTGAAGGGACGTTTCACTCTCGGCGACGAAATCGAAGATAGTGAGAATGTCCTGCGCGAACTGGTGAAAAGCGGCGCGCCGCTTTACGGAGCAGAGATTGATCGCACAGCGGTCAAAGCATTTTCCGACTATCTGATCCAGAACGAACTGATCACGGACCCCGTCGATCCGGCAACGTTCGTCTACGCCAAGGCTCCCAAGCCATGAGCGGACCGGGTCAGCTTGCCGCCGATGCCACAGTGAAGCCGGATGCCGGCGGTCACACGCAGGCGGCGGTAGGGGCACCGGAGATTGGCAATGTCTCGATCCGGGATCTCAATCACCGCTTCGGCAGCAGCGTTCACGCTGCTGCCGATGTTTCCCTGAATTTCGCACCGGGCGAATTTGTTTCGATCGTTGGTCCGTCCGGATGTGGCAAAACCACGGTTCTTAATCTTCTTGCTGGGCTGCTGGAAGTTCAGGAAGGGCAAGTCTCGATTTTTGGTTCGCCACCAAAGGCCGGCCGGCACGATGTTGCCTATATGCTGGCGCGTGATTGCCTGTTTCCATGGCTTACCGCCGAGCAGAATGCGGAATTTGGTGCGCAAATCAGGCATGCCGACCGTCAAAAGCGACAGAAACGCGCGCGCGCGTTGCTCGAGGCTGTCGGTCTCAAGGGCTTTGAAAACAGCTATCCTAAGGCGCTGTCGCATGGCATGCGTCAGCGCGTAGCCTTGGCGCGTACCTTTTGCCTCGATTCCCCACTGTTGTTGATGGATGAGCCTTTTGGCGCCCTTGATGCACAGACGAAATTGCAGCTCGAGGATGTTCTGCTTTCTCTCTGGACCAAGGAGAAGCGCACCGTGGTCTTCATTACCCATGACCTTGCCGAGGCCATCACGCTGTCGGACAGGGTTATCGTAATGAGTGCCAGGCCTGGAAGGGTAATCGCCGACATACCCATCGAACTTCCACGGCCCCGGTCCGTGTCTGCGCTGCAGAAGGATCCCGCGTATCACAAGATTTACAGCCATGTTTGGGAAAAGCTGGAAGTGGGGCTGCAGTCATGAGCAAAACTTCGGAAGGTCACAATTATCCGCTGTACGAGACTGTCGCAATCAACGTAGCGCGGCTTGTGTTTTTGGCGGTCTTTTTCGCGGTTTGGGAATATGTTGCGCGCAACAAAATTATCGACCCGCTTTTCATCGGAATCCCCAGCGAGATCGGCAAGTTCCTTTGGAAGGGCCTGTTCGTAGAATTCAGCCTGATAAAGGACCTGTTCTGGACTCTGGGCAGCACGTTTCTGGCATTTCTGATCGGTAGTTTTGCCGGAGTGGCGACCGGGTTGGTGTTCATCACCTGGCCGAGGTTTGAACGGTTCAGCGATCCGCTGTTTTCTGCCCTCAATGCGCTGCCACGTATTGCGCTCGCCCCATTGTTTTTGCTGTGGTTCGGATTGGGTATTTGGTCAAAGGTCGCCCTGGGCGCCAGCCTGACCTACTTCATCGTGCTCAGCAGCGCTGTCGCAGGCATTCGCAGCACCAGCGCCGATCACCTGACGCTGTCGCAAACCCTGGGTGCCAGTAAACGCCAGATTTTCACGAGGGTCACGCTCCCAAGCGCTGTGCCGACAATTTTCTCGGGCCTCCGACTGGGGTTGATCTACGCCCTGCTCGGCGTCATTGGCGGCGAGATTATTGCGGCACAGCATGGCCTCGGTCAGCTTCTGGCCTTCCTGGCGGGCAGCTTTCAAATCAGTGGCGTCTTTGCAGTTCTGTTCATCCTGGCAATCCTGGGAACCGGATTGATCGCAGCAATGAACAGCGTCGAAAAATGGCTGCTTCGGTGGCAGTAAGCAGTATCGCGGGAGGAATTACGCGTCATGAATGAGACAACACCCAACTGGGATGGATTGACAGAAGCCACTGCAGCGCTCTCCGCTGATGGCAACTCGATCAGCTACGATTTCAGCTATGCCGATGCACTGGAAATCCTGCGGTTGATCGACACCACGCCGAATGTGCGGAAGCTGGCGCTGTCGATCGGCGACATGACAATTGAAGTCAAGCGCGGTGCTGAGGATGTGCCACAGCGTCAGGCTGCGATCGCGACTGCCGCACCGGTTGTTGCTGCTCCGCCGCCCCCATTGGCGCAAGGTCAGATGACCGCTGCTTCCGTAAAGGAGACTGGGTCGACGTCTGATGGAGCGGTGCCTGTTCGTTCGCCCATCGCCGGCATTTTCTACCTCGCGCCGGCTCCTGGTGAGCCGCCCTTCGTCGAGATCGGTTCCGAGGTCGTGGAAGATACCGTCGTCGGTATCATCGAAGTGATGAAGGTGATGAACAACATCCGTGCGGGTACCCGCGGGGTAGTCACCGGATTCGGAGCGGCAAACGAGGATCTGGTGCAATTTGACCAGGCTCTGCTTTATATCGACCCCGCCGGGCAGGTTGATGCGTCATGAGCAACAGCAGCGTCAAGCCTCGCCTGAAATTTACCGACGAGACGTTTCGCGATGGGCCGCAATCGGTCTGGGCCAACCGCATGCGTACCGCATCAATGCTTGATTCGGCGCCGGTCCTGGATGACTGCGGCTTCGACCGCATCAACCTGATCAGCGGCTCAGCCTTCGAGACAGCGGTGGTCTATCTTTATGAAGATCCCTGGGAGCGGCTTCATCATCTGAGAAAGCGTATCAAGAAAACCGATACGATCATTCTTGTGCGCGGCCGCAATCTGTTCGGCTGGAAGCGCTATTCCGACGATGTCGTTGAACTGTTCATGCGAAGGCTCAAACAGATCGGCATCGACTGGGTGTTGATTTTCGATGCCCTGAACGATGTGAGCAATGTCGAGTTTCACGTTCGCTGTGCCAAGAAGCTTGGCATGGGGGTGCTCGGTTACGTCACCTATTCGATCAGCCCGGCCCATACGCCCGAACATTTCGTCGAGAAAAGCAAAGAATTTGTCGCCTGCGGTGCAGACGGCATTGTCTTCGGCGATGCCAGTGGTCTCTTGACGCCTGAAACGGCCCGGGAGAACCTGACAGCACTGCGTCGTGCATTGCCGGACACAATACTCGAGTTTTCCGGCCACGATGCTACTGGCCTGTCAAAACTCTGCTACCAGGAAGGGATCGATGCGGGGATTGACGGGGTCTATTCGGCGGCTCGTTCGCTCGCTTATGGCGAGTCGATCCCAGCGACGCTTGATCTGAAGGCAATGGCGGAAGGGTCTGGACGTCAGACCCAACTCAATAATGAGAACCTGCGCCGCATCGACGATCACTTTCTGTGGGTGGCGTACCAGGAAGGCAGGCCACTCAGCAGGAAGATAACGCCCAACGACGAGAATTTCCGGACCTTCGCACACCATCAGGTTCCCGGTGGGATGATGTCGCATCTGGTCAGCCAGTTGAAAAACCTGAACCTGATCGATCGGCTTGACGAAGTGCTGGAAGAGACCGGTCGCGTACGTGAGGAGATGGGCTACCCGGTGATGGTCACGCCGTTCTCCCAGCTGGTAACGGTGCAGGCGACATTCAACGTGCTGGAAGGCAAACGCTATCACACTGTGCCTGAAGAACTGCGCCTCTACATGCGCGGTCACTACGGGCAGTCGCCCGGTCAGATTGACCAGAACATCCTCGACCGCGTGATCGGCAACGAAGACCGGATCGATTCATCGGCGGTGTTCGGGCGCGAGATGTTGCCGGAATTCGTTGCTGAAAATGGCCCCTACGATTCAGACGAGACTCTGCTGCTGGAGCTGTTCAACAGCAAGGTCGTTATCCAGAAATACCGCGCCAACCAGAAACCGGTCAGTCATGGCGACGTGCCGTCACCGCTCCATGGTTTGGTGCAGGAAATTGCCAAGCGCCCGGGCCTCAGCAAGGTAGCCGTTAACAAGGGATCCTTGCGCCTAGAACAGCGCATGTAGCATTCAGAAAAGGCGAGTGAACATGAGTAAATACCCGTTGGAGGGAGTGCGGATCATCGCGCTCGAACAATATATCGCTGCGCCCTATTGCACGATGTGGCTTGCCGATTGCGGCGCCGAGGTGATCAAGATCGAGCGACCCGGTGGTGGTGATCCGAGGCGCAACTACCAGCCTGCGCTTGAGAGTGAAGCCGGTGAATCGGTCTATGGTGGTTTCGTCACCTACAACCGTAACAAAAAGAGTGTTGCGCTGGATCTGCAGACCCCCGAGGGTCGCGAAGTTTACCTCGATCTGGTAAAAAGTGCCGATGTCGTGGTCGAGAACCTGAAGCCTGGCTCAGTAGACAAGCTTGGGCTCGGGTATGACGATCTCAGCAAGATCAACCCAAAACTGATCTATGCCGCCATCAGTGGCTACGGGCGCACCAAGGAACTCGACGGTGCCTTTTCCGGTCTTCCGGCTTTTGACCCAGTAATTCAGGCGATGTCCGGGATCACCAATCTGTTTGGCGAAGAGAACGGACCTCCCGAGGTCAGCCCGCTTGCGCTGGGTGATCTGTTTACCGGCGTCATGGCCGGTTATCAGATCCTGCTCGCCCTATTCATGCGTGAGCGCACCGGCGTCGGTCAATATATCGATGCGGCCATGTATGACAGTCTTGTTGCCCTCAACGAGAAGAGCCTGATGCTCTACACTTTCGCCGGCGAAGTTCTCAGCCGTGGCCGTGACAAGTACCAGGCGCCCTACCGAACCTTTGCCGTCAACGATGGTTATGTGGCGCTGATTACCCCGAATGATTTCATCTGGGCGCGCTTTTGCAAGGCACTCGGCAAGGAAGAGTGGATATCCGATCCGAAGATGGCAGACGGCCGCCTGCGCGCCGCCAACACCGATGCGTGGGAACCCTTTGTCGAGCAGTGGATGTCAGAGCGCAGTTCCGATGAGGTGGTCGCAGCACTCGACAAGTTCGGTGTTCCCGCCGGCAAGGTTCAGACCGGCGAGGATCTCGCCAAATGCGAACATCTCAAGGCGCGCAAGGCGCTGGTCGAAGTTGATGACCCCGATGTCGGTCCGCTTCTGTTGGCGCGTGCACCGGTGCGGCTTTCCGCAATGGGTGAGGTACGCACCGCCTCGGCGCCGAAGCTGGGTCAAGATACTGCCGACGTTCTTGGCGCCATGCTGGGTTATTCCGAACAACGGATCGATGAGTTGAAGGCTGCGGGAGCCGTGGCGTGAAGGAGGTTGTCATGAACGCGAGCGAGACATCTGCCACAGCGTCTGGCGCTGCCTGGCTGGAGGGATGCGAGTGTGGCGAATGCGACCGCAAGTATTTCCCCAAGCGGGTGTTCTGCACCGAGTGCGGCAGCCGTGATGCGATGAGAGACGCCCGGATCGAAGGACCCGGCAAGCTCTATTCCCACTCGATCATTCATATCGCGCCGAAGACGTTCAAGGTTCCCTATGCGGTTGGCTACGTGGATTTGCCTGGCGATGTGCGTGTGCTGGCGCAGATCTTCGGTTGGGAAGATGGGTCGCTTGAGCAAGGCATGGAGATGGAGATCGGCTACGCACCAATCGCCGAGGAGCCTGATGGTTCCATCCGTGAAAGTTTCATCTTTCAGCCCAGGCGCTAGTCGCACTGCCAATAGGAGAGCACAATCGTGTACGGTAGCGGAGAAGTTTTTGTCATCGGCGGGGCAATGACCCCATTTGGTAAGCACCCCGATGTATCTGCCGAGGCGCTGGCACAGACAGCCGTCCTCGAAGCCATCGAGGACGCCGGCATTGACCGGCGGAGTATTGAGGCCGCTTATGTCGGCAGCGTGTTTCAGGGCAGTCTGGCCGGCCAACGTGTGCTCAAGGACCTGGGCATGACCGGCATGCCTATCATCAATCTTGAGAATGCCTGCTCCAGCGGCGCAACGGCACTTTCCCAAGCCTGGATGGCCGTGGCGACAGGGCAGGTCGAGACTGCGCTTGTCATCGGTCTCGAGAAACTCAGCGTGCGCGGTAGCGGCCCCCTGGCGCTCAGCACAGGCGACCCGGAGATAGACCAGGGGCTGACCATGCCCGCACTCTATGCAATGCGCACCCGCGCCTATTTTGACAAGCACGGCGGGTCCATCGATCAGGTTGCGCAGGTGACGGTGAAAAACCGCAAACATGCCGCCAACAATCGCTATGCGCAGTTCCGCGACGCCTGTACTGTCGAAGAAGTGATGGCATCGCGTCCGGTTGCCGACCCGATTACCCTGCTGCAGATGTGCCCCAATGCCGATGGCGCCGCAGCGGTGGTTATTTCCGCCAAGCCGAAGTCAGTCGGCCATGGCAAGAATGTGAAAATCCTTGGCTCGGTCGTTGCCAGCGGGAAATTTTCCCAGGGGTACCGGGATCTCACGGTTCCCGATATCTCGATCCAGGCTGCGCGGCGCGCCTATGAAATGGCGGGGATTGGGCCCAAGGATGTGAACCTGGCTGAAGTTCATGACGCCGCAGCAATCGCCGAAGTTATCTATTACGAAGCACTGGGCTTCTGCGAGCCGGGTGAGGGGCTGCATTTCCTGAGTGCGGGTGAGTCTTCGATCGGGGGTCGTGTCCCGGTCAATCCGAGTGGCGGTCTGCTCTGTCGCGGTCATCCGCTCGGCGCAACCGGGGTGGCCCAGATTGTCGAAATCATGTGGCATCTGACCGACCGTGCCGGCGATCGCCAGGTCGAGGGCGCGAAAATTGGCCTCGCCCATTGCACCGGTGGCGGTATCTGGGGCGTCGACAATGGCGCTTGCTCGATCCACGTGCTGGGGGTCTAGGCCGTGATGGCAGAGCAAAATGCTGGGCCGGTGCCTGATCTGCAGTCAGCCAGGGTCGTCGTGACCGGTGCCGGTGGTGCGATTGGCAGCCGTCTGGTGCGCCGTCTGGCCGGGCTCGGGGCAGCGGTGACCGCTGTGGATCTGCACATGCCAGATCCTGGTCACCGGCTCGACGGTGTGACGTGTGTTGCTGCCGATATCATGGACGTTGACACGTTGCGGCCGCATCTTGATGGCGCAGATATCGTCTACCACCTCGCTTATCTGATGGGCGAGGAAGCCAACAGCGATCCGGTTGCTGCTGCCCGGATCAACACGCTTGGCGGCACCCAGTTGTTTCAGACCTGCCTGGAGGCTAAGGTTGGTAGGATGTTGATGGCGAGCTCGGTCTCGGTGTTTGGGACGCGGCGCGACTACCAGCCGAACAATCGGCCACTTGATGACCACGCAGCCCTGTTCGGCGCCAAAGGGATTCCGGTTTATGCCGCCGGCAAGATTTATCTTGAAAAGGTGGCGGGCCATTATCTCAGCCGCCACGGGTTGCTGATTGGTGGCTTGCGCCCCGGCGCCGTGATTGGTTGCAGCCGAAGCACCGGGCGGGCCAAGACCGTAGCCAACATAGTGGCCACAGCAGCCAGCGGCGAAACGGTCCAGCTCAACAATGGCCGGGCCGCTTTTCAGGCCGTTCACGTCGATGATGTCGTCAGCGCTTTTGTTGCGCTGGCCGCAGTTGCGCCGGCGACGCTGAAGCAATCGCCATTTTTCAATCTCGCCGGCGATTATGCAACCGTACAGTCCTATTGCGACGAGGTTGCGCGAGTGCTCCCGGAAGCGCGCTTTGAGATAACCGACGGAGAAAGCGACGAGCTTTTCGGTTCCTCGCCGTTTGTTGCGGATGACGGCATTCACCGCCTTGTCGGCTTTGAAAGACGTTATCGCAGCCTCAATCAGGCAATCGAGGCGGAAGCCGGGGATCTGGCACGCGCGCGCGCCGTCGCCTGATTGCCCAGCCTGACTGGTCAAACGCGGTTGAACTTACACAGAAGGTAGAGACAGCTATGAAGAGAGTCCTGATCGCCAACCGTGGTGAGATTGCCCTGAGAGCGGTTCGCGCCTGTCGCAAGGCAGGGCTCGAAAGCGTGGCCGTGTATTCCCAGGCAGATGCCGCCTCGCCCCATGTGTGGGCTGCCGATCACGCGGTCTGCATCGGACCGGCGGCTGCTACGAGCAGCTATCTGCTTGCTGATCTGCAGTTCGAGGTTGCCCGCGCGACGCAATGTGATGCGATCTATCCTGGCTATGGCTTTCTGTCCGAGCGTGAAAGCTTTGCCAATGCCTGCCAGGAGGCCGGGTTGACCTTCATCGGTCCGTCGGCCGAGGTGATCGCAACGATGGGTGACAAGGCGGTGGCGCGACGTACCGCCCAGTCGCTCGGCGTGCCGGTTGTTCCGGGGTCACAGGGTGGGTTCGTTTCCGCCAGCGAGGCGTTGCCGGTGGCCATGGAAGTTGGTTTTCCGATGCTGCTGAAGGCCAGCGCCGGCGGCGGTGGGCGCGGTATGCGGGTTGCCCGGAATGCGGACGAGTTCAAATCGCTTTTCGAGCAAGCATCGGCAGAGGCCCAGTCAGCGTTTGGCAATGGCGAAATCTATCTCGAACGTTTCTTCGAGAATGTCCGGCATATCGAGGTGCAGGTGTTCAGCGACAGCCATGGCAATCACCGCCATTTGTGGGAGCGTGATTGCAGTGTGCAGCGCCGTCACCAGAAGCTGGTCGAGGAGGCGCCATCGCCGGTAATTAGCCCCAGCGTCCGGCGCGCCATGACCGAGGCGGCACTAACGATCATCGAAAGCATCAAGTACAGGAACGCCGGAACCATCGAGTTCATTTATGAAGTTGAAACCGAGCAGTTCTTCTTTATCGAGATGAACACCCGCATCCAGGTCGAGCACCCGGTAACGGAACTGATAACCGGACTTGATCTGGTCGTGGAACAATTACGCGTTGCAGCCGGTGAGCCGGTTTCGTTCGAGCAGATGACGACGCTGCCATCCCGCGCGGCAATTGAATGGCGTATCTGCGCCGAGGATCCGAAGCGCGGCTTTGCCCCGAGCCCGGGCCGGATTACCCGTTGGCGGCCGCCCGTTGGCGCCCACACCAGGGTGGATACGCATGTCTACGAGGGATACGCGGTTCCGGCGCATTACGATTCGATGATTGCCAAGTTGCTGGTCAGCGGCGACAGCCGTGAAGAGGTGCTGGAGCATTCACGCCATGCCCTTGCCGGTTTCGAGGTTGAAGGCATTCCCACGACGTTGGGCTTTCACCGCGAATTGCTGCAGAACCCGGCGTTCCGGGACGCAAGCATTCATACGCGCTGGCTCGATGAGCGCGGACTTACCTGAGCGGCATCGGCGACTCGCTGCCCGGCAATCTGGGCGGCGTTGAATAAGCGATCAACCGATTTTTGGATACT
Source organism: Hoeflea sp. (assembly GCF_039975035.1). Taxonomy (GTDB): domain Bacteria; phylum Pseudomonadota; class Alphaproteobacteria; order Rhizobiales; family Rhizobiaceae; genus Hoeflea. The sequence goes on along the minus strand of NZ_JBDWHW010000230.1, from coordinate 5,994 downwards.
AAGGAGCCCGGACCGATGCACTCCATTCCCGACCAGATGCGCGTGATCAGCATGTCCGGCCCCGGTGGGCCAGAGGTTCTGCAGGCCGAGAGCCGGCCCGTCCCCCGGCCGGCAAAGGGCGAGGTATTGATCCGGTTGCGTGCGTCCGGGGTGAACCGTCCTGATTTGCTGCAACGCGCAGGCGCCTATCCGCCGCCAACCGGTGCCACCGATTTGCTCGGCCTTGAGGGCTCCGGGGAGGTCGCAGCCATTGGCGAGGGTGTTGAAAATCTTGCTGTGGGAGATCAGGTGTGTGCTCTTTTGCCCGGCGGCGGTTATGCTGAATACTGCGTGACCCCCGCCAGCCACTGCCTGCCTATACCCCCCGGCTTTGATCTTGTGACAGCCGCGGCCTTGCCGGAGACAATCCTGACAGTGTGGGCCAATGTCATCGAGGGCGGCAACTTGGAACCGGGAGAAACAATCCTCATTCATGGTGGATCCAGCGGCATTGGTGTCATGGCGATCCAGATCGCCCGAAACCACGGTGCACGGGTTATCGTGACTGCTGGTTCAGAAGAAAAATGCAGGTTTTGCGAGGCACTCGGTGCGGACCGCGCGATCAATTACAAGCAGGAGGATTTCGTCGCGGTCGTCAAATCGCTAACCGATGGCAAGGGCGTGAATCTGGTGCTCGACATGGTGGGCGGCGACTATATCGAGAAAAACCTGCGCGTTCTGGCGGTAGAGGGACGCCATGTCTCAATCGCTTTCCTGAATGGTAGCAAGATGATGTTGAACCTCGCGCCAGTGATGATGCGTCGACAGGTCTTAACAGGCTCGACACTCCGGATTCGTTCCGACGCGGAGAAAGCACGTTTGGTTGAGGCCGTCCGGCTCGCAGTCTGGCCGCAGCTCGCAACTGGAGCAATCAAGGCGGTAATTCACCAGACGTTTCCCTTAAGCGCTGCAGCGGATGCCCACAGGATGATGGAGAAGAGCCAGCATATCGGGAAGATCCTGCTTGAGATCTGACCCGTCAGCCAAGCAGCGTCGATCATAGGTACGGTCAGCGGAGAAAAGTAAAATGACCTTTTGTTGAGCAATCCGACGATGCCGGATTTCACCAATCCTTTTCTCCAGACGACCACAAAACATGCTTGGAGCTGTCTAGAAAATGACCCTTGATCCAAAATTTGAAACAGTCCGCTCTGATGGAGTCGATCTCAATGTTGCAGTTTTCGGTCAGGGCCCTGCTGTGGTGTGCCTGCACGGATTTCCCGACAGCTGGTACCTTTGGAGGCGGCAGGTAGCGGCGTTGGTGGATGCGGGCTACAGCGTTGTTGCGCTCGATCAACGTGGTTTCGGAGCCTCCGACAAGCCGTTCGAGATAGAAGCTTATGGTATTTCATTTCTGGTAGGTGATGTTGTTCGTGTGATGGACAGCCTCGACATTCCAAAAGCCCATGTCGTTTGTCACGATTGGGGGGCGAATGTCGGTTGGTACCTGGCGCATCTTCATCCTGAGCGTGTCGATCGTTTCATCCCTGTTGCCTCCGGGCATCCGCTGTTTAGCCGGACAATCGAAGGGATGGAGATGGCCTGGTATGTGCTGTTGTTCCAGTTTGAGGACGTTGCCGAGGAGATGATGTCTCGCGATAACTTCAATCTGTTTCGCCAGCTGGTGCGTCACCACAACGAATGTGAAAAGTGGGTTGAGGATCTGGTGCGGCCGAACGCTCTGCGAGCGGCGATGAACTGGTATCGCGCGAATTATACATTGAAAAACGGACTGACATTGCCGCCAGTCGGCAATATTCAATCGCCGACCATGGGCGTATTCGGTATCGACGATGTTTTTCTGCAGGAAATGAGAATGATCGGTTCGAAAAACGCGGTCGATGGCTTCTGGCGCTATGAACGGGTCACCGGGGCGGGGCATTGGGTGCAACTTGACCGGCCAGATTATTTCAATGGCCTGCTGATTAGCTTTCTGCGCGAAGAGCTGCCCGGTAGTGTCGATCAGATATGAACTCCGGTGTCGGCAGAAACGAGGGAGGCTCCTGCGTGATGAACCCGTGAATTCTGCGCCCCGCAATCCCGAACAGCTGTTCCCCAATGCTGGAATGGTGGCTGGTGCAATCGAAGAATGCAACTTCAAGGATTTTCAAGATGCCTGTCTTTTCCGACCTGAGCCCCAAGAGCGTCTGGCGCGAGATATCGCCATCGTCGGAAGACCGTGCAGCACTTGAGCCGCGTCTGGGCCGCGACATGCTCAGTCAGCTTCATTTGATCAGGGCATTCGAAGAAAAGGTTCTGGCGTTGGCTTCACAGGGGCTGGTGCACGGTCCCGCTCACTCTGCGGTTGGCCAGGAAGGTGCTGCCGTTGGCTCGATACTTGCCATGCGAGGAAGCGATCAAGTGAACGGGTCACATCGCGCCCATCACCAGTTTCTGGCAAAAGCGCTCGCTTACATCGCGCCAAATGGGATTGATCCCGAAGCCGGGTTTGACAGTGATATTCGCCGGGTTGCCAAACGAACACTATCGGAAATTATGGGTCTCTCCGATGGCTTTTGCAAAGGCCGCGGCGGATCAATGCATCTGCGTTGGGCCGAATCCGGAAATCTTGGAACCAACGCCATTGTGGGCGGCGGTGTTCCCATGGCTGCCGGAGCGGCCTGGGCACATCAACGCGCCGGTACCGGCGATGTGGTCTACACCTATTTCGGGGATGGGGCCGTGAACATCGGTTCGGTTCTGGAGACGATGAATATTGCTGCCGCGTGGAAGCTTCCTCTGTGTTTTTTCATCGAGAATAATCGTTATGCGGTCTCAACCCACGTTGACGAAGTTACAGCGGAAACCCGTTTGTCGGCGCGTGGTCTGGCCTTTGCCATTCCGTCGTTGAAAGTCGATGGAATGGACGCATTGGCAGTCTATCTCGCCGCACAAGAAGCAAATGAGATCATGCGCAACGGTGGCGGGCCGGTGATCATCGAGGCGGATGTATACCGCTATTTTCATCAAAACGGAGCTGTGCCCGGTTCGGCGTTCGGTTATCGAAGCAAGGAAGAGGAGAAGGAGTGGCGTGCGCGCGATCCGCTTGAGGCGATGGCCCGAGACCTGCAGGAGCGGCAGATCATTGGCAGTACTGCCGTCGAACGCTTGCGAGAAGCCTGCCAAGCGATGATGGAAGAAATTGCTGGCGAACTGGTCGAGGAAGTTGACGGCAAGCGGCAGATAATTCCTGCGCTTTGGCCCGCGGAGGATTTTCGCGACTTCGGCCTGCGCGGCGATCTTTCGGAGTTTGGTGGAGCGCGTTTCGAAGAGCAGGAGAGCTTTTCCGGAGAGCTGGTCCAAGACGTGAAATTTGTCGATATAGTTGCTGACGTGATGAGGCAACGAATGGCCGAAGACGACCGGATTGTGGTGCTCGGCGAGGATATCCACCGGCTCCAGGGCGGGACCAATGGTGCGACACGCGGCTTGTCGAGCGAGTTTCCTGATCGTTGCCTGGGAACACCGATTTCAGAAAATGCCTTTACCGGCCTTGCCGCGGGGATGGCCGCTGATGGGCGGGTGAGGCCGGTGGTGGAATTCATGTATCCGGATTTCATCTGGGTCGCAGCTGATCAGCTCTTCAACCAGATCGGCAAGGCGCGGCACATGTTTGGTGGCGACAATTCGATGCCGCTGGTTGTTCGAACCAAAGTTGCCATCGGCACGGGCTATGGCTCACAGCATTCCATGGATCCGGTTGGAATCTTTTCCACTTCCCCTGGCTGGCGCATTGTCGCGCCGTCGACGCCGTTTGATTATGTGGGGCTGATGAATGCCGCGTTGCGTTGCCAAGATCCGGTGCTGGTGCTTGAGCATGTCGACCTCTATTCGTCCAAAGGCGCGGTGCCGGCGGATGATCTCGACTACTGCATTCCGATCGGCAAGGCCAAGGTGGTGCGCGCAGGCAACCGCATAACGGTTCTGACATACCTGTCGATGGTCGCGATGGTTCGCGACGTTGTTGAACGCCTCGATCTGGACGTCGAGATCATAGATTTACGCACCCTTGATCGCGCCAGTTTTGACTGGGAGACCGTCGAGGCATCGGTGTGCAAGACCAACAACGTACTGATCGTCGAGCAGGGTGCGGTCGGAACATCCTACGGGGGCTGGCTCGCAGATGAGTTGCAGCGGCGCTGCTTCGACGCGCTCGACCAACCGATAAAGCGGGTGCACGGCGCGGAAGCTTCGCCAAGTATTTCCAAAGTGCTTGAGGCGGCGGCTTCGACCAGGCCGCAGGACATCGAAGCCGCATTGCGCTCGGCAATGGCAGATCAGGGCTTGCCGCTTGGGGTGTAGTGAAAATGGATAGAGTGCGCAAACTAGTGCCGGGTATCGTCGGCGTCGAACATATAGGCTTCACGGTGCCGGATCTGGATGAGGCGATCGCTTTTTTTGTCGATGTCCTGGGATGCCAAAAGGTCTACGAGGTGGGGCCGTTCCAGGCAGATGGAGAGTGGATGCGGACCCATCTGGGCGTGCATCCGAAAGCCATCATGAAGCGGCTTGCTTTTCTGCGTTGCGGTCAGGGCAGCAATTTCGAGATCTTCGAGTACGAAGCGCCGAACCAAGCAAAACGAGTTCCAGCCAACAGTGATGTTGGAGGTCATCATCTTGCGTTCTACGTGCTCGATTTCGATGTAGCCTATGCAGCATTGATAGACAATGACGTGGTTATCCTCGGTGCGCCAACGCAACGAAGCGAAGGTCCGAGCGGCGGGCAAACCTGGGTCTATTTTATGACGCCGTGGGGAATGCAATGCGAACTGGTCAGTTTTCCTGACAGCAAAGCTTACGAACGCGAGACGCCGCTTCGTCTTTGGCATCCCGCCCACCCAGAGGAGTGACAGCATGAGTATCAGCTTTGATTTTACGGGAAAGACAGCAATCGTAACCGGCGGCGCCTCGGGCATTGGATTGGCCATGGCCCAGGAGTTCGCCGCCGCGGGTGCGAATGTGCAAATCTTCGACGTTAATGCCGAGGCTGCTGAAAAGGCGGCCGCAACGATTGGTCCTGCCTGTCAATGGGTGAGCGGTTCAGTCAGTTCTCCGGAGGCTGTGGCAGCCTCCTGTGATGCCGCACGTAGTGCATTTGGCAAAATCGATATCCTGATGAACAACGCAGGAATTGCAGGCAGCGAACCAAGCATCGATTTGCCGTTGAAAGACTGGTCGCGGGCGATCGATGTGAACCTAACCGGGGTCTTCCTGTTCGCGCAGACCGCCGCCCGGCATATGCGCGACACCGGCGGCGGCGCAATTGTCAACACAGCCTCCATGTTCGGTGTAATAGCAGGCCCCGAGCGCGCGTCCTACTGTGCGACAAAGGCAGGCGTCGTAGCTCTTACGAAGGTTCTCGCATCCGAATGGGCTTCGCTTGGGATCCGGGTCAACGCAATCGGGCCAGGATATGTCGATACTGCCTTGATCCAAACTCTCGCTGCGGAGGGCCGGCTGGATGTTGAACGCCTCAAACAGCGCACTCCGGCAGGTCGCTTGGGAACAGTCAAGGAAATTGCTCGGAGTGGCCTTTATCTAGCATCGGATGCCAGCGACTTCGTTACAGGGCAAGTGCTTCTCGCTGATGGCGGTTGGTCTTCATACAGCTATCTTTGATTGCCTTCGAAACGATTGTGTGTGGGTCGATTCTCTGATCGCCATGGTCAAGATCTGATCTTTCGCACATTTCTCATGCGACGGGCTTGGTGTGAGTTTCCCGCTCTTCGAAGAGCGGCTTTGAGCTACTCCCCATCCCTTGGACAGTATCTGGGTTGAATTAAGCTACTTTTTGGACCTGCTGATCGGGTTGGGTTTCCGTAAGCGGTGTGCCCCTCGCACATCGACAAACTTAGATGGTCGAGGATTAGGGTCTACTTGGACGGCTGCTGCGCCAAAAGCCTATGGCAGATCACCGGCGTAAACGAAGCACAGCTTGTTCCCTTCGGGATCGCG
>NZ_JBDWHW010000229.1:0-6400 GCF_039975035.1 Hoeflea sp. | reverse complement strand
TTGCAGCAAAAAACGCTGTTGGCGGACGCTTGCAATCCAGAAGCGCGCGGGCGCATCGCTCACCGCTTTGCATGTTGAATTCGCCATGGCATTCATATGCATCGGGAATCTCAAGGCCAGCCTGTTGCATCGCAAGACGATAGCCCGCCCGTCTGCGAACGCTCATGCCTTCGGGTATCGGTCCTGCAATATGGGCAATACGGGTATGTCCCAGCGCAAGCAGGTGATTGACGGCGGCCTGTGCAGACGCCTCGTTGTCGATCAGGATCTGCGGACCGCTGAATTCTTCGATCATTTCCAGCGCCACGACAACATTCTCGCATGCGTCGCGACGGCGCTGAACCGCCTCCGGGACGGCACCCGTCATCAGGATCATGCCGTCCGCAAGACCATCTCTGAGCATCTCGAAATACTCGGCTTCGCGCTCGATATCGCCCTCGGTGTTTGCCATGAGTACCGAATAGCCGGCTTGCCGAGCAACCCGCTCGACGCCCTTGAAGACCTCAAGATAGAACGAGTTGCTGATGTCACGGACGACAATCAGCACCGCCATTGTTTTCTGGGCTCGAAAATTGCGCGCCCTTACATTCGGGCGGTAGCCGCAGGCATCGGCAACGGCGCGGATGCGATCGACAGTCGCTTCGGCAATCAGGTCGGACCCGCTTAACGCACGCGACGCCGTCGCCGTCGAAACACCGGCCCGCAATGCAATATCCTTGAGACTTGGTCGCGTGGACATGCTCATCCTCTCAGAGCCTTGCCACGTCCGTAAAACAGCATCAGGACAAGCAGCGTCGCGCCGAATGCAAACTGGCGTCCCGCTTCCTCGATGTTCAACGTGGTCAGAATGCTCTGCAGCAGCACAAGCAGCGTCGCACCGGCCATGGTGCCGGTATACCCGCCTTTTCCGCCCGACAGCGAGGTGCCGCCCAGGACGACCGCAATGATGGATGACAACATGTACTGCGCACCCACATTGGAAAACGACGAGCCGGAATAACCTAGGATGCAAAACCCCGCCACGGCGGCAAACATGCCTGAGAACATGAACAAACAGACGCGAATGAGATCCGCCGGTACGCCTGCCATCCGGGCGGCATTCTCGTTCGAGCCAATCGCATAGATTCGATAACCAAACAGCGTCCGCTTCAGAACGGCTGCCATCAGCACGCCGATTGCACCCCACAACCAGATCATCCCCGGAACGCCGAACATCAGCGGCTTGGTGACAAACGTCGCAAGTGCCGGAGCCGCCAGCCCGGAAGGAATACCATTGCGAACCACCACAAGAAGCCCTTGCAATACACCCAGCATGCCCAGGGTCATGATCAGCGGAGGAATGCGCAGAAGAGTAACTCCGAGACCATTGAGCAGACCGAAGAACGCCCCGGTTGCCAGACAGGCGACGATGGCTGGAATGATCCCGGCATCGCTGCCCTGCATCATGTTGCCTGCAACCACCGCACTCAACGACACGACCCCGCCCACGGAGAGATCAATTCCCTCGCGCCCGCCAAGTATGACCAGGTTCTGGCCCGCTGCGACCACACCAAGAATGGACGCGACAATCAGCAGCCGCATGATCTGGGATAGCGATGCAAAACCGGGAGACAACAATTCGCCAAACACCAGCAAAGCCACGATCAGCCCCAGCGCAACGACCAGCGGAGTCCTGGCAATTTCCGCCACTACATTGGTTGAGATTTTCATTTGCTGATCCTCCGCGTAATCAGCACGCCCGCCATGAGCGCCAGCAGCACGGCGACGCCCTGGGCAAAATTCTGCCATTCAGACGACACGCCGACAAAGAATACGAACGAATTGATCAGGCCGATGATCAAGGCGCCAATAGCCGAGCCGAGCATTGACCCGGAGCCGCCGGACAGCGCGGTACCGCCCAGCACCACCGCGGCAACGCTATAGAGCGTCATGGCATTGCCGACGACCGGGTCGCCACTCGCGGTGTCGCCGATGATACACAGCGCCGCCAATGCCGAGAACAGGCCGCATATCGCAAAAGCCATGATCCTGATACGCGTGACCGGCAGACCGGATTGGTAGGCAGCAAGACGGTCGTCTCCCACCGCCATCAATTGAATGATGAACCTGGTTCTGACCGCAAGCCAGATCAGCAGGCCCAGAAGGGCAACGACGTAGAACACAAACGGGATGTCAAAAAACTTGCCGCCATAGGTTCGCCAGAACGATTGCGGTACGGGCATTCCGGCGACCGGCAACACCCACAAGGCAATTCCGGTAAACAGGATCCCGGTCGCAAAGGTGGCGACGATCGGCTGCAATCGAAGCGCGACAACCACGATCCCGTTGAAGATACCGCACAGGACGCCGACCAGAATACCGGCGAAGCAGGCAAACAGCACTGCGGCGGGTCCGCCGCCCAGCTGGTCGATCATGACGACGACACTCACATTGACCAGCGACAGGATGGCGCCGACCGACAGGTCGATGTCCGACGAGAACACCACGAAAGACTGCGCCACTGCGAGGAGCATCAGCGCCAGATAGGTTTTGGTCAGCCCGGTGATGGCGCGGAACGAAAGGCTGTTCGGCTCGGCCAGGCCATTGAGGATCAGCAACACCACCAGAATCCCCAGCGCCGGGATGAATGGAAAACGTTCGAAAATCGATCGCTGCGTGAAACTTGTCTGCATCGGCAAGGTCATCATGCTGCCTCGTAGGCTGCTTGGTAGAGATGGTAGCGTGTCCGCTCATCGCCGCTGAGCTCACGCACGATGCGTCCGTTGTTGAACACCAGCACCCGGTCTGAATGCTCCAGCAACTCTGCATCCTCGGACGAGTAGAGCAGGATCGCCATGCCCTCGGAAGCCAGCTCCCGCAGCACCCGGAACAGTTCCGTTTTTGATGCGATATCAATTCCCTTGCTCGGGTCATCCAGCAGCATGACTTGCGGTGGCGCCATCAACCAGCGCGAGACGATGACCTTCTGCTGATTGCCGCCCGACAGCGAATTGATGGGGTGAGCCAGGCTTTGGTATTTTGTCTGCAACTGCTCAAGTGCTGTTTCAGCCTTTTCGCCAAGGGTGCGCGGTGAAGTGATCAACAGCCGGTTTCTGAGCGCATAGATGGGCACGGTATTTTCGAGGATCGAGCGTCCGTCGATCACCCCGTCACGGGCACGGTCGCCGGACACGTAAGCCAACCCGTCGCGAATCGAGGCACGCGGGGATTTCCCCCTCAGCCTGGTAGCTCCAACCTCAATATCGCCGGAGCGGAATTGGGATACGCCGAATATCGCCCGGAGTACCGCCGATTGGCCTTGACCATGCAGGCCGCCGAAACCAACGATCTCGCCGGCAGCCACATCGAATGAGACATCATCCACGCCGGGCGCCACAAGGTTTTTGACGGTGAGTTTTGTCGCCCCGCTTTTCGGCTGTGTCCGCTCTGCCGGTGTTGCGGCGGTGACGGCAGCGGATGCTTCTTCCCCCGTCATGGTGCGCAGAATCGCTTCCATGGTGGTGTCAGCCACCGCTGACGTGCTCACGGTTTCGCCATCGCGAATGATCGTCACCCGGTCTCCTATCTCGAATATTTCGTCCATGCGGTGCGAGATGAAGATGATGCTCTTGCCATTGGCCTTGAGCTCGCGCAGGACCGCCATGAAGCATTCCACCTGTGCGCGATCGAGCGCCGATGTCGGCTCATCGAAAATGAGAATGTCGGGATTGGCAGCCAGGGTCTTGATGATTTCGACCAACTGGCGCTGATCCGCACGCAACCGTCCCACCGGCACATCCAGCCCGAAGCCATCCCCCAGAACACTCTGGAAGGGCGCGATGAACGGCTCTGCCATGGAAACCATTTCAGCCCGGTTGCGAAACACCCCCCGACCCTTGCCGAGCCTTGAGAGACAGATGTTCTCAACCACGCTTCGGTGGGCGGCCAGGCTCAGCTCCTGATAGAATACCGCGATACCGAGATCACGCGCTGCCTGCGGGCTCGGGATTGTGACGGCGGAGCCATCACACTTGATCAGGCCGCCATCGGGATGAACGCTGCCGGCGATAATTTTGCTCAGGGTGCTCTTGCCGGATCCATTGGATCCCATCAGCACATGCACCTCACCTGGCACGAGGTCCAGATCACCCCGGCGCAAAGCGACGGTGGCTCCATAGCGCTTGCTCACACCCTCAAGACGAAGTCTCGGCATGACACCCACCCTGATCTGATTGAAGAGAGAGCCGGCCCCGAAAGGGCCGGCATGGTTTTCAGTCGATGTTACTTGAACAGCGCTTCGGCCTGATCGATGCTCAACGCGCTTGTATAGGAGTAAAAGCCCGGCTTGCCCTCAAGCTCGACAGCCGCTTCCTTGAGATTGGAAGCATCGATGAACGGAATCGGCAGGTACATTGCATTGCCGTATTGACCGGCGGTTGCGGGCTCTTTCAATTCACGCCCCTGGAGCATCAGCACCGCAACGTTGAGCGCGCTGGCCATGACGCCGGGAGGGTTGACGGAAGCGCCCGAGTTCAGCCCTTCCTTGATCCACAGGTCGATAAAGTCCTTGCGGATCTCACCGGTCGCGGCGATCGAGCCTGCCTGCGGCGAGTCCTGAATGGACCGCCATGCACCGGCAGCCATGCCGTCCTGCACCCAGACGCCATCGATATCAGGATAGGTGGCAAGCAGGTTCTGCATTGCCTGCTGGCCCTGAGCCTGATCCCAGTTGGCGTTCACTTCATTGACGATTTCGATGTCGGGATATTCTGAAAACACCTTGCGGTAACCCGCAACCCGCATCTCATTGGCCGGGTGCCCGGCAACACCGTTGATGGCAACCACTTTGCCCTTGCCATCGAGCGTCTTGGCCAGCCATTCAGCCCCGGCTTCGGCCCACGCCTGCTGGTCGATGCCAACATATGTCGCGTCTGGCGATGAAACTTCAGCATCGGTTGAAATCACAAGGATGCCGGATTCCTTTGCCTGCGCGAAAACCGGATCGAAAGCAGTCGGGCTGTTGGGATTGATGATGACCGCATCGACACCCTGGTTCATGAAGTTGCGCACATGGGCAATCTGCCCCGGCACATCAACATTGGCACTCTGGACGACGACCTTGACAGTCACACCGCGCTCGGCCCACGCAGCGGCCGCGGCCTCTGCCTCTTCAATCATCTGCGTCCGCCACTCAGACCCGACCCAGCCGTTGGACAAGCCAATGGTGAACTCTTCGGCGCCTGCGGATGCAATGGACATTACGGAGGCAGCAAGCGCTGCAATAGCTGTACGTAACTTCATTTTATTCTCCCAAGGAATTATGCGATCCAAATATTCCATGTCATGCAATCGATTGCAAGAGCCATTGCAATCGATTGCATAAATCGATTATCTGACATCGGCGCAGTTGAGGCCAATACGACTTGGATGTTTAGACCCAGACTTTGATGGTGCATTATTCTCTCCTGGATGGAGGGAAGCACTATGGGCCAGGTTTTTCACGGCAGCGCCACTGGTCTGCCCCCGGAGAAGCGGTCCTTCTTGAAGTATGGCTTACGAGCCACAGAAGGACATTGAAATGGCAGGTAAAAGACACAAGGCCGAAGAGATCGTCACGAAGCTTCGTCAAGTTGACGTGCTGAATGCGCAGGGCAAATCGATTGCGGAGGCAACCCGGTCGATAGGCGTGACGGAAGTTACATATTACCGCTGGCGATCAGGGTACGGTGGCCTGAAGGGCGATCAGGTGAAGCGTCTGAAGGAGTTGGAGACCGAGAACGCTCGCCTCCGTCGGGCAGTTACCGATCTGACCTTGGACAAGATGATCCTTGCGGAGGCCGCCAGGGGAAACTTCTAAGCCCCGCCCGCCGTCCCGCTGCCCGGCAGACGATGCATGGCATCGTCGAGAGGGGCGCTTGTGTGGATCTTGTTATCGGGCCAGGCCATAGTTGGTCGCTGCTCCCCCCGATCATGCTGTGGCTAACCCGTCGACATATTGGCCGCTAACCGTGAGCTTTGAACAGGCTATCCATTCGGTCCAGACTGCGGAGGCTGGAGTTATCAAGCGACACTATCCCGGTTTTTGGATGGCATTCTCCGGGCATGTTTTTGGATGTCATTCTCCGGGCCTGTGGGGATCTGCCAGCGCAGCATCCGGCCGGCTGACCGGTACATCTTTTAATGATGTTGTCTGTGCAAGCGCCTTGGCGCCACGGCTTTTGAGAAGTTTCCGGAAGCTTGAATGCATGCCGCCATCCGAATACGCATGGGCTGATACAACTGTGCCGGAGCCAAGGATCGCTTGCATCTTGCGTTCATCCGACACGCGCCGGGCAGCCACGGCATCGTCTTCCTCGTTCAGCAGCGGCGGACAGGAAGCAAGCGCGTCGCGGGGATTGCCTCCCTCAAAGGTCGCGTCGAA
>NZ_JBDWHW010000228.1:0-26621 GCF_039975035.1 Hoeflea sp. | reverse complement strand
AAGAAAGCCGCGCCGAAGAAAGTGCGCGCGCTGATCCTGTCACCAACCCGCGAACTCTCCGCCCAGATCGCCCGAAGCGTCAAGGATTACGGCCGCAGGCTGCACCTGACTTCGACCGTGGTGGTTGGCGGTGTGTCGATCCGTCCGCAGATCAAGGCTCTGGCCGGCGGCATCGATATCCTGATCGCCACCCCGGGCCGGCTGATGGACCTGATCGAACAACGTGCGGTCTCGCTCAACGAGATTGAAGTGGTTGTGCTTGATGAGGCTGACCAGATGCTCGACATCGGCTTCATGCCGGCAATCAAGCGCCTGCTGGCCATGACCCCGCAAAATCGCCAGACGCTGTTGTTCTCGGCAACCATGCCCAAGGAAATCCGTCAGCTTTCCGACCGTCACCTCAAGGACCCGATCGAAGTGTCGGTAATCCCTGCCAAGAAGACCGCCGACCGCGTCGAGCATTCGGTCATGCACATGCAGACGCCTGCCAAGATGGGCGCACTGGCTGGCCTCATTCGTGGCCGCAAAGGCGAACGCGTCATCGTCTTCACCCGCACCAAGCGCGGTGCCGACAAGGCCGTCAAGCGGCTAGAGACCGACGGCATCAACGCCGCCGCCATTCATGGCAACAAGTCGCAGGGCCAGCGCGAACGTGCGCTTGCGGGCTTCCGCGCCGGCACCGTGCCGGTGCTGATCGCCACCGACATTGCCGCCCGTGGCATCGATGTGCCGGGCGTCAGCCTGGTGGTCAATTACGAACTGCCGAATGTGCCGGAAGTCTATGTTCACCGCATTGGCCGTACCGCGCGCGCCGGCGCCGAAGGCACTGCCGTGACCTTCTGTGCTCCGGACGAACGCTCGCTGCTGCGCGACATCGAAAAGATGCTGAAAACAGAGATCCCGGTCGAAAAGGCTCCGGAAGGCACCTATGTCGACGCATTGGCTGATCCGGATGGCGATTTTGCTCCGCTCAACCGCACCCAGCGCCCGCGTCAGGGTGCGCGTCCGCAGGGCGCCAAGCCGCAAGGCCAGGGCCGCAAGCCGGGCCAGGGTGGAAAGCCGCAAGGTCAGGGCCGCAAGCCTGCCGACAACCGGCACCGGCCGGCAGCTGTCGCCAACCAGAATGGCGATCAGCCTGCAGCCAAGGCGCGTCGCCGCCGCAGCGACCGTCGTCCGCGGCCGGAGCAGGCCGGCGACAAGGCCGCAGCCCGGGGCTGACAGGCATTTGCATGATGCCTGTCAGGTCTGATTTCAGACCGGCAGACCAGATTTGATTGCCAGACGGCGCAGCGTTTCACGTTGCGCCGTTTGCATGTTGGAAACCCATTCGCCGGTCGGCCATTGTTTCGCGGGCCGGATCGTACTATCTGCGAGACATGCAAACACACGGAGACTGGCTTATGAGCGACGAAGACGAAAAGACGACAGAACTGCCGCTGGGCAAGGAAGCGGAAGCAAACCTGTTCAAATCGCGTTCGATCTTCATCTATGGCGGGATCACCCAGGAATTGGCGCACAAGGTCTGTGCCCAACTGGCAGCGCTCGCCGCAGCCAGTGATGACGATATCCGTATCTTCGTCAATTCACCGGGCGGCCATGTGGAATCGGGCGATTCGATCCATGACATGATCGGCTTCATCAAGCCCAAGGTCTGGATCATCGGCACCGGCTGGGTCGCCTCCGCCGGCGCACTGATCTATGTGTCGGTGCCCAAGGAGCAGCGGCTTTGCCTGCCCAACACCCGCTTCCTGCTGCATCAGCCATCGGGCGGCACCCGCGGCATGGTCTCCGACATCGAGATCCAGGCACGCGAAATCATCAAGATGAACGAGCGGCTCAACAACATCTTCGCCAAGGCCACCGGCCAGAAGGTGGAGAAGATCGCTGCCGATACGGATCGCGATTACTGGCTCTCGGCAGAGGATGCCAAGGAGTATGGTCTGGTGGGCAAGATCATCACCAACCAGTCCGAGATCTGAACCGGCTTCAGGTTTGGAATGAATGCGGCCCCGCTGGTGAAAACCGGCGGGGTTTTTCGTTTGCTATCTCGCTTTGTGCTTCTTGGCCTGTTTGATCATCTTGCCAAAAGCCTTGTCCTTTGAGCGTCGCTGGGCAAGGCTTGCGGTGTTGTGCTGGTCCTCGGCAACCAGCTTGCGCCATCGCGCCAGCCGCGCCTCGTCAATCGCGCCGCTCTTGAGGGCTGCCTGCACCGCACAGCCGGGTTCGCTGACATGGGTGCAATTGTTGAAGCGGCATTCGAGCGACAGCGCGTCGAGATCGGAGAATACCTCGGCAACGCCGGCTTCGGCTTCGGTGAGTTGCAACTCGCGCACGCCGGGCGTGTCGAGGACGGCGCAGCCATTGGGCAGGATGTGAAGCTGGCGGTGCGAGGTGGTGTGGCGGCCCTTGGCGTCATCCTCGCGGATCGACTGTGTGGCTGCGACCTCGCTGACCGAGAGCGCGTTGGTCAGTGTCGACTTGCCTACACCGGAGGAGCCGAGAAAGGCGATTGTCTGGCCCGGCTTGCACCAGGATGCAAGTTTGGTTTTCGGCTCGTCGCTCTTGGCATTGAGCGTCAGCACCGCGACATCATCGGAAATCGCCTCGGCGTCAGTGACATAGGTGGAGGGATCCTCGCACAGATCGGCCTTTGTCAGCAGGATCACCGGGGTGACACCGGCATCAAAAGCGAGCGCGACGTAGCGTTCCAGCCTTGCGACGTTGAAATCGAGATTGCAGGAGGTGACGATGAAGGCTGTGTCGATATTGGCGGCGATCAGCTGGATGGAACGGTCGTGGCCGGCGGCGCGGCGCTTGATCAGGCTCTTGCGCTCGAGCAACCGGCTGGAACTGGGAAGCTCATGATTGAGCAGCAGCCAGTCACCAACTGTGGCGTCGGCGCGCGGTGGCACCATCGTGTCGATGTCGTCGCCCAATACGCGAAGCCCGCTGCGATGCACCTCGGTGATCCTGACCGGGGGCGTCCCGGTCATCTCGTCGATGCTGATCTGCTGGGCAAAGAAGTTCTGCCAGCCAAGGTTTTGCAGGACCGGTACCGGTGGCTTCGGGATCTCGCCCTTGGCGGTGGATGGCAGGAACGCTGAATAATCACGCGTCATTGAATGTGGCTTTCATGCTCCGGGACCCCAAAAGCTGCATTGGCAGAGATCAGTCGCTATGCGGATACTGCCGTTGAAGGGATGTCATGGGTTCAGTACAGCGTTATAGAATAGCATTCTATGGCATGGGCGTGGAAAAACGATTCTGTTTTGCATCCGCTGCCGCAAAAATGTGAGGCCTCCGCTTGATCCCGACACTTGAAACCGAACGGCTGTTGCTCAGAGCGCAGACCATGGAAGACTGGCCGGCCTATGCCGCTCTGATGATGTCCGAGGATGCCGTCTTCATGGAGGGCCCTCATGCGCTGGGGGACGCCTGGGGGCTGTTCTGCCACGATCTGGCGCAATGGCAACTGCTGGGTGTCGGCGCGCTGATGATCGAAGACCGGGAAACCGGCGCGTGCCTGGGCCAGGTCGGGATCAATCACGGGCCGCTGTTTCCCGAGCATGAACTGGGCTGGCTGGTCTATCCGGCCTGGCAGGGCAAGGGCTATGGCTTTGAAGCGGCCAAGGCGTTGCGCGACTGGGGGTTCAATGTCCGGCGGCTCACAACGATTGTCAGCCACATCGATCCGGACAATCACCGTTCGCGCAGGTTGGCCGAGCGGCTGGGCGCCGAGCTGGAGGTCGACCCGGAGCGCCCGGGGCCGGAGGTTCTGGTGTATCGTCACACGAAGTGATGTCCCACGGCATCCTGCCAGACTTGCCTGAATGAAGGAGACGACCCATGCCGAAAACCATTCTCATCACCGGTTCGACCGATGGCATCGGGCTGGAAACCGCAAAGCTGCTTGTCTCTGCCGGGCATCATGTGCTGCTGCACGGGCGCAATCCGGCCAAGCTTGCTGCGGTTCAAGCCGCGCTAGAAGCGCTGCCGGGTGCCGGGGCAATCGAGAGCTATGTTGCTGATCTCTCGCGCATGGCCGAGGTGGAGAGGCTTGCTCAGGAGGTTTCCGAAGCTCACCCGCGCCTTGATGTGTTGATCAACAATGCCGGGATCTTCAAGGTCGCTGATGCCACCACGCCCGAAGGCTTTGATGTGCGGTTCGCGGTCAACACAATTGCTCCCTATCTGCTGACCACGAAACTTCTGCCGTTGATGAGCCCGGACGGGCGGGTGGTGAACCTGTCGTCGGCGGCGCAGGCGCCGGTGGACCTCAAAGCCCTTCAAGGCCAGCGAAAGCTTCCAGCGATGGACGCCTATGCGCAAAGCAAACTGGCGCTGACCATGTGGTCGCGGCATATGGCTGAGGAGCTCAAGGATAAGGGACCGGTGATCATTGCCATCAACCCGGGCTCGATGCTTGGCAGCAAGATGGTCAAGGAAGGCTTCGGCGTTGCTGGTGGCGATCTGGCCATTGGCGCGAGCATCCTTGTCCGTGCGGCGCTGGATGCGGAGTTTGCTCCGGCTTCCGGGCGCTATTTTGACAATGACAACGACCGCTTTGCGTCGCCGCATCCTGACGGGCTGGACGATGGCAAGTGCGCGGAAGTGGTGCGCGTCATTGAAAGCCTGATCAAGGCCTAACTGCAGCACCCGTGCCAGGAATCGAAATGCCCCCGCCGGTCTGACCCGCGGGGGCATTTTTGGCTTATGTTACCGGTTCACGGCGTTTGCGCCGCAACCCATTGCCTGATTACGAAAAATCCAGCGCGCGGTCGCCGTTTTCGTCCTTGATGCGGGTCGGCAGGCCGTTGTGGTTGAGGATGTTGAGGAACGGTTTCGGATCGAGTTCCTCGACATTGGCCATCTTTTTCACATCCCACTGCCCGCTGGCGACCAGCATGGCGGCGGCGACGGGGGGCACGCCGGCGGTGTAGGAGATCCCTTGGCTGCCCACTTCATTGTAGGCGTCCTTGTGGTCGGCGACGTTGTAGATGAAGACTTCGCGTTCCTTGCCGTCCTTGGTGCCTTTGACAAAATCGCCGATGCAGGTCTTGCCGGTGTAGTCTGGCGCCAGCGACGCCGGATCTGGCAGGCAGGCCTTGACCACTTTCAGCGGCACCACTTCGGAGCCGTCAGCCAGCGTGACCGGCTGTTCCGACAGCAGGCCGATGGATTTGAGCACGGTGAAGACGTTGATGTAGTGATCGCCGAAGCCCATCCAGAAGCGCACATCGGCGCCGTCCATGTTTTTCGCCAGCGAGTGGACTTCGTCATGGCCGCAAAGATAGGCCTTCGACGGGCCGACAACCGGCAGGTCGTAGGTCTTGCCGATCTCGAACATCTTGTTGGTCTGCCACTCGCCGCCCTGCCAGGAATAGACCACGCCGGTAAATTCGCGGAAATTGATTTCCGGGTCGAAATTGGTGGCGAAATACTTGCCGTGGCTGCCGGCATTGATGTCGACGATGTCGACATCGGTGACGGTGTCGAAATAGTCGTTTTTGGCCAGCGCCGCATAGGCGTTGACGACGCCCGGATCGAAGCCGGCGCCCAAGATGACGGTGACGCCTTTCTCGGCGGCTTCGTCGGCGTGCTTCCATTCGTAATTGCCGTACCAGGGCGGGGTTTCACAGATCTTGCCCGGCTCTTCATGGATGGCGGTGTCGATATAGGCGGTGCCGGTGTCGAGGCAGGCGCGCATCACCGACATGTTCAAGAACGCGGTACCGACATTGATGACGATTTGCGAGTTGGTCGATTTGATCAGCGCCTTGGTGGCCTCGATGTCCATGGCGTCAAGCGCATGGCCGGCGAGCACGCCAGGCTGCTTCATGGCGTTCTTCTCGCCGATGGAGGCGATGATGGCGTCGCATTTTTCCCTGGTGCGTGAGGCGATGTTGATGTCGCCGAGCACATCGTTGTTCTGGGCGCATTTGTGGGCGACAACCTGGGCGACGCCGCCGGCGCCGATGATGAGGACATTCTTCTTCATGATGGGGGACTAACTCCTTACGTCCAATCGTCAGATGCCTTACGAGAGGCTGTGTTCGAAATCCGCGTAATCAAACTCGCGGACCGTTCTGATGCTGCCATCCAGCTCGCGGATGGCGATTGACGGCATTTGCACGCCGTTAAACCAGTTTTTCTTGACCATAGTGTAACCGGCGGCGTCCTGGACCGAAATCCGGTCGCCGATGGCAAGCTTGGCCGGGAAATTGAACTCGCCGAAGATATCGCCGGCCAGGCAGGATTTGCCGCAGATCATGTAGCGGTGATCGCCGCTGTTGGGTTTGATCTTGGCGGTTTCGCGGTAGATCAAGAGATCCAGCATATGGGCCTCGATCGAGCTATCGACAATGGCGAGGTTCTTGCCATTGAACAGCGTGTCGAGCACGGTGACTTCCAGCGTCGTCGACTTGGTGATCGAGGCTTCGCCGGGCTCGAGATAGACCTGCACGCCATACTCGCCGGCAAAGCGCTTGAGCCGTTCGGCGAATTGCTCGAGCGGATAATCTTCGCCGGTGAAATGGATGCCGCCGCCGAGGCTGACCCATTCGGCCTTTTTCAACAGCGGTCCGAATTTACTCTCGATATTGCCGAGCATCTGGTCAAACAGCGCGAAATCGCTGTTTTCGCAATTGTTGTGAATCATGAAGCCGGAGATCATCTCCATGACCGGCTCGACCTGCTTGAGATCCCATTCGCCCAGCCGCGAAAACGGCCGCGCCGGATCGGCCAGATCAAACGTGGAGGAGCTGACGCCGGGATTGAGCCGTAAACCGCGGGTTATGCCGTCGGCATGGCCTGCGAAGCGGGTGAGCTGGCCGATCGAATTGAAGATGATCTTGTCGGCGTGGGAGACGACTTCGTCGATCTCGTGATCGGCATAAGCCACCGAATAAGCGTGGGTTTCCTTGCCGAACCTCTCGCGGCCGAGCCGCACCTCGTTGAGTGACGACGAGGTGGTGCCGTCCATATAATCTGCCATGAAATCAAACACGCCCCAGGTGGCAAAGCATTTGAGCGCCAGCAGCGCCTTGGCACCGGAGAGTTCGCGCAAGTGCGCGATCTTTTCCATGTTGATCAAGAGCTTCGACTTGTCGATCAGATAATAGGGGGTCTGGATCACGGTCTCATCCATCATGGTCATGGGGCATCCCGGTCATGGGGGGAGGGGCGGTGTGGCGCATGCAAGCGGTGGGGTCGAACGCGGACCCGGCCCTGCCGGGGGATCATGCGTGAGGGGGAATTAGGGAAATCGGCTGTCATAGGCAAGGGCTGATGCGGGGTTTTGGTGAGAAAGAGGGGCCTTTCTTGATCCTCACCCACGCCAAATCCCCCGTGCGCGAAATTCTCGCCGGCGGGTTTGTCGCATTCAAGTCCGGAGGGCCGCACGCGGGCTTTGCCTTACGGAATGAGTTTGGTTTGGGTGGCGAAAGCCACGCGCACGGCCCGAGTATCGCCGGATGATGTCCGCATCCGACAGGCGGCACCTTGCAGCACACGGAGCCGGCTTATCCACCTGCCCCTCTTCGGGGCTCTCCGCCCGGATTGCTCCGGCCGCGATCAGGACAGACCGCGGGAGTGGTTCTCGAGGGTCCGGCACGGACGCTGACGCGCCGTGATTGGCCGTCATGTCCGCCACAGGCCCGGACCGGATGTTCCGTTTCCTGCCGCACTGCGGCGTCGCGAAAACGGGTACCGGCCCGGTGGCTGGCTTTGCACGGTCGAATTTGACCGCCCGCCAGCGGAACCCCGATGGCCTCCGCCTCCTTTCGCGACCTGCCGCACGTTACCGCAGATCCGCAAAAGGCCTTCCTCCCGCCTGGCCGACCACGTTCGCGGATCCATCCGGCAGCGGGAGCGAGAGAAAGTATGGCACGGGGGAGGGATGTGGGGATGAAAAGGGCGCGGATTTTGGCTAAGGGGTTGGAAGTGTTGGGGGTGGGGTGGGGGATTGTGCACTGTGGTTCCCTCACATTCCGTCATCCCGGACTTCCGATCCGGCATCCAGCAGGCGAGCGTCGGCGAGCCGGAAGAGCAGAACACCGCGTCCAGTGAGGGAGAGTGACTCACCGCGCGGACGCGCGGTGGCTGGGCCCCGGATCAAGTCCGGGGTGACGGGTGGGGGATGCCGATGGACGCGGTCATTGGCGGTAGTTGCGACCATAGGATTTGATGTTCTCGAGAGGGAACCGGATGTATTTTGGAGAGAATGAAGAGCGGAATAGACTGTGATTTCCCGAAGCCGCTGCAATAGCGTTCGATACGGTCGATATAGGCCATTGCGACACCGGGGTTCGCTTTGGCACTGATCCATTCATAGAGCGCCAACACATCCGCACGCGCTTCAGGCGCGAAGATGATGTCGCGCGGTTTCACGCTGAGCTTTTTGTCTTTTGAGCGTGCAGGGCGCGAATATCATCAAAGACGGACCTTGCCGGAATACCGCGCGAGGGGTCGGCAAGCATGGCATCATAGGTTGGCGCAACCTGGTTGCGGAGCCAGTCTTCAACGGCGCGATCCCGTTCCTGCAGGGCGCGCAGCCCCGCCCGAACGACTTCGCTTGCCGAAGCGTAGTCTCCAGAGCTGACTTTTTGATCGATGAAGTTTGCATGCTCATCGGGTAGGCTGATCGTTCGCTTGTCCATGATTGATCCTTTTGGAACAGGATATCACGGGGTATGACTAATTCATACCGGGTTTCCGACGGTCGCGGCGTCCGATCTCCCCCCTTGCGATGGGGTCCCAAGGACGGGGCAGAGGGGGTATTGATCCGGGTCCGGTGTTTGTGGCGTCACCCCCTCTGTCACCTACGGCGACATCTCCCCCGCAAGGGGGGAGATTGAGGGCTTGCTGAAAGCCCGCAAATATCTATATCGTGTGTCGTGCAACACTCAAAGAGGCGCCATGTCCATTGCCAGCATGACAGACGCCAAGGCCGGGGTCGCGGCGTTGGTTGACCAGGCGGCTTCGGGCGAATTCATCACCATTACCTGGCATAGGAATTGGCCGCTGTTCTGTTTAGCGTCAAAGATGCCGAGACGGCGCAGAAAGCGATGACAAAGCCGCAAACCAATTTTGGCGAGTTTCTGATGTTGTTTCCCGGCGGGATAGAGCTTGGATCCGCCACCTCACGCATTCAGGATGCTGATGCTTGATCATTGGAGAAATGACCCGAACTGGAGGCGCTCTGGTAAAACTTTTTTTCTTGCAGTGACCACAGTGGACTCTGCTGGATCGGTGTTGTTGAAAGCCTCGCACACGTTAGCTAGTACAGTGTCCGATTCGGAAAACAGGGATAAAGCCAAATGGCCCAAATGAGGGTAGAGCAGTCAAGTGCGATGGTCGCGGAGCCTGATATGCTGGGCCACCCTTCCAATAGGGCATCGGAGAACAAATTGGACGTCTATTTTTCCGCTGACATTGAAACAGACGGACCGATACCCGGACCCTATTCAATTTTGTCATTCGCATTGGTCTACGCTGGATCGTATGATGGCAAGCATTTTAGGCGGCCAAAAAACTATGAGCAGAGCTTTTATCGAGAGTTAAAGCCGATTTCTCCGAATTATGAAAAGGAAGCTCTTGCGGTCAACGGGCTTGATCGAGTGTCACTTATTAAAAGTGGCATGATTCCCGAACAGGCGATGGAGGAGGCTAGGGAATGGGTTTTGAACATCGCTGGCCATGGCAATCCTGTATTTGTTGCCTACCCCTTGAGCTTTGATTGGTCATGGATTTATTGGTATTTCGTTCGGTTTTCAAAACACGGGTCTCCGTTTGGGCATTCCAGATGTTTTGATATTAAGACTGCGGTCTCGGTGAAGACTGGTTTTCCGATCACAGATTCTGGTCGGTCTAAGCTTCCGAAACAGCTGGTTCCCGCCGGAGTACATACGCACCACGCGCTTGATGATGCTATTGAGCAGGCAGAGATTTTTGCAAATGTCTTTGAATGGGAGGCTTGAATTTGGAATACCTTTCAGCTCGGAAAACGAAGACCGAATCTCGCATAGCGCAGCTTAAAAACGAATTGGAAAATGCCGCAGCTAAATTGGGAAGCAAAGCCTGTGTTTATGCAACTGGGTCATTTGGTCGTCTTGAAGCGGGTAGTAAAAGTGATTTGGATCTCTTTATTGTTAGTAAAATAGCAGAGGTTGATGGAGCGGTGACAAGCCAGCTTAGGCATTTGGATGCTATTTTGGTTAAGGCTGATCTTATAAGCGCTATTCGAAAATTGGGGATTCCAGATTTTGACGCAGATGGAAAGTATTTAGATCACTATTCAGTGAAGCAGTTTACTGACTCAATTGGCTCTCCCGATGATGATGCGAATAATACTCTGACGGGTCGTTTATTGTTATTTCTCGAAAGCCGACCATTGCTTGGCGAGGAGGCCTATAGTGACATTATTGATGATGTGATTGCATCATACTGGCGTGATTATGAAGATCACGCAGAAAAGTTCATGCCTGCCTATTTGGCAAATGACATTCTTCGTTTGTGGCGAACATTTTGCGTCAATTATGAAGCTAGAACTGTTCGAGATCCTATCGATAAAAAGATTGAAGGTAAGATTAAGAACTATAAATTGAAGCATAGCCGTATGCTCACTTGTTATTCTGCGCTTTTGTATCTCCTTGGAGTTTTTATTTTGGAGGGTACGGTAACTCCTGGCCGTGCAAAAGAAATGACGCAGCTTACTCCAACGGGTCGGTTGAGATGGTTACTGGATCAGAATGATTTTGCCGAAGTTCATTCAACTGTAAATATGCTTCTGGATAAATATGCCGAGTTTTTGAAAAGAACGGATCAACCAAAGGCCAAATTGATTGCGGAGTTCGAAGAAAACAGCGCAAGATGGATGACGGAGTCTTATGAGTTCGGGGATCTTATGTTTGACGCGCTGTCTAAGCTTGGTGGAAGCAACAGATTTTACCGCCTGATCGTTGTTTGATATAGTTTAGGCAGTCATTCATTCCTATTTGATTGAGCCCTTGCCATCCCGCCCCGCCGCAGCTATCTTTTCCGCATGAACCTGACCACGCGCCCAGATCCAGCGTCACCAGCCCGCTTCGCAGCGGCGGCGGTTTCGTGTGCGCGTCTTGGTGGCCTACTTCTCGCACTTAGCGGCGATCGTCGGGCTCGTTGAGGAGCGTCCGGCGGTCGAACCCGCTGGCGACGCTGCTCCTCTCGCGACTTTACATTTTTTCCTGAATGCAACATGACGGCCCAGAGTGCCTGTTGACGCCGCGTTTGACGCGACGCCGGGCGCGGGGGCCAGGAAACGAGAGACGATCATGACCGCACACACTTCATCCGGACCAAAGGGCATGCCGACGGCATCGCAGAAATACCACGCCTATCCGCTGATCGATCTTGCCGACCGGACCTGGCCGTCCAAGCGGATCGAGAAAGCACCGATCTGGTGCTCGGTGGATTTGCGCGACGGCAACCAGTCACTGATCAACCCGATGGGGCATGACCGCAAGGCGCGGATGTTCCAGTTGCTGCTCGACATGGGCTTCAAGGAAATCGAGATCGGGTTTCCGTCCGCCTCGCAGACGGATTTTGATTTTGCCCGCTGGTGCGTGGAAGAGGGGGGTGTTCCGCAAGATGTGTCGCTGCAGGTGCTGGTGCAGTGCCGGCCGGAGCTGATCACCCGGACATTCGAGGCGCTCGAGGGCGCGCACCGTCCGATCGTGCATTTTTACAATTCGACATCGGAATTGCAGCGCCGGGTGGTGTTTGACAAGGATGTGGCGGGCATCAAGCAGATTGCCGTCGATGCGGCGAAGATGGTCAAGGAGATGGCGGAGAAGGCCGGCGGTGATTTCCGGTTTGAATATTCGCCGGAAAGTTTCACCGGCACCGAGCTGGAAGTGGCGCTGGAAATCTCCAATGCGGTGATCGACATCATTCAGCCCACGCCCGACAACAAGCTGATCCTCAACCTGCCGTCGACGGTGGAGATGGCGACGCCGAACATCTATGCCGACCAGATCGAGTGGATGTGCCGCAACATCACCAACCGCGAAAACGTGCTGGTGTCGCTGCATCCGCACAATGACCGCGGCACCGGCATTGCCGCCACCGAACTGGGGCTGATGGCGGGCGCCGACCGGGTCGAGGGCACGCTGTTCGGCAATGGCGAGCGCACCGGCAATGTCGATGTGGTGGCCTTGGCGCTGAACATGTTCACCCAAGGGGTCGATCCCGAGCTTGATTGCTCGGATATCGAGCGGATCAAGGATGTGTTTGAATATTCAAACGAAATGAAGATCCCCGAGCGGCATCCTTACGTCGGCGAGCTGGTCTATACGGCGTTTTCGGGCTCGCACCAGGATGCGATCAACAAGGGCATCAAGGCGATCCGCCAGGCCAACAAGCCGGAATGGGAAGTGCCCTATCTGCCGATCGATCCGAACGATGTCGGGCGTTCCTACGAGGCGATCATCCGGATCAACTCGCAATCGGGCAAGGGCGGCATCGCCTATATCCTGAAGGAGGATTACGGGCTGGATCTGCCCCGCGCGCTGCAGGTGGAATTCCGCGAGGAAATCCAGCGCATCACCGATGAAGAGGGTGTCGAGCTGCCGCCGAAGCGGATCTATGAAAGCTTCATGGAGCTCTATGTCAGCCAGCCCGGCGCGCGGCTGGGCTTTGTCGATCATCACACCCACACCGACCCCGCCAACAAGGGCGTGCGGGTGGTGTCGGCCGAGATCACCGACAAGGGCGAGACCAAGCGCATCGAGGGCCGCGGTACCGGGCCGATCGACGGCTTTGTCAACGCGCTGACGGCCTATCTCGGCATCGAGCTGACGGTGGCGAATTATTCCGAGCACTCGATGCAGCACGGCTCCAATGCGGCGGCGATCTGCTACATGCAGATGGAAACGCCCTCGGGCAAGCTTTATGGCGCCGGCGTCAACACCAATATCGTCGCGGCATCGCTGGAAGCGGTGGTGTCGGCGGCCAATAGGGTGCTGGCCGCGCAACAAGGCTGAGACATAATGATTTGACCGCCGCGCTTGAAAGAGTGCGGCGGTCTGGTTTTGAAATGCGGGGAGGAGAGCGCCGTGAGCGGACTTCATATGGAATTTTCAGGACCCGAGAGCAGCATACCGCTGGTGTTGCTGCACGGGTTTGGCGGCGACGGCTCGGTCTGGGGTGCGGTGAAGGCGGGGCTGCCCAAGAGCCTGCGGGTGATCACCATCGATCTGCCCGGCCATGGCGGATCGCTTGAATCCGAAGGCCGCGGCGGCGCCGGGCGGATGGCCAAGGCGATTCTCGCCGGGCTCGACGGGGCAGGGGTGGAGGAGTTCCATCTGGCCGGACATTCGATGGGTGGCGCGGTGGCGGCGCTGATCGCCATGCGCGCCGGACCCCGCGTCAAGTCCCTGACGCTGGTGGCGCCCGGCGGAATGTCCAGGGACATCAATGCCGGACTGCTGCAGCGCTATGCGCGCGCCGCCACCGAGGCCGAGATCCGCGCCTGCCTTGGCGAGATGGCGGCGCCGGGCTTTACCGCCCCGCAATCGGTGGTCGACGGCTTCATTGCCGCGCGGGCCCGGCCGGGCGCGCTGGAGGCGATTTCGCAAACCTACCAGGCGATGTTCCCCGATGGTCCGGCTGAAGGCCAGGGCGTGCTGCCTGGTGATGCGCTGGCCGCGCTGGAAATGCCGGTGGCGGTGATCTGGGGAGCCGAGGACACCGTGCTGCCGTGCCCGAAGCCACAAGCCCTGCCGGTGTCGTTCGCGTTCAGCGTGCTGCCGGGACTGGGGCACATGCTGCCCGAGGAAGCGCCTGACGCGGTGATCCGGGTGCTCGAGCACGCGGTTTCTGCCAAGGCCTGAGGCGAGGCGGCCAGGCCAGAGGGGCCGGAGCGCGGATCTTTACCACGTCGGCAATCAGGCTCCGCCGCATTGTCGCCATCAATAGCGGTCTGTGCTAAGAAGTTGTTAACCAATTCTGCCCGGAACCGCGCCATGACCGACCAATCCAAGACATACACGACCGACCGCCGTCTGGCGGATATCGTGCGTGAAGTCAAAATCGCCGCCGCCGACCGCACCGACGTCGTGGTCGACATTCGCGATGCGGATCGCGCCCGGCTCGAACTTCTGGCCCAGGAACTCCAGCCGTTGATTGATGACATCGATCCGGCCGATGACCGGTTCGATTTCGGCATCTCGCCGGGTCTGCAGCCGCGGCTGTGGATCGATTCGGTGGCGCATGTGCATATGGGCCATGACCGCCGGGTGTTCCGCTTTGTCCGTGACACACGGCTTGGCCGGCTGGTGATTTCCGATACCAGCGACATGACCCGCACCGCCGATGCGGTCGGCCGCTACATTGCTGAACGGGTGATCGAGCGGGAACGGATTCTGGCCGGCGATTTCGAAACCATGAAGGCGGCCGTTGCGTCGAACCCGACAACGGAAGACGAGGCCGACCTGATGCGCGCCGATGAAGCCGGCGCCGGCGATGTGGCCGATGATGCGGTTGCGTCAGGTGCAGTTGCATCCCCGGACAATTGGGCACGGCCGTCCGAAGCGGGTGCCGACACTGCCGGGGACACGAAGGCTGCCGCCGACACGACGGCTCAGGCGGTTGCGGCCATGCCCGGGTCTGACGTACAGACTCCGCGAAAATCCTCGCGCGGCGCCGGGTTCGTGCTCGGTGCTTCCTGGTTCATTCTCGGTTGTGTTGCCGGTTCGGCAGCGCTGGTGGTGGCGTTCTGGGACAGGCTGTCGGCGATGATCAACTGATCCTTGCCTCAGAGCCGATCAGTCCTTCTTCAACTTCAGCAAAACCGGGGCCATTGCCCGACAGCCGCATGCGGCGGTGAACAAGCCGCCAGTTGCCCGGTTCGCCCTCAATATCGAACAGGTTGAAGCCTGCAGGCGGGCGATTGCCGCCGGGGCCATGGCTGGCCGAGGCTATCCCCACCACCGGCACTTCGCCATCGCGGCCTTGCAAATGGTGCAGCGTGTCGAGATGGGTATGGCCATGCAGCACCAGTTCCGCGCCATGCTGTCTGAGCATCTTGCCAAAGCGGCCAATGCCGCGCAGCCGCTTGGTCCATTGCGCCGCGCCGCGCACCGGCGGGTGATGAATCATGACCACGCGAAACAGCCCTTCCGCATTTGCGCTGTCGAGCAATTTGCCGGCGGCGCGGGCCTGTTTGCGGCTCAGATCACCGGTTGCGATAAACGGCAGCGTGGCATTGGCCGAGGAAATGCCGATCAGCGCAACCGGTCCGCGTTTGCGGTAACTGGGAAACAAGGCTGCGTCCGGCGGTGCGTCCGGCTCGACGCTGTCGGATTTTAGCCAGGGCATCCAGGCTGTCTTGGCGCGCGCCAGCGCACCCGGAACATAAGCGTCGTGATTGCCCGGCACCAGCGTGGCATTTTCGGGATCGAAACCGGTCTCGAGCCAGAGCCGCACCACTTCGATTTCAGTATTGGTGGCCAGGTTGACCAGATCGCCGGTGATGGCGACATGATCGGGCGCGGCCTCGTGCACCGCGGCGACCAGATTCTCCAGCGTGTCGCCAAAAAGCTGCTTGCGGCGGTTGCGCTGCCAGTTCACATAACCGGTAATGCGCTTGGACGCGAGTTCGGCCAGCGACATTTTCGGCAAGGGACCAAGATGAACATCGGAAATATGGGCCAATCGAAACATGGTTCAAGCAATAGCGATCCGCAGTCCGGACCGCAACCGGGCGCCTTGCCGGATGACGGCTTTGGCGGTCGTCCGCCGGAACTGCGGTCGTTGCGCGCGCGGCTGGTCACCCGTGTCATCCATGTCTGGTTTGTGCTGACGCGGTCGATGACGCTGGGCGTGCGGGCTGCGTGTTATGACGCCGAAGGCCGGGTGTTTCTGGTGCGCCATTCCTATGTGCCCGGCTGGCACATGCCCGGCGGCGGTGTCGAGCGGGGCGAAACCATGGGCCAGGCGCTGATCAAGGAATTGCGGGAGGAAGGAAATCTGGTGCTTGCCGGCGAGGCCGAATTGTTCGCGGTTTATTTCAACCGCCGCACCAGCCGCCGCGATCATGTCGCGTTTTACCGCTGCACCGTTGAGCAGACCGCGCCGAAGCGTGCCGATCGCGAGATTCTTGAGGCCGGGTTCTTCGCGCTTGACGCGTTGCCGGAAGGGGTGACCGGGGCAACCAGGCGGCGGCTTGCGGAGCTTTCCGGAGAAGCGCAGATCAGCGAAGAATGGTGACCGGGACCCACCGCGGCCGCAGACGGATCCCGGTCGCGGCAACGGATGGAAACACCCCTGATCGGGCTTGAGTTTTCAGTGTGCGCTTGAATGCGAGCCATTCCGGCTTATCTCTGACCAATTGCGCATATGGATCGTGCCCCGGTTTTGCTGCGTTCAGTGCAGGTCCAGCCGGACTGTCCTCCTTGACAAGAAGTAGATCATGGCCCCGATTCTTTCCGTTGAAAATCTGTCAAAACAATATGATAGCGGCTTTCAGGCGCTGAAGAATGTCAATCTCGATATCAATGAAGGCGAGATTCTGGCGCTGCTCGGTCCCAACGGGGCGGGCAAGACCACGCTGATCTCGATCATTTGCGGACTGGTCAATGCCAGTTCCGGGTCGGTCAAGGTCGGCGGCTTCGATGTCGTCGCTGATTACCGCCAGACCCGCTCGCTGATCGGACTGGTGCCTCAGGAAATAGCCCTGGAGCCGTTCCAGACGGTTTACGATGCGCTGCGCTTCACCCGTGGTCTGTTTGGCAAGAAGAACGATCCGGCGCTGCTGCAGAGCATTCTTGAAAAGCTGTCGTTGTGGGACAAGAAAGACGCCAAGACGATGGAATTGTCTGGCGGCATGAAACGCCGGGTGCTGATTGCCAAGGCTTTGTGCCACGAGCCGCGGGTGCTGTTTCTCGACGAGCCGACCGCCGGGGTCGATGTCGAGCTGCGCAAGGAGATGTGGCAGGTGGTGCAGCAGCTCAAGGATGACGGCGTCACCATCATCCTGACCACGCACTACATCGACGAGGCGGAAGCCATCGCGGACCGGATCGGTGTTATCCGCAACGGTGAGTTGCTGCTGGTCGAGAAAAAGGAAACGCTGATGCAGCGCATGGGACAGCGGCAGATGCGGATCGAACTGATGACGCCGCTGGATGCGGTACCCGAGGCACTCGCCCGTTACAATCTCGATTACAGCGCGGATGAGCGGACGCTGACCTATTCCTATGAGGCCAATGGCGAACGAACCGGCATTGCCTCGCTGTTTGCGGACCTGAGCAAGACAGGCATCGTCCTGCGGGACGTGGAAACGCGGCAAAGTTCACTGGAAGATATTTTCGTCGGGCTGGTTGAGGAGAAGTCATGAATTTTCAGGCAGTCAGATCGATCTATTCATTCGAGATGGCGCGGTTCTTCCGCACCCTGTCGCAGAGCCTGATCTCGCCGGTGCTGTCGACCTCGCTCTATTTCATTGTCTTTGGCGCGGCCATCGGCTCGCGTATTCAGGAGATAGACGGCACCACCTACGGCGCCTTCATCGTGCCGGGGCTGATCATGCTCTCGGTGCTGACCCAGAGCATTTCCAATGCGTCGTTCGGGATCTATTTTCCGAAATTTCTCGGGTCGATCTACGAGTTGCACACGGCGCCGGTTTCGTTTTTCGAAATCGTGCTCGGCTATGTTGGTGCTGCGGCGACCAAATCAGCCCTGATCGGGCTGGTGATCCTGGCGACGGCGGAGTTCTTCGTCGATTTCCAGATCCTGCATCCCGTTGCCATGCTGGCGTTTCTGGTGCTGACCTGCGTCTCGTTCAGCCTGTTCGGCTTCATCATCGGGATCTGGTCGAAGAATTTCGAGCAGTTGCAGATGGTGCCGCTGCTGGTGATCACGCCGCTGGTGTTTCTGGGCGGCAGTTTCTATTCGATCTCGATGCTGCCGCCGTTCTGGCAGACGGTCACCATGTTCAATCCGGTGGTCTACCTGATTTCCGGTTTCAGGTGGAGCTTCTTCGGCACGTCCGACATCAATATCGGCCTCAGCCTGATGATGATCGCGGTGTTCATGTTCGTCTGTCTCGGGATCATCGGATGGACCTTCAAGACCGGCTACAAGATCAAGACCTGATCCGCAGACCGGCTGCCAATGCAAGAGGCGCTCTCGAAATTCGGGAGCGCCTTTTTGTTTCAATTGTCAGGGGCAGCAATGGAGCGCCCCCACGCTTGCCGGTCAGGCGGCTTTGCCCAGCCGCTCGCGGCCATGCGGTGATTGCAGGTCAAGTTCCGGGCCGACGGGAACAACCCCGGTGGGGTTGATGCTTGCGTGGCTGCGATAGTAATGGCCCTTGATGTGATCCATGTTCACCGTTTCGGCCACTCCGGGCATCTGGTAAAGCTCGCGCAGATAGCCCGACAGCGCGGGATAATCGACAATGCGGCGGATGTTGCACTTGAAATGTCCGACATAGACCGGATCGAACCGCACCAGCGTGGTGAACAGCCGCCAGTCGGCTTCGGTCAGCGCGTCGCCGGTCAGGTAGCGGTTGCGGGTCAGCCGCTCTTCGACGGTGTCGAGGGCGTCGAACAGTTCGCCGACATGTTCTTCATAGGCTGCCTGGGTTGTGGCAAAGCCCGACTTGTAAACGCCGTTGTTGATCTTGTGGTAGACCAGCTCGTTGATCTCGTCGATTTCCTGGCGCAGGGCGGGCGGATAGTAGTCCGGCCCCGGCCGGGCGATGGCGCCGAAGCCGGAATTGAACATGCGAATGATTTCCGAGGATTCATTGGAGACAATGGTGTTGTTCTTCTTGTCCCACAGCACCGGCACGGTGACGCGGCCGGAATAATCGGGCATCGCCGCGACATAGACCTGCCAGAGATATTTGGCGCCGCCCAGATGATCGCGCGTGCCGCCGTCGCGGTCATGAAACTCCCAGCCGTTCTCGCCCATATAGGGATCGACAACCGACACCGATATGGCGTCCTCCAGGCCCTTGAGCTTGCGGAAGATCAGCGTGCGATGCGCCCAGGGACACGCGAGCGAGACATAGAGGTGATAGCGGCCGGCTTCAGCCGCGAAGCCGCCTTCGCCGGTTGGACCCGGCTCGCCATCCGGGGTTACCCAGTTGCGAAACGCCGACTCCGACCGTTTGAAATGGCCGCCCGTGGATTTGGTGTCGTACCAGACGTCTTTCCAGACGCCGTCAACCAGCATTCCCATGATCGTTCTCCTTTGACACCAGACATAAGACGGAAAAACAAAAAAGCGAAGGCAATGGGGGTGAACGGTGCGTTTTGCATTGGACGACAGCGGCAAGCTTTGCTAATGGCGAGAGACAAGAAGGAAAATACGGATGCCGGCCAAGGCCTTGCGACGACGCTGAACAGACTGCCAACGCGCCTTATGCGCGCGCCTCATCATGTCTTGTCGTCTTATCCGGAAAATTCTCCATGCTCATCCAGGATCTTGTCTTTCTCACCGAAGACGCGTCTCATGACGCAGCTATCATGCATATCAATGAAGAAGCCTTCGGGCCCGGTCGCTTCGTGCGCGCCGCCGAGCGGGTGCGCGAACAGGGGCCGCATGACCTGCGGCTCTCCTTTGTCGCGGCGGATCGGGGCGAAACCATCGCCTCCGTGCGGATGACGCCGATTTTTGCCGGCGCTTGCGCGGGGCATCTGCTCGGGCCGCTTGCGGTGCGGCCCTCGCACAAGAACCGCGGGATCGGCCGGGAACTGGTTCGCATCGCGCTGGCGGCGGCGGAGAATGCCGGCAGCCAGGCGGTTCTGCTGGTGGGCGACCCTCCCTATTATTCGCCGCTGGGGTTTGCCCGGACCAGACCCGGCGCGCTGACCATGCCCGGACCGTTCGATCCGCACCGGCTGCTGGCGGCCTGTTTCGGTGATGTCGATGCGATGGCGCTTGAAGGCGAAATCCATCACCGCGACAGGAAGTTCTGACGCGCGATCGTCGCTGAACCGGTTGGCGATCCCCGAATGCAGGCCATCATCCGCCGAATGCCGGAACTGATGTGTTTGTGGTGTGCAGCCATGAGGGTGAACATCCGCGTGTCGCGGACAGCAACAGGAAACAATCGGCAACGCTGCTGGCGGCGGATGGGCACTGGTTTGCTGGATGAACCGGGGTGGTTCAGCAACCGTGGCGCGCGGCGAAGATTGAACACTGGTTGTCGTTTCTGGAGGTATCTTGTTGCAATGCAGCAAGAGAGGCACTAGATAAAGGCATATGAGTTATCTGGGCACACAAGCCAACGACCTGTCTGCTTCTCCCATTCCATACGCCAAAATCTGCGTCATCGGCGCGGGTTCCTGGGGAACCGCATTGGCCTCGGTGGCGCGACGCGCCGGCCGCGAGACCGTGATCTGGGGACGGGACCAAGCGACAGTCGAGGCAATCAACACCCGCCGTGAAAATCCGAAATACCTTCCGGGTATTGAGCTTCCGGACGGGATCCATGCAACCACGGACATGGCCGAGGCGCTGAAAGGTGCGGAGGCGGTGCTGCTGGTCACCCCGTCACGAACCTTGCGCGAGGTCTGCCTGCAGATGCGCCCGCACCTGGAAAAAGCGGTCCCCATCGCGCTGTGCGCCAAGGGAATCGAAGCCGGGACGGGATATCTGCTGAGCGAAGTGGCGTCCCAGATTCTGGGCGGCCACCAGATCGGCGCGCTGTCGGGGCCGACCTTTGCCACGGAAACCGCGCTCGGTCATCTGACCGCGGCGACCGTCGCCTTTCAGTTTTCCTATTCCGACCGGCTTGATACCGGGTCCAGTCCGGCAACCCGGCTGGCGCTGTCGCTCGGCTCCGAGTTCTTCCGGCCCTACATTACCGATGATCTGGTCGGCGTTGAAGTCAGCGGCGCGATCAAGAACGTGATTGCCATTGCCTGCGGCATGATCACCGGTGCCGGCTATGCCGAAAACACCCGGGCAGCGCTGATCGTGCGCGGCATGGACGAGATGAAGACGCTGGCCGACGGGCTTGGCGGCCGCCGCGAGACTGTCACCGGCCTGGCCGGTGCGGGCGATCTGATCCTGACCTGCTCGTCGCAGACATCGCGCAACATGTCGCTGGGTGTCCAGCTCGGGAAAGGCATTCCGCGGGAGCATTGTTTTGACGGCAAGCCGGTGGTTGTCGAGGGCGAGGTGAATTCGATCTCGGTGATGGACCTTGCCCGCCGGATGAACATCAAGCTGCCGATATGCGAGAGTGTGCACCGGATCCTGCACCAGGGCGCGGATGTGCGGGAAACCTTCGGCGATGTCTGGTCGCAGCCGATCGAAGGCGAGCGCCGGGGCCTCGCCATATCCATAGATCACCCCGTCGCCATGGCAGCAGAGGCAATCCAATGACTGTAAAGACGACAGACCTCAGCGGACTGAATGCGCGGCGATTTGTGCTGGCGACCGATCTGGATGGCACCTTTCTGGGCGGCAGCGACGAGGATCGAAGCCGTTTGTACGGCTGGATCGAAGCCAACCGCGACAGCGTCGGCCTGATCTTTGTCACCGGGCGCGATCCCAAATTCATCGGTGAGCTTTGCCGCGAGCGCGGCGTGCCCTGGCCGGATTATGCCGTGGGCGATGTCGGCACCACAATCGCCACGGTCTCGCCGGAAACCGGCGTGGCTCCGATCGAGCACCTCGAAACCGAAATCTCGGCGCGCTGGGGCAATGCCGGCGATACGGTGCGGGCAAGGCTTGACGGCTATCCCGGCCTGACACTGCAGCCGACCGATTTCCGCTATCGGGTCAGCTATGATATTGATCCCGATATCTTTGACGGGTCTGCGTGGGACGTTGTCCTTGGGATGGGGTTTCAGCCGCTGATCTCGGACAACAGGTTTTTCGATGTCCTGCCTGATGGCGTCAGCAAGGGGCCGTCGCTGCGACGGCTTGTGGACTATCTGGCAATCAAGCCCGAACGCGTGCTTTGCGCAGGCGATACGCTCAACGATCTGTCGATGCTGGAATGCGGGCTTCCAGCCGTCGCCGTGGGCAATTCGGAACAAGAATTGGTCAAGCGCGTTGCTCACCTTGAGCACCTGCATATGGCGCAAGCTCATGGTGCGGCAGGCATTCTGGAGGCAATCCGTGCCTTCGAAATGCACGACCTACCGGAAGGATACTGATACATGGCCAGCGATCTCGTCATCGTCTACCACCGCCAACCTTATGAAGAGGTTGAAGAAAACGGCAAGATCGTTTTCAGGGAAAACAAAAGCCCCAACGGGATCGTGCCGACCCTGAAGGGGTTTTTCGGCCGTGTGGACAAAGGTGCCTGGATCGCCTGGAAGCTGGCTGACGATGCCGCCAACCCGGACTTCGAACGGGTCATCGAGATCGAGGACAGCTACGGCAAATACTCGGTCACGCGTCTGCCGCTGACGCCCGACCAGGTGTCGAGCTTCTATCACATCACTTCAAAGGAAGCGTTCTGGCCGATCCTGCATTCGTTCAAGGAACGCTACAATTACGACCCGGTCGACTGGCCGACATTCAGGGAAGTGAACTGGGCCTTTGCCGAAGCCGCGGCTGCGGAAGCCGCACCTGGTGCTGTGGTCTGGGTGCATGACTACAATTTGTGGCTGGTGCCGGGGTATCTGCGCAAGCTGCGCCCGGATGTGCAGATTTCCTTCTTCCATCACACCCCGTTCCCGGCCGCGGACATGTTCAACGTGCTGCCGTGGCGGCGCGAAATCGTCGACAGCCTGCTTGCCTGCGACGTGGTCGGCTTTCACATCCCGCGCTACGCGGTGAACTTCGTCCATGTGGCGCAAAGCCTTCTGGAAGTTGGCAATGTTGTTCGCAAGGACGTGAACCCGGATTTCATCTGGGAAGGCACGGCGCTGTCTGACCGGCGGGTGCCGGAATCGGTTCAGTATCAGGGACGCACGATCAAGATTTCCAGCGCGCCGGTGGGCATTGACTGGGACTATATTCAGGAACGCGCCGTCTGCGAGGAAACCCGCGACAGCGCCATCGCCATCCGGTCGGAGCTGGGCGATTGCAAGCTGATCCTGTCGGTCGGGCGCACCGATTACACCAAGGGCGGGGTGCAGCAGCTGGAAAGCTATGAACGCCTGTTGCAGGCGCACCCGGAACTGCATGGCAATGTGCGGTTGATGCATGTGTCCGTCGGCGCCAACCGCAGCATGGCGGCGTACGAGGAAATCCAGGGCGAGATCGAACAGGTTGCGGGCCGGATCAATGGTACATTCGGCTCGTTCGAATGGCAGCCGGTGGCGCTGATCTCGACCGCGATTCCGTTCAAGGACCTGATCGCCTATTATCAGCTGGCCGATGTCTGCTGGATCACGCCGCTGGCCGACGGCATGAACCTGGTCTGCAAGGAATATGCCGCGGCCCGCGTCGATGGCGACGGGGTGCTGGTGTTGTCCGAATTCGCCGGCGCTGCTGTCGAACTTTCTTCGGCTGTCATCACCAATCCGTTTTCGCACCGGTCGATGGACACCGGTATCGAACAGGCTCTGGCCATGCCGGAAGAAGAACGGCGGCAGCGCATGACGATGTTGCGCAACACGGTCAAGCGCTATGGCATCAAGGCCTGGGCAGAAGACCAGATGAGCTATTTTTCATCCGTGGAAGCTCTGTCCAAGGCAAGCTGATCCAATACATGTCGCGCGAAAACGTCTAGCGGTTTTGCGACAATGACATGCCGCAACAATGAGTGGACGCGCGTCAGCTGAGCCCATTTGAGTGCGACGCGTTAACGTCCCTCGCGGAACCAGGTTGCGCCCAGAGCCAGGATCATCAGGGCCAGCCCCAGCAAACCGCCGAACAATGGCAGGGAGCGCACGCCCTTGAGTACGCTTTCATTGCTGGCGCGCAAGCCCATGCGGCTGCCGGCGTTGACCGAGGCGGCGCGTGTCGGCAGGATCTGCGGCAGGTTGGATGCGGCGGCGTTGATGCGTGTGGTCAGTCCGCCGCTCTGCGCCGAGAGCGGCCCGATAATGCCGGTAGTGGACACGGTGGCGCGGAACTCGGGCGCGTCAACAGCGCCGACATGGGCCAGCGCCCTGAGATCGCCCGAGGTGACTTCCACCAGCCCGGGCTCGTCAAGTGTCAGTTCCGATCTGAACAGGCCCTCTCCCGCGGGCGTCAACTCGATGTCGCGGGTTTCGCCCGACGGCAGCTTGATCGTCGCGGGACCGGTGGTTTCACTCATGCTCTGGCGTTCGACCACCAGTGTCCTGCCATTGGCGATCGCCCGCAGTGCCTCTTCCTCAAGGGAGGGTTCCTTCATCAGCCAATGGGCGATGCGCCGGTAGAGGGCGACATGCGGACCGCCGCCTTCAAAGCCGCGCGCCCACAGCCAGCCATGATCGGAAAGCAGCATCGCCACCCGGCCATCGCCGTAGCGGTTGAGCACCAGCAGCGGCGCGCCATCGGTGCCGCGCATGACCGTGTCGCCGATCGTGTCGTGTACGCCGACAGTGCGGAACCATCGGCCCCATGCCGGTGGTTCGCTCGAGCCGCCGGGAAGCGCGCGCGTCACCGGATGGCGTTTTCCATCCTCGGAGAGGCGCGGATAGTAGCCGGCATTGGCGACATCGCCGGTCGGCATTGCCGGAAGCGCAGGCGCCAGCGGTGTTTCGGCGATGGACTGGATACCGGCAAATTCCGGACCGGCGGCGATCAGCAGCGCACCGCCATCTTCGACATAGCGGGCGATGTAATCGTAATAAAGCACCGGCAGCACGCCGCGGTTCTGGTAGCGGTCGAAAATGATCAGGTCGAACTCGTCGATCTTTTCGATGAACAATTCGCGGGTCGGAAAGGCGATCAGCGAGAGCTCGGAAATCGGCGTTCCGTCCTGTTTTTCCGGTGGACGCAGAATGGTGAAATGCACCAGATCCACCGAAGCGTCGGATTTGAGCAGGTTGCGCCAGGCGCGCTCACCGGCGTGCGGCGCGCCGGAGACCAGCAACACACGCAGATTTTCGCGGATGCCTTCGATCAGGGTCACGGCCTGGTTGTTGGCGGTGGTGACTTCACCATCCAGCTCATCGACGTGGAACTCGACGATGTTCTCGCCGCCGCGCGGCAGTTTCAGATAGAAAGAGGATTCCTCGCCGGGTATGGCGGTTTCGTTGACAACCCGCGCGCCATTGATCCGCACGGTCACCGACACAGGGCCGGAGGCGGCCGCGCCATCCTCGCTGACGCGATAGACGATCTCCTGATCCTCGCCGACGATGCCGAAACGGGGGCTGCGCACCACGTCAACGCGCCGGTCGATCTCATCCTCTTCGCCGACAATCAGCCCGTGCAGCGGCGCATCAAGACCAAGTGCCGACAAGGAGCCGGGCACATCGTGCACCTGGCCATCGGTGATCATCACCGCACCCGCCAAACGCGAACTCGGGACATCGCGAACGCCCGACGCCAGCGCCTCGAACAGCTTTGTGGAGGGCGATTGCGCATCCGGATCGGTTACCGCCTCGATGATCCGGGTTTCGAAGGCCGGGTAGCGCGCGAGGCGCTCGGTGAGCGCTTTCAGGGCCGCATCGGTGCGCGCGGTGCGGTCGGGGGTCATCTGGCTCGGGCTTCGGTCGACGACGATGGCGACCACGCTGGTCACCGGTTCACGGTCTTCGAAATTGGCAACCGGATTTGCCAGCGCCAGCACAAGTGCTGCCAGCGCCAGCGCGCGAAGTGCTGCGCCGCGCATGCGCTTGGCGAATGCCCATCCGACAAGCAGGATCGCGACAACCGCGATCACGAGGATCAATGGCAGTGGCAGGAACGGGTCGAAGGCGAGACTCATGTCATTGTCCCAAGCGTTCGAGCAGCGCGGGGATGTGCACCTGATCGGCCTTGTAGTTGCCGGTCAGCATGTACATGACGATGTTGACCCCGGCGCGGAAGGCGTATTCGCGCTGCCATGGATCGGCCGGGACGGTCGAAAACATAGGAAATCCCTGATCATCCACGGCCCAGGCGGCGGCCATGTCGTTGCCGGTAATGAGAATCGAGGACACGCCATCGCCCGATCTGGCCGGCCGCTCGGCCGGATTGTCGGACTGGGGCGTTGCCTCCACCCACAAGGGTCCGTCGGAATAGCGGCCAGGAAATGTGTCGAGCAAAAAGAATGATTTGGTCAGCACATGATCGGCCGGGACCGGTTCAAGCGGAGGAATGTCGAGACTGGCGAGGATTTGCTGCAACCGGAGCGTCAGCTGGCTTGATCCGCCGCCGAGATCAACGATCCGGTCGCGGGTGTCGAACAGAACCGTTCCGCCGTTTTTCATGTAGGCGTCAATCCGGCTGATGGCTGCCGGGGAGGGAAGCTCGGCGGTGTCGCTCATCGGCCAGTAAATCAGCGGATACAGCCCAAGCTGGTCGGTTTCGATATCGACGCCGATGGCGTTGCCCGGTTCGAGTGCGGTTCGCATGCTCAGATAGGTCGACAGGCTGTCGAGCCCGGATTGGCTGGTGGTGTCGGCTTGCTCATCGCCGGTAATGACATAGGCCAGATGGGTCTGATCGAGGCTTGCAAGCAGATCGGCGTCTCCGGGCTGCGCGTCCTGGGCGCGCGCAGAACCGGGCGAAGCCAGATAGGCCAGCGAGAC
>NZ_JBDWHW010000227.1:0-23012 GCF_039975035.1 Hoeflea sp. | reverse complement strand
TGGTTGGTCGGCTCGTCGAGGATCATCAGGTTGGGGGCGTGGAACGCCGAAAGCCCCATCAGCAACCGTGCCTTCTCGCCGCCGGAAAGATCCTTGGCCGGCGTGTTCATCTTCTCTGCCGTCAGCCCCATCTGCGCCACGCGAGCGCGCACGCGGGCTTCCGCCGCATCGGGCATCAGCTTGCGCACATGCGCCACGGCCGATTCCGCCGGTACCAGATCATCCATCTGGTGCTGGGCGAAGAACCCGGTCTTGAGTTGCGGCGCCAGTTTGAGCCGCCCTGCTTCCGCTTCCAGCCGTCCGGCGATGAATTTCGCGAAGGTGGACTTGCCGTTGCCGTTCGAGCCCAGAAGCGCGATGCGGTCGTCGGCGTCGATCCGCAGATCGAGCCGCGTCAGGATGGGCGAACCGGGCGTGTAGCCCACCGATCCGTCCTCGATGGCGATGATCGGCGAGGCGACGCCGCGGTCGGGACGCGGGAACGAAAACCCCCGGACATTGCTTTCCACCACCGCATCCACGGTTCCCATGCGCTCCAGCGCCTTGAGCCGTGATTGCGCCTGGCGCGCTTTCGATGCCTTGGCCCGGAAGCGCTCGACAAAGGCCTCCATATGCTTGCGCGCGGCGATGTTCTTTTCGCGCGCCTTCATCTGGTGTTCGTCGCGTTCGGCCTTCTGACGTTCGAACTCGTCAAAGCCGCCGCGATAAAACGTCAGCTTCTTCTGATCGAGATGGACGATGGCGTTGGCCGCGGTGTTCAACAGATCGCGGTCATGGCTGATGATCAGCACAGTGTGCTGGTAACGGCGGATATACTCCTCCAGCCACAACGTGCCTTCAAGGTCGAGATAGTTGGTCGGCTCGTCCAGAAGCAGCAGATCTGGCTCGGAAAACAGCACCGAAGCCAGCGCCACGCGCATGCGCCAGCCGCCCGAAAAGCTCGAGGCCGGGCGTTGCTGGGCCTCCTGGTCGAAACCAAGGCCCGCCAGAATTGACGAGGCGCGGGCTTCCGCCGAATGCGCATCGATATCAACCAGCCGGGTCTGGATTTCGGCGATGCGGTTCGGGTCGGTCGCTGTTTCGGCTTCCTTCATCAGCCTGGTGCGTTCGAGATCGGCGCGCAGCACGATTTCGACCAGCGCTGTGTCTTCAGCAGGCGCTTCCTGCGCCACCTGGCCGATGCGGGTGTTCTTCGGGATCGATGTATGCCCGGTCTCGGTCGCCATCTCGCCGGTGATGATCTTGAACAGCGTCGACTTGCCGGCGCCATTGGGTCCGACAAGGCCGGCCTTGATGCCCACGGGCAGGGCAAGCGAGGCGTTGTCAATCAAAAGTCGCCCGGCAATGCGTGCGGAAAGGTCTGTAATCGTAAGCATGCCCGCGCTTCTGGCCGGGATCGCTCGAAATGGCAAGGGGAAACCACGTTTTGATCGCATCCGCGGGCGTGACAATTATTCGGTGTTGCGTCACAACACACCGCACGCTTTTCAGGAGATTCAGCATGTCCATCGTCTTTCACGACCTCATCGGCGCCGATCCGGCGCGCCCGTTCAGCCCGCATTGCTGGAAAACGGCGATGTCACTGGCCCACAAGGGGCTGCCGTTCGAACGTAACAATGTCTGTTTCACCAAAGTGCCCGAGGTTGAGGGTGGTTTCTCCAAGACGGTGCCGGTGATCCGCGATGGAACCAAAATTGTCGCCGACAGTTTTCTGATCGCCGCCTATCTCGAGGAAACCTATCCCGACCGGCCGTCGCTGTTTGGCGGGCAGGGTGGGCAGGCGATGTCACGCTTCATCGAGTCCTGGACCAATTCGACCTTGCACACGGCCATGGCCGGTATCGCGATGAAGGATATTCATGACGTGCTGGAGCCGGCCGATCAGGCCTATTTCCGCCAAACCCGGGAAGCGCGCATGGGCAAGACGCTGGAACAGATTGTGGAAGGCCGCGAGGCTGAGGTCGCCGGCTTCTCCGCCAAACTCATGCCATTGCGCCTGATGCTCAAATCCCAGCCGTGGATTGGCGGATCTTCGCCGCTGTTTGCCGACTACATTGTCTTCGGCGCCCTGCAATGGGCACGCGTCACCTCGACCGCCAAGTTGCTGGAAGAGGGCGATGCGGTCACGGACTGGTTCGAGCGCTGTCTCGATCTGCATGACGGATTGGGCCGTTCGGTTCCCGCCGCCGGCTGAATCTCGGTCGGGGTGAGACGGACCAGACACCGGGCACCCGCGATGCCATCCATCGGAAACCGGTTTGAAAATCCGCCCCGCACCGGCCCTCAGCACAGCGTTGGTCTGCGGCGCGAACCCCAAAACCGCGAGCGCGACAACACCCGAGGCGATCCCCATGTCGGTCATGACGCAATTCTGCGATGGCTCCAGCATGCGCCCGATATCGCCGGCGAGGCGGTGAGGGAGGGGCGATCCGCTTAACGCCTCTTGCTTAGGACCGGGCATGCGGCTATTTAGGCCGCAATTCCGGACCGGCCCGTTGCGGTCCGGTTATTTTTTACACCCCATTTGGCCCGCGCATCCGCGGGCAAACGTTGAAGGAACAAGACCATGGCGATTGAACGCACCTTTTCGATGATCAAGCCCGATGCCACCAAGCGCAACCTTACCGGCGCCATCACCAAGGTTTTTGAAGACAACGGCCTGCGCGTCGTCGCCTCCAAGCGCGTCTGGATGAGCAAGCGCGAAGCCGAAGGCTTCTACGCGGTTCACAAGGAACGCCCTTTCTTCGGTGAACTGGTTGAAGGCATGACCTCCGGCCCGACCGTTGTTCAGGTGCTTGAAGGCGAGAACGCCATCCTCAAGAACCGCGAAATCATGGGCGCCACCAACCCTGCCGATGCTGCCGAAGGCACCATCCGCAAGACCCACGCCCTGTCAATCGGCGAAAACTCGGTCCACGGCTCGGATGCGCCTGAAACCGCCGCCGAAGAAATCGCCTACTGGTTTGCCGGCACCGAAATCGTCGGTTGATTCAATTGCTCGGCTTAACCGCCTAAACCTTTGAACTGAATCGCAAAAAGCCGGGTTCGAAAGAGCCCGGCTTTTTGCCGGGCGAAGTACTGGTTCCGCACAATTCGTGGTCAGAGCTTTTCCGGCAACCGCCAGTCGAT
Source organism: Hoeflea sp. (assembly GCF_039975035.1). Classification (GTDB taxonomy): domain Bacteria; phylum Pseudomonadota; class Alphaproteobacteria; order Rhizobiales; family Rhizobiaceae; genus Hoeflea. The sequence goes on along the minus strand of NZ_JBDWHW010000227.1, from coordinate 19,883 downwards.
CGGCGCCATGCCGTTTTCCTCAAGGAAAGCGTTGGCCTGGGAGAAATGCCGGCAGCCGAGAAACCCGTTATGGGCCGACAGCGGCGAGGGGTGGGCGGCCTTGAGAACCAGATGGCGGCTGGTGTCGACGAAACCGGCCTTCTTCTGGGCATAGGCGCCCCACAGCAGGAACACCACCGGATGGTCGAGTTCGTTGACCCGGGCGATTACCGCGTCGGTGAAGCGCTCCCAGCCGCGGCCCCGATGCGAGGCGGCAAGGCCTGCTTCCACCGTCAGCACGCTGTTGAGCAGCAACACGCCCTGTCTTGCCCAGCCCTCAAGATTGCCGTGGCCGACAGGCGCGATGCCCAGATCGCTGTTGAGTTCCTTGTAGATGTTCTTAAGCGAGGGCGGGGGGCGCACGCCCGGCTGCACCGAGAAGCACAGCCCGTGGGCTTGCCCGTCGCCATGATAGGGATCCTGCCCGAGGATGACCACGCTGACCTGGTCGAGCGGCGTCAGATCAAGCGCTGCGAAGTACTCAGGCACCTTGGGAAATATCCGTTTTCCTGCATCGATCTCGGTCGTCAGAAACCCGTTGAGATCGGCCATGTAGGGCGTTGCAAGTTCTTCCGCCAGCGCGGCTTTCCAGCTGTCCTGCAGCGCAAAGGTCGTGGCTGTCATTTGGTCCGCCAGCGCGCCTTGGCTTTGTCGTCGGCGTCCTTGGCCGACACCCATTCGCCGGTAGCGCCATCGGGCAGATGCTCTTTTTTCCAGAACGGAGCATCGGTCTTGAGATAATCCATCAGGAATGACGCGCCATCGAAAGCCGCCTGTCGATGTGGCGCGGTGGCAACCACAAGCACGATATTTCCGCCGGGCGCGATAGCGCCATGCCGGTGGATTGCGGTGATGCCGTTGAGCGCAAAGCGTTTTACAGCCTGTTCGGCGATGGCACGGATGGCGCGTTCGGCCATGCCGGGATAATGCTCGAGTTCCAGCGTGGCCAGTTTCCCGCCTTCATCGCGGCAAAGCCCGGTAAAGCTCACCACCGCGCCGATGTCCGCACGCCCTTTGGTGAGCGCATCGATTTCCTCGGCGATGTCAAAATCCTGCGCCTGAATGCGGACAGTGACCGCCGGCGTTGATGTGCCTTCTGTCTTGCCGCGCGCCGTCATCTCAGCCGCCAGTCATGGGTGGAAACAGCGCGATTTCACGTGCAGTGCCGATGGCTTCATCGTGATCGGCATGCTCTTCATCAAGTGCGGCGCGAATGACGCCGGGCACCTGAAAGGCCGCCTCGTATTCCTCACCAAGGCTTGCCAAGTGTGCGATAAGGTCGCCCACGGTTTTCACGTTCTCCGGAAGGTCAATGTCTTCCGAACCCTTTCCGATGCGTTCGCGCACCCAGGCGAAATAGACAATCCGTACGCTCATTCGTCCACCATATGTCTCAGCCCGGCCTTGAAATAGTCGTAGCCGGTGTAAATCGTAATCAGTGCGGCGAGCCACAACATGCCGATGCCGATTTGCGTGGTGTAGGGCAGCACCTTGTCGCCAGCCGGGCCGGCAAGCAGGAAACCGAGCGCCAGCATCTGCAAGGTGGTCTTCCATTTGGCGATCCAGGTAACCGGCACCGAAACCTTGAGTGCAGCCAGATATTCGCGAAGTCCGGAGACCAGTATTTCGCGGCACAGGATGATGATTGCCGCCCAGATCGACCAGCCGGCGATTGTGCCGTCGGCAGCGACCAGCAACAGGATCGCCGACACCAGAAGTTTGTCGGCGATCGGGTCAAGCATGCGACCGATGTTGGAGGTCTGGTCCCAGATGCGGGCCAGATAGCCATCGAAGAAATCAGTTATCGAGGCGATGGTGAAGATCGCCAACGCGCTCCAGCGCGCCAGATCGGAACCATGCAGACGGCCTTCGATAAAGAAGCAGAGTACAATCAGCGGAACAGCAACTATCCGCCCGTAGGTCAGCATATTAGGTATGTTGAGCGCGCTTGACGCCATGGAGCACCCCGTACGGTTCAGGATTTTGTGCAAGATGCGCGCGGGTCGCCTGAAAGGTCAACCGCTAATCCTTGTCGCACCCAGGGGATTTGGCCAAGCCAACGCAAAATCGCCATCCTGAAGATTTAGCGCGCGTCAAATGCGTTCACATCAGTGTGATCGGCAGGGTCGAACCTCCACAGTCGGCAATCACCGCGCCCGAAGAACGGGTGCAGCCAGCCAGGCATCTTTAGCCGGTGCCGAGTCAGGCAAGCGCTCATCATACCCTCAAGCGCGAACAGGAAGATACCAGATGGAGTATTTCGGGAAGCAAAGCCGTTGCCACTTTTGACCTGCCCGGTGCCAGGTCATCACGACTGCGATAGAGGCTTTCTCAATGCGGCGGGGAGACAAGCAACCGTATCCGGTTTTGGCCGGTCAGCCCCGCAATCCGGCTCCAAGCAAATTTTTTCTCGCGAGTTCCGGAACCATTTGCTCCTGGAACGCTTGTCCTCCGGAGCGCTTGAAAAATTTTGGAGACTTGTGAATGTTTAGGATAATTCTCGCGGTGTTGCTGTTGCTCTTGGGTGGCGCTTTGCTGACCGGAGGTGCATGGCTTGCCTGGCTCGGGGGGGCACCGTTTTACTTGGGTCTGGGTTTGGCGACACTCGTCACCGCGGGACTTCTGCTCGCCCGGCGTCCAGCGGCGCTGTGGCTTTACGCGCTGATGCTGCTTGCCACCCTCGGATGGTCACTCTGGGAGGTTGGCTTTGACTGGTGGGCGCTGGCTGCGCGCGGCTCGCTGTTGGCAGTGATCGGCATCCTGTTGTTGCTTCCCCCAGTGGTAAGGTCACTTCATGCCGCTGATTCTTCCGGCGAGCACTACGGAGTGCCTGCTGGCGTACTGGTGCTGGCACTCGTGGTTTCGAGCGGCGTTGCGCTCTACTCGCTCACGCAAAATCCGCACGATCTGGCCGGCGCGTTTCCCGACGACCGGATGGACGCATCGGGCGAGGTCGCAACCGCTGGCGTGCCTGACGGTGAATGGCAGTCATACGGGCGGACCGCCTATGGTCAGCGTTATTCGCCGCTCGAACAGATAACCCCTGACAATGTAGCCAAGCTCAAGGTTGCATGGACCTACAAGACCAATGAGGTGCGCGGCGACAATGATCCGACGGAAACCACCTACGAGGTCACGCCGCTGGTCTTTGACGACACCATGTATATCTGTACGCCGTTTTCGACGGTCATCGCGCTCGATCCGGTAACGGGCGAGGAGAAGTGGCGCTTCGATCCCTATCTCAAGCAGCCGCCGACCAAGACAACCCAGCACATGACGTGCCGGGGGGTGAGCTATTTCGACGGGGCCGCCAATCCGCGCCCTGCGCAAGAGGCCCCAAATCCGAGTGGAACAGATCAGGCGCCGGCCGGGCAGGAAGAGGTTCTTGCCGGGGAAAGCAATTCGGAGGTGACGACCCGGGCGGCGGGAGTTCCGCAAAATATTGTGGCCGGCACCGCCAAGCCGGGCGATCCCAATCCGGTCATCTCGCGTGAAACCCGTCCGGTCTCCGTCGCTGAACAAGGTCCCGAATGTATCAAGCGACTGTTCGTGCCGACTTCGGACGGACGGCTGATCTCGATCAGTGCCCGCACCGGCGAGATCTGTCCCGGATTCGGCGGTGACGACGGCACGATCAATCTCTGGGCAAATATGCCGAATGTGACGCCGGGCTCGGCCTATTCGACATCTCCTCCGGTGGTGACCTCGAATGCCTTGGTGGTTGGCGGAACTGTCAATGACAATGCGTCGGTGACATCGCCATCAGGCGTCATCCGGGCCTTCGATGTCTACACCGGCGAACTGCTGTGGAATTTCGATTCCAAGCGTCCCGACGCAACACAGCCGATTGCCGATGGGGAGACCTATACCGAGAACGCGCCGAATTCCTGGAGCGTTGGTTCGTGGGACCCGCAGCTCAATCTGGTCTACCTGCCGATGGGCAACCAGTCGCCCGACCAATGGGGTGGCAACCGCAGTGAGGCCGTGGAACGGTTTTCCTCCTCCGTCACGGCACTCGATGCGGACACCGGCGAGGTGCGATGGGTCTATCAGACAGTCCACCACGATCTGTGGGACATGGATGTGCCCGCCCAGCCCAGCCTGATCGATCTGACCATTGACGGGGCCACCGTGCCGGCGCTGGTGCAGCCGACCAAGCAGGGGGAAATCTTCGTCCTCAACCGCGAGACCGGTGAGCCCATTCTGCCGGTCAAGGAAGTTCCCGCCCCCACAGGCGCGGTCGAAGGAGACAGCACCGCGCCGACCCAGCCTGTCTCGACGATTTCCTTCAATCCGCCCAGGATGATGGAAAAGGACATGTGGGGTGCGACACTGCTCGATCAGATGGCCTGCCGGATTGCGTTCAGGCAATTGAATTACGAGGGGCGCTATACCCCGCCGACAACCGGTGGGACCCTTGTCTATCCAGGCAATTTCGGCACCTTCAACTGGGGTGGTGTGGCGGTCGATCCGAAACGGCAGGTGATGTTCGCCATGCCGGTCTATCTGGCTTTCACGTCCAAGCTGGTCAAGCGCTCCAACGATACCGAACGTGTGGTTAGCGGTGACCAGGATCCGGTGTTCAACGAGAATTTCGGGGCGCCTTGGGCCGCCAAGATGGGGACATTTACCTCCGCTCTTGGCTTGCCGTGCCAGGCACCGCCCTGGGGCTATGTCGCCGGCGTCGATCTGACCAACGGCGAGACGGTCTACCAGCATGTCAATGGTACGGTGCGCGATCTCTCGCCGGTCCCGCTGCCCTTCGAGATGGGCGTTCCCGGTATCGGCGGTCCGATCATCACCGGCGGCGGCGTGGCATTCCTGTCAGGCACGCTTGACTATTATGTTCGGGGGTACGACCTCCAGACCGGCAAGGAGATATGGCGCGAGCGCCTGCCTGCCGGCGGACAGGCAACGCCTTCCACCTATCTGGGTTCAGATGGCCGTCAGTATCTGGTGGTTGTCGCTGGCGGGCACGGCTCCACCGGCACCAAAGCGGGCGATTCCATCATCGCCTATGCGTTGCCGGACTAACGCGCGTCGTATCCAAACGAATTCAGGTGACGCGCTTTTGCTCTTTGTCTCTACCTGTCGTTACCCCAAAACCGCAGGACACTATTGCGCGACATGATGAGGACACCTGCCGCCGGTGGAAGCCGGCGGCAAAACTCTCGGCATCAGGTGCGGTGCCCCGGGGACCAGTTTCCCTCCAAGCGCTTTTGACTGCGAGGCCGGGCATGCATCACCGGTTTTCCTCGTGAAAATGGTTGTAGATCAGTTCGGCCACCGCCTCGGAGATCCCCTCGACCGTGACAAGGTCATCGACGCCGGCGCGTGAGACCGCCTTTGCCGTGCCGAAATGGTGCAGCAGCGCCCGCTTGCGGCTCGGCCCGATTCCGGCGATCTCATCGAGCGGATTGGCGATCATGTCCTTCTTGCGCCGCGCCCTGTGTGTGCCGATGGCAAAACGGTGCGCCTCGTCACGCAGTCGCTGGACGAAATACAGCACCGGATCGCGCGGCGGCAGCGTGAAATCGGGTTTGCCGTGCACGAAAAATCGCTCGCGCCCGGCTTCGCGGTCCATGCCCTTGGCAACGCCGATGGCGGTGATTCTGTCGGCGATTCCGAGTTCCTCGAGGATGGTCCGCACCGCGCTCATCTGGCCCTTGCCGCCGTCGATCAGCACCAGATCCGGCCAGGCCGGCATGCCGGTGTTCTGGATTGCATCAGGGTCATCGGCTGTTGGCTGCTCCGGTAGGGTCGGGCCGTCGTCGCCATGGTCCTTGATCAGCCGTGAGAACCGCCGCTGCATGACTTCGCGCATCATGCCAAAATCGTCGCCGGGGGTGATGTCGGTCGATTTGATGTTGAACTTGCGGTACTGGTTCTTCACGAACCCCTCGGGGCCGGCGACAATCATGCCACCCACCGCGTTGGTGCCCATGATGTGCGAGTTGTCGTAAACCTCGATACGCCGCGGCGGATGCGGCAGGTTGAAGGTATCGGCAAGCCCCTGCAACAACCGCGCCTGCGAGGCGGTTTCCGCCAGATTGCGACCATGGGCCTCGCGCGCATTGGACAGAACCTGATCGACAAGCTCGCGCTTTTCCCCGCGCTGCGGCACGGTGATGGAGGTCTTGCGCTCCATGCGCACGCCAAGCGCCTCGGCGAGAAGTTCCCGGTCCTCGAAATCATCGGACACCAGGATCATGCGCGGTGTTGGTTTGTCATCGTAAAACTGTCCGATGAAGGCACCCAGGATCTCACCGGCGGCGAGCGAGGGATCAGCTTTGGGGAAATAGGCGCGGTTGCCCCAGTTCTGCCCTGTGCGGAAGAAGAACACCTGGATGCAGGCCATACCGGCATCGTGGTGAATGGCGAACACATCGGCTTCCTCGACGGTGCGCGGATTGATCCCTTGATGGCTCTGCACATGGCTGAGCGCCGACAGCCGGTCGCGGTAAACCGCCGCACGTTCGAAATCGAGGTCCTCCGAGGCGGCCTGCATGGCACCGGACAATTGCGCCTTGACCGCCTGGCTGCGGCCGGACAGGAAATCCTTGGCCTCATCCACCAACCGGCCATAGTCCTCCGGATCGATCTCGCCGGTGCAGGGGCCGGAGCAGCGCTTGATCTGGTAGAGCAGGCACGGCCGCGTCCGGCTTTCATAGACGCTGTCGGTGCAGGTGCGTAACAGGAACGCCCGCTGCAGCGCGTTGATGGTCCGGCCCACCGCGCCCGCCGATGCGAAGGGGCCGAAATAGGAACCCTTGCGTGATCTTGCGCCGCGATGCTTGAAAATCGCCGGCGCCTCGTGGTCTCCGGTGATCAGGATATAGGGGAACGACTTGTCGTCGCGCATCAGTACGTTGAAACGTGGTTTCAGCCGCTTGATCAGATTGGCTTCAAGCAGCAGCGCTTCGGTTTCGGTGCGCGTGGTGACGAATTCCATGTTCGTGGTCTGCGCGATCATCCGCGTGATGCGGTTGGAATGGCCACGGCCTTGTGCGTAATTCGTCACCCGTTTTTTCAGGCTTCGCGCCTTGCCGACATAAAGCACATCGCCAGCCTCGTTCATCATCCGGTAGACGCCGGGCTGATTGGGCAGATGCTTGACATAGGCCTGGATGACTTCGGCGCCCTTCAACCCCTCTGTGAGGCCGGGGCTCTCATTCCACTCTATGCCTGCGACATTGGCCACATCGGCGGGCAGGGGCGTCTCGGCCTCGGTCCGATCGTCATCCTCGCTGTCGGTTGCCTCATAGATCACGCCGCCATCGGCTTGCGTCGAGGCTTTGGATGGCTTGGGGGATTTCGGATCAGGTTCGCGAGTCATTCCTGGATCTTATCAACTTCGAGCCGGTTGCGGGCAAGTGCGTGTTTGAGCAACTTGATGTCATGTGGCGTCAGCATCCGCCCGTATCAACCGGTGGAGCCGGGCAATTGCGGTGGAGCACCGCAGCCTATTCCCCGTCACCGCTGACATCCGGTGTCTGCCACGCCAGATGCTGGCCTCCGTCAAGAGCGATCATCTGGCCGGTCACCGAGCGGGTTGCGTGAAGATAGCGGATGGTCGCGCCGAATTCGGCAAGTTGCGGCCCGTGGCCGAGCGGCACCGAGGCCGCCTGCATGGCAAAATCATCGGGGTTTTGCCGTTCATTGGCGAGCGTCGGGCCGGGCCCGATGGCATTGACCCGGATGCGGGGCGCCAATGCCTGGGCCATGGTTTGCGTCGCGGTCCACAGCGTTGATTTCGACAGCGTATAGGAGAAGAACCGCGGTGTCAGTTTCCACACCCGCTGGTCGATGATGTTGACGATCAGGCCGTCGCGATGGTCTGGCAAGCCGGTAGCCATGGCCTCGGCCAGGATGACCGGCGCCTTCAGATGAATGGCGAAATGCCGGTCGAACAGCGCCTCGTCAAAGCCTTGCACTTCGTCATCCTCAAACACCGACGCATTGTTGACGATGACATCCGGCGATTCCAATCGGATTGAAACCTCGTGATGAAGTCGGCGCACCGCCGCAGTTTCGCAAAGGTCGGCAAGAAAGACTTCCGCCACTCCGCCGGCATCCCGGATAGATCCGGCCACCGCCTCGGCATCCGCGCCGCTGCAGTTGGCGTGGATGGCGACATGATAACCATACCCGGCCAGATCCAGCGCGATGGCCTTGCCAATCCGGCGACCGGCGCCGGTCACCAGAACCGTTCCCTTGCTAGACATCACGTTTTCCCAGCTTGCGGGCGCCATGGTGAGGGCGCCTGATTATTCTCAGAACACCGAGAAGATATAGATCGCGAAAACCGCAAGCATAGCCAGGCCCCCGGATTTTTTGATCGGTATGTTCCAGTGCGCCAGTCCCACCACCAGCAGGCCGGCGGCGAGCATCACCCACATGTCGATCGAGACAATGCGCTGATCCACATCAAGCGGCAGGATCACCGAGGTGCCGCCGAGGATCAGGCCGATGTTGAAAATGTTGGAGCCAACCACATTGCCGATCGCCACCGCGCCGGATCTGCGCCATGCGGCCATCACCGAGGTGACCAGTTCGGGCAGCGATGTGCCGATGGCGACAATTGTCAGTCCGATGGCTGTTTCCGAAGCGCCGAACATGCGGGCGATGTGGGATGCGCCGTCAACGGTCAGCCATGCACCAAGGGGCAGGCCGATCAAACCGCCAACGATGAATACCGTGGTCTTCCAGCTTTGCTGCGGAAGATCCACGACTTCATCATGATAGTCGGGCGCGGTCACCAGTCCGCATTGGCGTGCGGCCTTGATCTGCCAGCCAAGATAGGCGCCGATCATCAACAGAAGAATGGCGCCGTCGATCCGGCTCAGCGGTCCGAACCACATCATCACCATCAAGGCCAGCGTCATGATGATCATCACCGCCAACGACGCGCCGAGGCCGTTTTCGCGGCAGTTGATGGTCATCAACAGCGCAGGTGCGCCGAGCACCAGCAGCACATTTGCGATGTTTGAACCGATGATGTTGCCGATGGCGATGCCTGAAACACCGTTGAAGGCAGCCTGCAGCGAGACGAACAATTCGGGTGCGGAGGTGCCGAAGGCCACAATCGTCAGGCCGATGATCAGCGGATCAATCGAGAGCTTTTCCGCAAGCGCCACTGCGCCCCGAACCAGATAATCGCCAGCCACGACAAGGACGACCAAGCCCGCGATCAGGGTCAATATGCTCAACATGCTTTGGAATCAACGCTCGCGATTTCGGTCAGGTACAAACAGACATATAGGTGAAGCATCCCTGCGTGCAATGGGCGCCCCGCCCCGCAGCCCGGTAGCCGGTCCCGGGCGGTCCGCCGCTCAGCGGGATTGTTGCCTTCAAGCAACAGTCCGAACTGCCCTTTTTCCGCCGCTGTGTTTCCACATTTCCGCTTCGAGGGCGCCGCATTCGGTCTCCATCTTCGGATCTGTCAGAGGCGGACCTCCCAACTGCCTCGCGCTTCAGGTCCTTGGTGTTGACCAGGGCCGGATCAAACAAGGAGACTATAATGCGTATTCGTAAACTGGCACTGCTGGCAGCAGCCCTTTCCGTGTCGCTCGCCGGCCCCGTGCTGGCCGCGGACGCGATCCTCGAACAACCCCCTGAGCCGCCTGTGGCTGAGGTCGTACCCCAGACCTATTTGTGGTCGGGCGGTTATCTCGGCGGTTATGGCGAGTACAAATGGGGTGAGTTCAGTGCGCTTCCGGGCCAGGATGCCGATGGTTTCGGTGGCGGTGTCTATGGTGGTTACAACATGCAGTCCGACAATATCGTCTACGGCGCGGAAGTCGATCTGGGTTATTCCGGTGCGGACGTGACGTCGGGTGCTCTGACCGGCGAGCAGGGTTTCAACGGCTCGATCAGGGCCCGGCTGGGCATGGATGTCAATCCGTTCCTGGTCTACGCCACCGGCGGTGTTGCTGTGACCAACGCCGAGCTTACCAATGCAGCCGGCTCGGACGACAATACCCACTTCGGCTGGACCGTGGGTACTGGCGTCGAAGCATTCGTAACCGAGAACATCACCACCCGCATCGAGTATCGTTATACCGATTACCAGTCGAAGGACTACAATCTGGGCGGCACGAATGTGTCCTCGGGCTTCGACGATCATTCGGTGCGTCTGGGTATCGGCATGAAGTTCTGATCAGACAGATCCGAACCTGAAAAAAGAAGCCCGGACGAGACATCGTCCGGGCTTCTCTCGTTCTGGATGGGGGCGTTCTGGATCGCGGTCCGATGCCGGGCAGGGCACCGCACGCTGTCTTGGAGCCACAGACCCGGATCAGCTTCGCATATCTGCAAGCTGGTTGAGGATGCTGGCGTAATTCTCGGTGCCTTGTGCGCCGGTAACCAGGTGCTTGCGGTCGAACACGACTGCCGGCACGCCGGTGATGCCTTGCTGAACCCAAAAGCTCTCCTTCTGCCTTACCTCTCCGGCATAGCGCTGATCTTCAAGCACCGCCTTTGCCTCCGCAGCATCAAAGCCGATGGCTTGCGCCACATCGACCAGCACGTTGATGTCGGACAGATCCCGGCGGTCGGTGAAATGGGCGGCAAACAGCGCCTGCTCAAGATCATGGCTGCGGCCCTGGGTTTCCGCCCAGTGGATCAACTGATGGGTGTTGAAGGTGTTGTGCATCCGCATGTCGTCGGCAAAATTGAATGTGAATCCCAGGCTTTCGCCCAGTTCGGTCAGTCTGGCGCGGCTTTCGAGCGACTGCTCACGGGTGCTGCCGTATTTCTCGGTGATGTGTTCGCCGAGGTTCTGGCCTGCAGCCGGCATTTCCGGGTTAAGTTCAAACGGATGCCAGTGGATTTCATGGGCAGTGCCGGTGTCGTTCAGCGCCTGTGCCAGCTGGCGGTAGCCGACAATGCACCACGGGCAGACAACATCCGACACAATGTCGATCCGCAACGGTTGGGTTTGGTCTGTCATGATGGGTCCTATCGTCTGAGGTTTGGATGGCAATTGCTGTCACAGGTAATGCGCGATCGGGAAAATACCAGCGCCGGTCTCATCGCCTGGCAATGCTCCGGTCGCCCCGGAACCACTTGACCGCGTCGGGATAGTCAAACGCCAGGGAGAGCAGATCGACGGCAAACAGGATCCACAGATAAATGCCCCAGGGGTCTGCAGGCGAAGGCTGGATAAATGCGATGAGCACCAGAAGCAGGGTCCACGGCAGCAGGTGCGGCACTGCCATCAGCTTTGAAAAACCACGCTCATTGAGCATCACCGGCAGATTGGCCAGCATGGCGCCGTTGGCCAATACGGCCACCCATACTCCCATCGGCTCATCAAGGAATGCCAGACTGGTCATGTTGACCGGCACCAGCACAAGGGCCACCCAGATCTGCACCCAGCCGGGAAGCGAGCGAAAGGACCGCCAGATGTCGGAAAACAGGGATGTTTGCGGATCGGTTGTCGGGATCATGGTGCAAGTCCTTCGGTTGAGGCCTCGGTGCCAGGACGCGGACCCGGTTGGTTTCGGGTCCGCAATCGGATCAGGCGACTTTCTGCCACTCGAACTTCTGGAACGGCTTGTCGACCGGGGTTTGTGCCAGATGGTTGGTATAGTTTGACATCACCTTCTGGGCGACACCAAGAACGACTTCAAGAATCTGGCGTTTGGTAAAGCCGGCATCGAGGAATGTCTGAACGGTAGCATCGTCGACATTGCCGCGGTTGCGCACGACGCTCAGCGTGAAACTCCGCAGTGCTTCAAGGTGTGCGCTCGGCAGCGGCGTCTCGTTGCGCAGCGCATCGTTGATGGCATCGTCAACCTTCATTGCCTTGGCAATGCCGGTGTGGGCAGGGACACAGTAGTGGCAAGCGTGCTCGACATTGAGGCTCTGCCAGACAACGGTCAGTTCTTCCTTGTCGAAGCTTGAATTGACAAATTGCTCATGGGCATACCGATAGCTGGCCAGCAGGCCGGGAGCTTCCGCCATCGTGGCGTGCAGGCCGGGGATCATGCCGTTCTGCTTTTTCGATTCGGCAAGCATCGCCTTGCTGGCTTCGGGGGCAGTGGCTTCATCGTGCAGCGGGAAGTCGGTCATTGGTTTCTCCTGAGAATTGGATAGGCGCCCGGTTAGGGCGTCGCCTTTATATGTTTCTTTTGAGTGATCACTCAACGGCCAATTTGAGCGATCACTCAAAGGTGATCGCTGTTCAACCGGTGAAAGACGGGACAAATCCCGGAATCTCGCTTATCTAGGGGATATGAAACGCGCACGACCATATGACCGAGACACCGCGCTGGATGCGGCGGTGCAACTGTTCTGGACCAAGGGCTATCACGCGACGTCGCTGAAAGATCTCGAAGCCGCGCTCCACATGAAGCCGGGCAGCATCTACGCGGCCTTCTCAAGCAAGGAAGCGCTCTATCTGGCGGCACTGGAGCGCTATTTCAACGCCTCCCGGGCCGCCTTCGCATCAGGGATGCAGGACGCCGTCTCGCCGCTCAGGGCGTTGTCGGATAATCTGCTGCGGCTTGCCCGCTCTCGGTCGCAAGATCCGCAAGGCCGGGCCTGCATGCTGGTAAAGACGCTGATCGATACGACATCGACGGATGCGACGATCTCGGGGAAGGCGAATGCCTATCTCGAAGACATCAAAGGCGATTTCACCGCCGCATTCGATCGCGCCAAGCAGGTCGGGGAGCTTCCGCAGGAGCTTGATTCACAACGTCTGGCCCGGCGCTACCAGTCCAACATCAACGCGCTCAGAATCGAATTGCATCGCGGCATGCCGCAAGCGGAGATCACGACCCTGGCAGAAGACATGGTTGAGGATCTGGAGCGACTGCGGGTGAAGCCAGTCCAGCCCCAAATCAGCACACCGGCCTGATCGGCGATGAATCAGCCGGCGGCAAGCGCCCAGTGCGTCCACAGCACGAAACCGGCCCAGACCGCATTGGCCAGAAGCAGGCAGGACACGGCGAAGGACCCTAGATCCTTGGCGTGTTTTGCCATGATCGAATACTCAGGCGAAGCGTGGTCGGTGATTTCTTCGACGGCGGTATTGAGCGCCTCGATCGAGACGGTCAGCAGGTAGAGCAGAACCGCCCCGACAAAGCCCCACAGCGGCGCTCCGGCAAAACCGAAAATTCCGATGATGAGAACAAAGGCGAGCGTCTCGTGCTGAAACGCGGTTTCGCGCCACAGTCGTTTGATGCCGCCCAGCGAATAGCGGGCGGCAGCGAAGACATGGCCGAGGCCGTCCTGTTTTTGTGGTCGCTCGCTCAAGGCCTGGGTCGCATCGCTTCAAGTTCCGGGAAATTCGAGGCGAATTTTGCGCTCCAGCGCTTGAGTTTGGGGCGCCCGCGTTCCCACTTGCCCGGAAACCGCAGGGCCAGATATCCGATCAGCGTGGCGAGCGCCAGTTGCCCTCCATTGAGGGCCTTGGTGCTGCGCGGCATGTTGGCTTCAAGATAATCGAGCCCGCGCGTAGCCTTGGTCCATTGCTTGTCGAGCCATTCCTGGTGGACTTTCTCCTCGGGGCGGAACCTGTGTTCATACATGATCGCCAGCAGGCAATCGCATATGCCGTCGCACAGCGCCTCGAGAACCTCGACCTCGGTGCGCTTGACGGCATTGCGCGGGTAAAGCCGTTTGCTGCCGGTGCGGTCGAGAAACTGCATGATGGCGCGGCTGTCGTAAACCGCCTGGCCTTCATCGGTAACAAGGGTGGGGATCTTGCCGAGCGGGTTGTTGTCGACAAGTTCAGCCGGCGCGGCATTGGTGTCGGTGAGCACGCTTTCAACATCGATGCCTGCGTATTTCGCTGCCATCCGGACTTTGGAAGAATAGGGCGAAGCGGGGGAATAGAGTATTTTCATCAGATATATCTTTCATCAAGGAACAAAGCGTCAATCCCGGTCAGTCAGGTTCGGGAACTTCCAGATCAGCGATCCTGCAACCCGCCTTGTCGACCTCCCGGCAGGCGCGGAAGTCAAGGCTTGGCGTCAGGCAGATACGCACTTCGCGCAACATCCCACGCTCGCATGCAACCGCAATTCCGTCACTCGCCATCCCGGGATTGGCGGCAATGAATGCAGCCTCGGCCTCCATGGCGTCAATCTGGGCGGGCAAGTTTTGAGCCGCGAACTCGTCAGGCACACTGATCCTGTCGTGGGCGGCGCGCAGCACGCGAAAGTAGTCTTTCTGGGAGAGGCCCGAACAGGAACCGTGTTTGCGCCACTGATGCCCGATCAACCCCATTGACGGAACAATATCGAAATATTCCCGGCCCAGGTCTGACGGAACCCGCTCAGGCTGGCGCGTCGGACAAAATTGAGGATAGCCGCTTTCGAATTGCGGCCACAGCCCGTGCACCACAAAACCAAAGTCGCGGTCCTTGGCGCATTGCTGCCTGTTGGCGTTTGCGCCCTCGGCCTGGCAATAGGCTGGCGACCAGGACAGGGCCAAAACATAGAAATCAAAGCCCGTTCCCGCCGGCGCATTCGCGGATGCCGGAACAGCACCAAGCGTCTCAGCCTGTGCAGCAGGCTTGCCGTCGTCCCAGCAAGCGCTGACAATCGTCAGCACCGCCAACGCCGTCAAAAGTCTGTTCAGCAGGGTCTTGAACATGCAACGCGGTCAGCGAACCGAGCGGCACCAGGCGCCATGGACCTTGAGCGGGTCGAGCCCGGAAATGCAGAACTCCAGATTGTCGCCCAGGCCGACAAAGCCCATACCGCCTTCGATCAGCCACCAGATCTGACGCTTGCGGCCGTCATTCATGTGTGCGGTGCCACTGCAATAGAGCCTCGGGATCGACCAGTATTCCTGCCCATAGCTTACGCGGTGGCGATGCGTTCGCGTGATGCTTTCGATGGCAAGGCCGCGCTTGAGCACGTGCTTGTCGGTCCAGACGAACCGCTTCTGGATGTAATTGACGACTTGTGGTGCGTCGCATGATGGAAAGTTGCCGCCGGTGAAGGCCGCTGCCGGGCTCGCAAGGCTCAAAAGCCAGACGCCGACTGCAAGTATCAAGCTCTTCATGGTCATGACAGGTCCTCCAGACAGGATGTGAATCCCCGTATACGGCGCGCCGGTGTGTTTGAGCAAGGGCGAAGCGCGATTCCGCCTGTCATTATCACGGACAGCCAAGGCCCGGATGCCAGAGTCTTCGCCACTTCACTACAATTTTAGTCAAATCTTTCCATCGCCGGAGACGCCGTACTTCAGTATCTGGAAAAGCACCTCGCCGATCTTGCCGATGCAAGCCGGTGGTCGCTAAGGGGGCGATCCGTACAGCGGATGATCCGTGGCCCGTCAAGAGCGCTTCCGCCTCGTCAGTTGCGTTTTACGCCTCGCCGACGAGGATGCGGACTTCCGATCCGGCGCCGGTGCCCCCGGGGCTTTGTGACAGCAGCCGCGCCAGTTCGGGCAGGGCCACCTTCAATTCGGCCTCCAGCGTGAACGGCGGATTGATGATCACCAGCCCCGAACCATTGAGACCCGGCGCGGTCATGTTGTCTCGCGTCAGCATGCGCACCGTCAGCGTACGCGGTCTGCCGAGCGCGATCAGCTTCTTGTCAAAGCCGGCGAGCGGGCTGTCGGCCTTGATCGGGTGCCACAGCATGTAGGAACCACCGGGAAATCGCCTGGTGGCGCGCGCAAGCCCGTCGATCATCCGGTCATACTCGCCGTCCACCTCGAACGGCGGGTCGACCAGCACCAGTCCGCGCTTTTCCTTGGGCGGCAGGTGACCGCCCAGCGCCAGCCATCCGTCAAGTTCGATTACCCGCACCTGGTAATCGCCTTCAAAAACCCGTCTGAGCTGTCTGGCGTCGTCCGCGTGCAGTTCGATCGCAGTCAGCCGGTCCTGCTTGCGCAGCAGCATGCGTGTAAGCTTGGGCGAGCCGGGATAGGTCCGAATGCCGCCGTCCGGATTGAGCGTTGCAACTGCCTCGAGCCAGGGAGCCAGAAACTCTCGAAGCTCGGGCGAAAGCTTGGCCGAGATCACCCGGCCGACGCCGTCGCGCCATTCGCCGGTTTTTTGCGCTTCGGTGGAGGACAAATCATAGATCCCGATGCCCGCATGGGTGTCGATGACCCGGAACGCCGGGTCCTTGCGTTTCAGATAGGCGATGATGCGCGCCAGAACCGCGTGTTTGAGTACGTCGGCGAAATTGCCTGCATGATAGCTGTGACGGTAATTCATCGGCTGGCGTGATACGTCCCTGAATTGATCTGATGCAGTCCGGCGTGGCGCGGTGTCGCGAATTCTCTTATAGAGAAAGCATGAACGACGCGACCCCCCTTGAATCCGACGCGGCAATCGCCATTGGCCATTCCGCCTGTCCGCATGATTGCCCGTCGACCTGTGCGCTGGAGGTCGAACTGCTTTCGCCTAACCGCATCGGCCGGATCCGCGGCGATATCGCCAACAGCTACACCGCAGGCGTGATCTGCGCCAAGGTGGCGCGATATGCCGAGCGGGTCCATCACCCCGACCGGCTACTCAAGCCTCTGGTTCGCGGCGGCGCGAAAGGCGAGGGGCAGTGGAAAGAGGCGAGTTTCGAGGCCGCACTCGATCTGATCGCCGAAAAGTTTGATCGGGCTGAGGAAAAATTCGGCTCGGAAACGGTCTGGCTGAATTATTACGCCGGCACCATGGGGCTGGTGCAGCGCGACGGCATGCACCGGTTGCGCCACGCCAAGCGCTATTCCAACCAGTTCGACAGCTTTTGCACCAACCTTGCCTGGACCGGCTTCACCATGGGGACCGGCGCACTGCGCGGTCCTGATCCGCGCGAGATGGCTAAATCCGATTGCGTGGTGATCTGGGGAACCAATGCGGTCTCCACCCAGGTCAACGTCATGACCCACGCGATCCGCGCCCGCAAGCAGCGTGGCGCCAAGATCGTGGTCATCGATATCTACGACACGCCGACCATGAAGCAGGCCGACATCAAGGTACTGCTCAAGCCCGGCACCGATGGGGCTTTCGCTTGTGCGGTGATGCATGTGCTGTTTCGCGATGGCTTGGCCGATCACGATTATCTCAACAAATACAGCGATGACCCGGTAGGTCTTGAATCACATCTGCAAGACCGGACGCCTGAATGGGCCGAAGCCATCTGCGGTGTGCCGGTGGCCGAAATCGAGGCGTTCGCGCGACTGGTCGGCACCACCAGGCGCACGTATTTCCGGCTTGGCTATGGCTTTACCCGCCAACGCAATGGCGCGGTCAACATGCATGCGGCGCTGTCGCTGGCGGTGGTGACCGGCAGCTACCAGTATGAGGGCGGTGGCGCATTTCATTCCAATTCCGATATTTTCCGGCTCGACAAAACCCTGCTTGAAGGCCGCAAGCATTTCGATCCCGGGCTGCGCTGGCTTGATCAGTCCAAGATCGGCCGGATCCTGACCGGCGACACCGAGGCGCTGAATGGCGGGCCGCCGGTCACCGCCATGCTGGTTCAGAACACCAATCCCGCCAATGTGACGCCCGAGCAGCGCAAGGTCATCGAGGGGCTCCGGCGCGATGATCTGTTCATGGCAGTCCATGAGCAATTCATGACCGACACCGCCAAATACGCCGATGTGGTATTGCCCGCCACCATGTTCCTTGAACATGACGATATCTATCGCGGCGGCGGCAATCAGCACATCACGCTCGGGCCGAAACTGGTCGAACCGCCTGAGGGCCCGAAACCCAACCATTATGTGATCGAAGAGCTGGCCAAGCGTCTCGGTGTCGGCGATCACGAAGGCTTCGGCCTGAGCGAGCGTGACCATATCGACATCATGCTCAAAAAGCGCGGTCTGGGGGATTTCGACAGCTTCAAGGCTGACAAATGGGCCGATCTGCAACCGGACTTCGAAACCGCACACTTTCTCAACGGGTTTGCCCACAAGGGCGGCAAGTTCCGGTTTCGGCCCGATTGGACTGGCACACCGGCCGCCAACAAACCGCCCCGGCGCATGGGCCCGCAGGGGCCGGTGGATCAACTGCCCGAGTTCCCCGACCACGTTGAGCTGATCGAGAGCGCAGACGCCGATCATCCGTTCCGGCTGGCGACCTCGCCATCACGGTCATTCCTCAACTCCACATTTGCTGAAACCGCTTCGTCGAAAGCCAAGGAAGTCCGCCCGGACCTGTTGATCCATCCCGGCGACGCTGAAGCGCTGGGGATCGGCGATGGAGACCGGGTGCAACTCGGCAATCATCGTGGCGAGGTGACGCTGCAGGCCAGGCTTGATGCGGGACAACGCCGCGGCGTTGTGATCCATGAAGGCATTTGGCCCAATTCCGCCTTTGAAGCAGGCGAGGGGATCAACACGCTCACCGGCGCTGATTCCTGCGCACCTTATGGCGGTGCCGCGTTCCATGACACAAAGGTATGGGTGAGGCGGGCGTAGCCTGTGCTGATCGCCGGAAGCCTGCCGACAGGCCTTTCACCGGACCTGTATGTTGGTGCGCGCCCGGCGGGATTGTGTGAGAAAATCGTCTATAGCGCCGGATCTTGCTGCCGGTCGAGCAGCGCGGCGCGAACGGTACCCAACACATCATGCAGTTTGACAAGGTCGGCAAGCGGCAGCCCGAAGGCTTTCATGATGCAGTCCGGAATGTGAAGCGCCGCCTGTTGCAGCCCTGCGCCTTTTGCTGTCAGCCTCACCCGCACCTTGCGCTCGTCAGCAGCGTCGCGCTTGCGCTCGACCAGGCCTTGCGTCTCCAGCCGCTTGATCAGCGGCGTCAGCGTCGAGGATTCCAGATAAAGCCGCTCGCTGATGGTGCCGACGGTGACTCCGTCACCCTCCCACAGGATCAGCAGTACAAGGTATTGCGGGTAGGTAAGCCCAAGCGGAGCCAGCAGCGGCTTGTAGACCTGACCGACGGCGTGATGGGTGGAATAGAGGTCAAAGCAGAGCATTGATTCAACGCTGATGCTGCTGCTGATGTCGGCCTTGGCCTGTTCACTCATCCTGGGAACTCCATTGCTGGACTGACTTTATTTCGCGCACGAGACAATCGCAAGCGGTTGACACCCGGGCGCATTCAAGATTACCATCGCACACGATATAATCGCATACAATATAAGGAGCATCCCATGCCGACCAAGATTGTCTACTCCACAAATGCCACGGCCACCGGCGGCGGTCGCGATGGCCATTCCAGCACCCATGATGGCGCCGTTGACGTCAATCTGGTGGTGCCCAAGGAAATGGGCGGTCCGGGTGGCGACGGCGTCAATCCCGAGCAGCTGTTTGCCACTGGTTATGCCGCCTGCTACCTCGGCGCGCTGCGCTTTTATGCCGGCCAGAAGAACGTCAAGGTTCCCGATGATGCCACCGTCAATGTCACCGTCGGCATCGGCCCGCGCGAGGATCTGGGGTTCGGTCTGGACGTCAAGATCAAGGTTGATCTTCCCGGCATCGAGAAGGATGTTGCAGAAGACCTGATCGCCGGCGCGCACAAGGTCTGCCCCTATTCGCACGCCACCTCGGGGACGCTCGACATCACGCCCGAGCTCGCCTGATTTAGAGGCCCCATCCGGGGATTTGTTCTCAAAAGCATCAAGCCCGGGCGCTTTGCGTCCGGGCTTTCGTTATTCTTCCAGCGCTTGCTTGGCGCTGGCGATCACACGGTCGAGGAATTCTCCCTCCCGTGCGGCAATTCGGGCTTCCTCGATGGCGATGTAATCGCGGGTGAGCGGCACGACGTCGCGCTCCCGGCCAAGCTGGATCTGGAAAACATTGCTCGCGCCTTGCAGGAAGGCGCATTCGCTCATCGACAGGTACAGCTCCCACATCCGGCAGAACCGTTCGTCCATGAAGTCCGCCGCTTGCACGCGGTGCGCCTCGATGCGATCGCG
>NZ_JBDWHW010000226.1:0-6252 GCF_039975035.1 Hoeflea sp. | reverse complement strand
GCTGGGGCGCTATGACGGGGCGCGGGTCGAAACCTTTCTGGTCAACTGGCAAAGTCCCGCCGATTACGCGCTATTGTCGACCCGGATGCTGGGCGAAGTGCGCACGGCAGGTCCGGCGTTTGCGGCGGAAGTGCGCAGCCTGGCGGCGCGGCTCGACCAGCCGCGTGGCCGCCTGTATGGCCGCCGCTGCGACGCCGACCTCGGCGATGGACGCTGCAGCAAGGATATCTCCACGCCGCCATTCACGCTTGTCGGCACACTCACCGTGGTGAGCGACGAGATGACGCTGACCGTCAGCGGGCTCGAAGACCGGCCTGCCGGCTGGTTCGGCAATGGCCGCATCAGGTTTGTGACCGGGATGCTTGCCGGGCTGACCGCGGACATCTCGGCCCATAATGTCGAGGCCGCCGGCGCGCGGCTGAGCTTGTGGGCACCGCTGGCGCGCCTGCCATCGACGGGGGATCAGTGCGAGGTCTCGGCGGGATGCGACAAGTCGTTCGGAACCTGTTCAGCCAAATTCGGCAACGGACTCAATTTTCAGGGTTTTCCCTATCTGCCGGGCAGCGATTTTGCCTATGGCTACGCGGATAGCGACACGGTCCATGACGGCCGTCCGATCGTGCCATGAGCGGCGAGGACAGGGGCGACCTTGTGGTTGCCGCGGCGCGCGCCTGGATCGGCACTCCGTACCGTCACCAGGGATCGCGCAAGGGCGTGGGCTGCGATTGCCTCGGGCTGGTGCGCGGTGTCTGGGCCGAAGTCATGGGCCGGCCGGCTGAACAGCCCGGAGCCTATGCGCCCGATTGGGCCGAGCGCGGGCGGACCGACCGGCTGATCATTGCGGCCCGACGGCACTGCGGCGCGGCAATTCCGGTATCTCAAGCCAGGGCCGGAGACATCCTGCTGTTTCGCTGGCGCGACGGGGTTTCCGCCAAACACGCAGGCCTTCTCTCTGACGCTGATCACTTCATCCACGCCTATGAAGCCGCGGGTGTGGTCGAAAGCGTGCTGGTTCCGGGCTGGCGCCGGCGGATCGCGGCGGTGCACCGGTTTCCGTTCGGGCCTGATCACACTGAAGCTCTTCTCAAAGATCACTGAAAAGCGAGACTTCGACATGGCGACAATCCTGTTACAGGTGGCGGGCGCGGCGATCGGCGGCGCTTTCGGGCCGGTTGGCGCGGCGATCGGATCGGCCATCGGTGCGACCGTCGGCGGCATGCTCGACACCAGCCTGATCAATTCCACCCGCACCATTGCCGGCCGGGGCTTAAGCGGTGCGCGGATTCCGTCGGCGGACGAAGGCTCGCCCATTCTCAGGGTGCACGGATCGATGCGGATCGCCGGCGCGCTGATCTGGGCGACGCGGTTCGAGGAAACGGTCAGGCGGGAGCGGCAGGGCGGCAAGGGTGGGGGCCCCAAGGTCGAGAGCTATCACTATCACGCCAATTTCGCGCTGGGGCTTTGCGAAGGCCCGATTGCCTTTGTCCGCAGGGTCTGGGCCGACGGGCGCGAACTCGATCTGGAAAGCCTCGACATGCGGATTTACCGCGGCACGGCGACGCAATTGCCCGACCCGCTGATCGAGGCCAAGCAGGGCGCTGGCCGTGCGCCGGCCTGGCGCGGGCTTGCCTATGTGGTGTTCGAGCGACTGCCGCTGGATGATTACGGCAACCGTATCCCGACGCTGCAGTTCGAAGTGGTTCGCCCGGTGGGGGCGCTTGAAACAGCCATCGAGGCGGTGGCGCTGATTCCCGGCGCCACCGAACACGGCTATGCGCTGACGCCGGTGCGCGAAACCACAGGGGTGGGCGCGGCGCGCGTGCTCAACCGCAACATGCGCCAGGCACCCACCGACTGGACCCGGTCGCTCGACGAGTTGCAGGCCCTGTGTCCCAATCTCAAATCGGTGGCGCTGGTTTCCGCCTGGTTTGGAGACGATCTGCGCGCCGGGTATTGCCGGTTTCGCCCGGGTGTCGAAGTGGTTGCACGCTTGGGCGAAACCCGGCCCTGGAAGGTGGGCGGCCTCAATCGCACCACTGCACATCTGATCAGTTCCGGGGATGGCGGTCCGGCCTATGGCGGCACGCCCGACGATGCGGCAATCATCGAGGCGATCGGCGATCTCAGGAGCCGCGGGCTCAAGGTGGTTCTCTATCCCTTCGTGTTGATGGATGTGGCTGAGGGCAACGGGTTGACCGATCCCAACGGCGCCGCCGAACAGCCGGCATACCCCTGGCGCGGGCGCATCACGGCGAGCCCGGCGCCGGGACTTGCCGGCACGCCGGACGGGACAGTGGCGATGCGAACCGCAATCGACGCGCTGAGCGGGACAATGGATGTGGCCGATTTCACCGTGGCCGGACAAAGCGTTTCCTGGACGGGCGGCGATGAAGGCTATCGCCGCTTCATTCTGCATCACGCGGCGCTGGCGATGGCCGCGGGCGGCGTCGACGGGTTCATCATCGGATCGGAAATGACCGGCCTGACCCGGCTTCGCGACGAGACCGGCGGTTTTCCCTTTGTCGATCAGCTTGTTGAGCTTGCAGCCGATGTCAAATCGATGCTGGGACCGTCGGCCACCGTCACCTATGCAGCCGACTGGACCGAATATGCCGGATACCGCCCGGAAGACGGCACGGGTGATGTCTATTTCAACCTCGATCCGCTGTGGGCGCATCCGGCGATAGGCGCGGTCGGGATCGACAATTACATGCCGTTAGGCGACTGGCGCGACAGCGACGTGACGCAGGGCAATCCCGATGGCGCCGGCTTCGCCAATGATGCCGCGGCCATGGGCCAGGCGATTGCCGGCGGCGAGGGCTATGACTGGTATTATGCCGACGCGGCGGCGCGCACTGCACGCGAGCGCCTGCCGATCAGCGACGGGCTGGCGGGCAAGGATTGGGTCTACCGGGTCAAGGACCTGCGCGGGTGGTGGCAGAACCAGCACTTTGACCGGACCGGCGGCAGCGAGGCAGCACTTCCGAGCCCCTGGATTCCGGGATCAAAACCGTTCTGGTTTACAGAACTTGGCTGCCCGGCGGTCGACAAGGGTCCCAATCAACCCAACCTGTTCCCTGATCCGAAATCGTCGGAGGGGGCTGTTCCCTGGTTCTCGACCGGCGCGCGCGACGATCTGGCCCAGCGGACGTTTCTGCAAGCTCATCTGGCGCATTGGTCCGGTCCGGCCAATGCCGACGGCATGGTCGCCAGGCAGCACATCCACCTGTGGACCTGGGATGCGCGGCCCTATCCTGCGTTTCCGCTCACCTCCACGGTCTGGTCGGATGGTCCCAACTGGCAAACCGGGCATTGGCTGAACGGGCGGCTGGGGACCGTGGCGCTCAAGGATCTGATCGCGACGGTGTTGACCGAAGCCGGGATGACCGAGTTTGATGTTGACCGGGTCGACGGACTGGTCACCGGTCACGTGATCTCGAGTCCGGCATCGGCCCGCGCCGTGCTAGAGCCGCTGATGACAGCGTTCTGTATTGACGTGCGCGAAGGTGCCGTCGGGCTAGAATTTGCCTCGCGTCTCAAGCTTGGCGCAGCGCCGGACCAGATCGGCGAGGTGGCCGAACCCGCCGATGGTCCGCTGTTTGAGGAGATCCGTGGCGAAATCAGCGAATTCGCCAACGAAGCCGTGGTGATGTCGGCTGATCCGCTCAATGATTATGCGCCAGCCTCGGCCCGCTCGCGCAGGCCGGAGGGCGAACCGGTGCGCCAGCGGGATTTGCCTTTGAGCCTGGCGCTGGACCCGGCAATGGCCCGCGCGGTGGCCGATCAATGGCTGCACGATCATCGGTTGCAGCGCCGCCAGTTGCGCTTTGCCATGGCGCCGCAAGCGGCCCGCTTGCAGCCCGGAGATGTCATCCGGTTCGCCCTGAACGCCCCCCAGGGCCGCTACCGCATAACCCGCATCGAGGACGGCGAGACTCGCCGCATCGAGGCGGTGGTTCATGCAGGTGCGACTTCCGGTGAAGCTGTTGAAACCCTGACACGTCGCGCCGCCACTGACGCCAACGCCCACTTTGCGCCCGAGATCGTGTTCCTCGATCTTCCGGCGATCTCCGGCACTGCGGATACCGGCTGGGCTAGGGTCGCAGCTCTGGGTGTTCCGTGGCGGCGGATGGTGCTGTCCAGTTCGGTCGAAGAGGAAGGTTACGCCACGCGCGTGACGCTCGACGCGCCGTCCCGGATCGGCGCGCTCGCGGCAGCTCTCCCGCCGGGCGATGCCGAAGGCAGGTTTGACCGGCATGCGGTGATCGAGGTCAATCTGGCCTTCGGTGGCTTGTCGTCTGTCAGCCGGCTGGCGCTCCTCAATGGCGCCAATGCCGCCGCACTTCGCTCTCAAACCGGCGCCTGGGAGGTGATCCAGTACGAGACAGCCGAGGAAATCACGCCCGGTCGCTGGCGGCTTGCGAATCTGCTGCGCGGGCAGGCGGGAACCGACGACGCGATGCGTGCAGGCGCAACCGCCGGCGCGACCTTCGTTGTGCTCGACCATACGGTCAATTCACTTGGGCTTTCGCTCGATGAGGCAGGCCGCGAACTCAACTGGATCGCCGAGGCCTCTGGCGGACCCGTCGGCGGATCCGGGCCGGTTGCCTTTGCCGGCGGGGAGCGGGCGCTCACGCCGCTGTCACCGGTGCATCTCGGGGGCGTGCGCCAGGCTGGCGGCGTGATGGTCTCCTGGATCCGGCGCGGCCGGCTGGCCGCCGACAGCTGGACAGCTTCCGACATCGCCAATGACGAGGGCGCCGAGCGGTACCGGATCGAGATCCTTGAGGGTGACACGGTTGTCAGGGCAGCCGAGGCCGAAAGCGCTTGGTGGCTCTATCCGGCTGGCGACGAACTCGCCGACTTCGGCGCGGTTCAGACGTCGCTGACGGTGCGCGTGTCCCAGGCGGGAAAGCGCGTGCCCTGGGGTGTGGCGCGCACCGCAACGCTTGAACTCTGATTTCACTCAACCTTGAAAGGACACGAGAGATGACCGACATCAAACCCTGGTGGCAATCCCGGACCCTGTGGGGCGCCATCGTCACCCTCGGCTCGGCGGCACTCGGATTGGCCGGCCTCGATCTCGGAGACGCCGACCGCGAAGCCCTGATCGAACTGATGACTTCGCTGGGCGCTGCCATCGGAGGCGTGATCGCGATTTTCGGCCGGATCACGGCGAAGAACCGGATCGGGTGAGAATTGGAGTGGTCGCGCCGCAAATACCCGGTTTCCATTCATTTGCGGTTCAGGCAGGATCTTGTATCACTGGCTCCAAGATGAAATACGAACCGCTTCAGGGCAGATCATGATCATGAATGTACTCAGTATCGGACTTATTGCAGCGCATGCCGCGACCATGTCGCCGGTTGTCATGGCGCAGGCAGATGCTCAGCTCGCCGATGGTACTGCAATCGTCCGCGTCGCGGCTGATTGCTCCGGCGCCGCGGCACAGGTCGTCGGCCAGACCGGCGGGCAGTTGCTGTCCGCATCGGCGAATAGCAGCGGTAGCCAGACCGTCTGCGAAATCACCGTTCTGGTGCCCGGCAAGGGCAATGAACGGCCAAAGAAGGTCACGGTCAGGGTTCCGCAGTGAGGTCTCTCCAAACTCCGGCGCAGGCAGGCGTCGCGGCTGTTGGAGCCGGGAATGGGCGTAACGCCGGCAACGGTGCAAGATAACATCGCGCGCCGACGCCGATTGCAGGCAGGTGCGGCGACAATGGCGACAAGCGGGGGCAGTTCACGTGCGCATACTGATTGTTGAGGATGACAAGGATCTCAACCGCCAACTGTACGAAGCCCTGATCGAGCAGGGCTATGTGGTTGACCGCGCCTATGACGGCGAGGAAGGCCACTTTCTTGGCGATACCGAACCTTATGACGCGGTGATCCTCGATATCGGTCTGCCGGAGATGGATGGTGTCACGGTTCTGGAGAAGTGGCGCGCCAATCAGCGCATCATGCCGGTGCTGATCCTGACCGCGCGCGACCGCTGGAGCGACAAGGTGGCCGGCATCGACGCGGGCGCAGACGACTATGTCACCAAGCCGTTTCATGTCGAGGAAGTGCTGGCGCGCATTCGCGCCCTGATCCGCCGTGCCTCCGGCCATGCCTCCTCGGAAATTTGCTGTGGTCCGGTGCGGCTCGACACCAAGGCCTCCAAGGCGAGCGTCGATGGCGTTACCTTGAAATTGACCAGCCATGAATTCCGGCTGCTGTCCTATCTCATGCATCACATGGGCGAGGTGGTGTCGC
>NZ_JBDWHW010000225.1:0-34029 GCF_039975035.1 Hoeflea sp. | reverse complement strand
GGCGTCAATATCGGCTATCTGAAGATGACGCCGTCGCCGACATGGAACCCGTTCTAGACAGAATTGAAGTAATCCGAAGCTTGAGGCGACCGTCACCGGCCGCTTTATTGTCGCCGCCGCCCGTTCTGGTTCCATGATGCGGCTTGCCGATATGTATTGGCCATGCTTAAAGCTCTCCCAGGTTTTGCCGGGTTTCATTCTTAAGCCCTGCCAGTGACAATGTGGGTTCACAGTGATCGAGTTTGTCCTGCTATTTGCGTTGGGTTTTCTCGCGGCCGCTCTGGTCGCGCTGATCGTTGCGCCAATTGTTCAACGCCGTGTGGTGAGCTTGACCGAGCGGCGCATCCGCGCCAGCGTCCCCTTGTCAGCCGCGGAAATCCGCGCCGAGAAGGACATGGCCAGAGCCGCCTTTGCCGCTGAAAACGCTCGGCTGTCGGTGGATCTCAAGCGCAATCGCGACCTGCTCAGCGAAAGCGTCGCGCGCAGCGCAAGGCTAAGCGACGATCTGGTGGCAATCCGCGCCGCGAAACTGTCCGCCGAGGAAACCATCACGCAGCGGGACGCCAGCATTCGCGACCTCAACGCCGAAGTGACAGAGCGTGACGACAAGATCACGACACTGACCGGCAATTTCAGTGACGCGACCCGGTTGGCCGAGGCACGCCGGCAGGAAATGGCAAAGCGTGATGACCAGATCAACCGACTTGGTTCCGAGCTCGAGGAACTTCGCATTGATCTTGTCACGCTTGATACCGAAGCCGAAAACTTCAAATCGCAGATCAGGGAACTTCGCGATGAACGCAACGCGTTGCGCGAATCCCTCAAGCTCGCCGAAAACGCTGCTCGGGATCTCGAAAACCGGCTGAAAAGCAGTGAGGATCGGCTGACGCAGAACGAGGAAAAACTCGCCAAGGCGATAACGGCGCTGACTGACCGTGAAAACGCACTCGACCGCCGTGTTGCCGAAATCGAGCGTTTCCGGCAGAAAAACCGGCAATTGTCGGAGGAATTGAGGGCAGCCAGGAGTGCGCTCAAAAAATCCGCCAACGGAACAAGCACGGCAACGGATTCCGGATCCGGCAAAAATCAGCAACCAAAATCAAAGCCGGCGTTGCGCGCTGTCACCGGGCTGAAGCAGGAGCCTGCTTCGCCAGCCGAAATCAAACACAGCACCGCAGAGAACCCAGCGCACCAGCAGCAAGACAAGCCCGCACCCCCTTCGCCCGCATCCGTGGAGCCGGAAGCAAACGGGCACGAAACCGACGTCATGAGCGAGGACGAGAAGATTGACCGTCTCCGCGCCCGTCAGGCGGCGCTTGTCGAACGATTGCTGAAGGCAGACAAGGACAGGAATGATGCCGCGCTGCGCCGGGAAATTGCCACTGTCGCGGCTATGATGGTCGAACTGACCGCCAGCAGGGAAGGCAAAGCCTCACGCGTCAACACCATCCTTGCCGGAAACGAGGAACCGGGACGTTCCGGGACAAGCGAGCCGAGCCTTGCCACGCGCGCCCGGGACATGATCTCCGCCAACCATTGATCCGGCCGGCCCGGCGGTGAGACTGAATTCAACTGCTCTCGGTGCGGCCCATTTGACCAGCGACATGCCAAAGCGCGATACCGCTGGCAGTCGCCACATTGAGGCTGTCCATGCCCGGCGCCTGCTCGATCCTGAGCGTCTTGACGACATCGAGAATGCCGGCAGGCAGCCCTTCGCCTTCGGTTCCCGCCAGCAGCGCCACACGCCGGCCCGGCTTGAAACCGGCCAGCGGCTCGGCGCCTGAAGGCGACAGGCCGACGACCTCGAAGCCGCCGGATGAAAGCGTGGACACCAGATCGGCGATCGAGCCGCCACGGCAGAACGGAACCCTGAGCGCCGCCCCGACCGAGACCCGGATTGCCTTGCGATAAAGCGGATCGCAGCAGCAGGCGTCGAGCACGATGCCGTCGGCGCCGAAGACGCCGGCGTTTCGAAAAATCCCGCCAATATTGTCGTGATTGGCAATTCCGCAGGCCACAACCAGCAATGCCTGCTCGGGCATGTCTGACAGGAACTCCGGCAGGGACTGCGCCGGAACATGCCGCCCGACCGCCAGAATGCCGCGATGCATGGCAAAGCCAACCGCGGCATCCAGCACATCGCGTCCCGCAACGTAGACCGGACAGGCGTCATTCATGCGGGCGAGAACATCGCCAAGGCCATCGACGCGGTTTTCGAGAATCAGCGCTTTTTCGAGAACGAAGCGCCCGCCGCCGGTCTCCGCATCCAGGAGCGCCTGCAGCACGACCCGGCCTTCGGCGATAAACCGGTCGCCGCGCCCGGCGAGATCCCGGTCGCGCATCGCGGTAAACTCGACGATGCGGGCATCCGCAGGATCTTCAATCCGGATCAGACGCCCCTCACCCACCATGATCAGCGGTTGATCACGACAATATCGCCGACGATGCGGCCAACCGACACATCGTAGATGGCAAGACGTCTTGATCCATCGGACGCGCGGCCGAAAAAGCCGATGCGGGCGCCATCCAGCGAAACGCTTTCAATGACAAACCCCGCCGGCAGCGCCGCCACGGCTTCAAACGGCGCATCGGACGGCACGGTCATGAAAGAGCCGCCAAGCTGAGCCTCGGCAACCGGCGTGTCGCCGCGTTGCGTGAATTTATAGACAATTGCGCCCAGCACGGCCATAAGACCGATGAACATGACGCCGATCGACACGGCCAGCAGCCGCACCATCTTGCGCCGCACCTTTTCCATCTCCGGATCAAGCGGCTTTTCGTCGAGATCGTCATCATTCACTGTCGACATTTCCATTCCTTGCCGGGCGGACCCTGAAATTGAAGAACGCGACCCCGTTTAACGAAGCCGAGCCGCATAGGGAAGCCCAACTTCTCCCCGATGCCGGACTTGACCACAAAACCCTGGTGGCCGGCGAGGATGCCGGCGGCAGGCTCGACGCCTGGCTGGCGGCCGAGCTGGAGCCTGATCTGTCGCGCAGCCGCATCAAGGCGCTGATCGAGGCCGGCGCCGTCACCGTCAACGGCGTTGCCGCCAAACAGGCAAAACACAAGATCCATCCCGGCGACACGGTGGACCTGAGCATGCCCGAACCGGAGGACGCCGATCCGGTGGGCGAGGACATCCCGCTCGAGATCCTATACGAGGACGACGACCTGATCGTGCTCAATAAGCAGGCCGGGCTGGTGGTTCACCCCGGCGCGGGCAACTGGACCGGAACCCTGGTCAACGCACTGATCCATCATTGCGGCGACAGCCTGTCGGGCATCGGCGGGGTGCGGCGGCCGGGCATCGTCCATCGCCTCGACCGCGACACCACCGGGGTGATGGTGGTGGCGAAAAACGATCATGCCCATCGCCATCTTTCCGAGCAATTCGCCGACCACGGACTGACCGGTCCGCTCGAACGCGCCTACCAGGCCATTGTCTGGGGCAAGCCGCAAGGGCTCAAGGGCACCATCAACGCCAGCCTCGGCCGCGCCCGCGACCGGATCCGCCGCGCGGTGCGCACCGATGGCGGCGACGATGTCCGTCATGCCGTGACCCATTATCTGGTCTGCGCGCGCTATGCCGAAAAACCCGACGGAACCAGCGACGCATCGCTGGTCGAATGCAGGCTGGAAACCGGGCGCACCCACCAGATCCGGGTGCACATGGCCCATATCGGCCATCCGCTGATCGGCGACGCCGAGTATGGCGGGGCCTTCCGGACCAAGGCCAACCGCCTGCCCGATGAGGTCCGCGAGATCGTCAACGCCTTCCCGCGGCAGGCGCTGCATGCGTTCCTGCTGGTGTTCGAACACCCGGCAAGCGGCGAAACCTTGCGGTTTGAAGCCCCGCTGCCCGCCGACATGGAAGAGTTGCGCACAGCATTGGCGGGTCTTTGAAGCCCGCCGGCGGCAGCTATCACGCGAGCGTGATGGCCGATGCATCTTGATCCCGGGTTTCGCCACAATTACATGACATCTGGATCAGACCCGGATGCGATTTTCGGTCCGGGGCTGGAGGCTTGCCGCAAGGAAGCCAGAAACAGGGATCAGGGGGTGCTGTCATGGCCCAAGTAAGTTTACCGTCCATTTCCGCCGGCGAGAACGGTCTGAACCGTTATCTTTCCGAAATCCGCAAGTTCCCGATGCTGGAACCGCAGGAAGAATACATGCTGGCCAAGCGGTTTCTCGAGCATGAGGACACCAAGGCCGCGCACAAGCTGGTCACCAGCCATCTTCGTCTGGTCGCAAAGATTGCGATGGGCTATCGCGGCTACGGCCTGCCGATCGGCGAAGTCATTTCCGAAGGCAATGTCGGGCTGATGCAGGCGGTCAAGAAATTCGACCCGGAGCGCGGCTTCCGGCTGGCCACCTACGCCATGTGGTGGATCAAGGCCTCGATCCAGGAATATATCCTGCGCTCGTGGAGCCTCGTCAAGATGGGCACCACCGCCAACCAGAAACGGCTGTTCTTCAACCTGCGCAAGGTCAAGAGCAAGATTCAGGCGGTCGATGATGGCGACCTCAGGCCGGACCAGGTTGCCGAGATCGCCACCAAGCTCAATGTCTCGGAGGCGGAAGTCATTTCGATGAACCGTCGCCTGGCCGGCGACGCTTCGCTCAATGCGCCGATCAAGACCGGCGAGGGAGAATCGGGCCAGTGGCAGGACTGGCTGGTCGATGATTCCGAAACCCAGGAAGACATGCTGGTCGAACAGGATCAGCTGGAAACCCGCCGCGCCATGCTGCAGAGCGCGCTCGGCGTGCTCAATGAACGCGAACGGCGGATCTTCGAGGCGCGCCGCCTGCGCGACGATCCGATCACGCTGGAGGATCTCTCCACCGAGTTCGACATCAGCCGCGAGCGGGTGCGCCAGATCGAAGTGCGCGCCTTTGAAAAGGTGCAGGACGCGGTGCAGAAATCCGCCGCCGCGCGCGACAAGGCGCTGGTTACGGTCGCCGACTGAGACGCGCACGGATCGCGGAACATATCGGACCCCGGAAGCGGCAAACGCTTTCGGGGTTTTGAGTGCGTACCCCATCGTCGTCATCCGTCCGCCCCTTCGTCATGCAGACCCGATCGGACCTTCCGTCATGCCGGACTTGATCCGGCATGACGGGGTGGAGAGACAATGCCCGCCACCCCCCATCAGCCACCCCAAAACCCCGCGCGCGAAAAACTCGCCGTCGGTTCAAGGGCAGTTAGGGTGTCCGGCAACAATCCGGACTTGCGGGGCGCGCGGGCGACAGGCCCGTGGTGGTGGAAGAAGTGGATTGGCGCAATCACCCGCGCCCCACCGGTGAGGGACACATGCGCTTTCCGGGCGCATATGACTTCCTTCCCGCCGAAGCTCTCACCCAGTCCCGGACGGTTCGTTGCGTTCGGCTGAACCGCCAGCCGAACCCGCCCTTGCCTGCCCGCTCCCGGCCTCGATACCGTCCAGCATAAGCAGGCCTTGTCAGGACCGGCGTCATTTGCGACGCCGCCGGTGCTGGTGCGGACCAGCAGGTCTCCGGTTCCGGCAAATTTTTGCCGGGGTGAACGCAATCGCCGGGCTTTTGGTCCGCGGGTACGGTGCCCGCGCGCCAAAACTCACCGCCTCCCGCCGGCCAAGGCTCCGTCAGCCCCGGCCATCCGCTTGGAACAGAAGGTAAGGCCAGTATCGCATGGGGGCAAAGGGTGGGGAAAAACTCGGGATGATTTTTTTGGGGAGACGTATTTTGCACGGCGCATCGGCTGGCCTGTCCGGGCGGGCAATCGGTCGTCACGCTGCCGGGCGCGGCAGCATTCAGGGCATTGCACCCGTTTGGGTTTGCGCAGAGCTATGTGTCTGTTTTCTGACACCAAGTTGCTCGCGCAGGATGGCGACATTGCGCAGATTGGCCTTGAAGCCGACGTCAAAGAGATCGCCGATCACCGGCACCAGACCGATCACGTAATCGGCCGCCGAATTGGCGACCATGCGGGCAATATGGCGTTTGCCGATCCCCATCCTGTGTCCGCGCCAGATGATCCAGATCGAGGGGGCGGCCACCAGCGTGTCGCCGACGCCTGGAATCAGGCCTATAACCGTGTCCAGTCCGAAGCGGATCGACGTGCCCGGAAGGATGAACCGGCTGTCCAGCGTTTTGGCCAGCCGGTTCAGCTGTTCGAGCTCCCGCTCGATCACGATCAATTCCCGGTCGTCAGTATAGTGGATGTCTGTCATGTGACACAAACTGTCTCACCCGCTGTTTGTTCCCACTGGGCCCGATGGAATCGGTGCGGACCGGCAGGTCTCCGGTTCCGGCAAAGCCCGGGGCGTTCCCTTGGCCGGGCTTCTGGCCAGCGGGAACAGTGCCCGCGCGCCAAAACCCACCGCCTCCCTCCGGCCAAGGCTCCGTCAGCCCCGGCCATCCGTTTGGAACGGAAAACTGACCTTCACGCAGATCCATTCCCGGGCAGCGCCAAGTTCCCAAGGCAACCCCATGCAAACAAGAAAATAACCATCCGAAATGTCGGTTATATTCTAGCCTTAACAAAAGACTATTCAACAAGACGCCTAAATACATGAATAGATACAATTTTAAACATTAAGGTAAACAAACATATAAAATTGAGACGTCGTCGCCTTGATGATACGCATCTCCTCGAAAAGCGGGGAGTATGACGTGAAACATGATTTCAATATTGCTTCACCATTCAACCGGGCCGCGATAGAGTTTCCAGAACGGAACGCTCTTTTGGTCGGATCGGACCCGTTCACCTACAAGGCCCTCAAGCAAAAGGTGCAGGCGTGCGCTTGTTGCCTTCAACCTGTTTTGAGCCACGGCCGCATTGGAATTCTTGCGTCTCGCAGCACCGAGGCCTGCATTGGGATTCTCGCCACCTCGTGGGCTGGTGGAACATATGTTCCGATCGGGCTGAAACTACCCAAAGATCGGCTGATCGAACTTTTCGAAATGCTGAAACTTGATGCGCTCATCGTCGACAAGGCCGGCGAAAAGCTGCTTGCAGCCGACGTCACCGCAGCCGCTCCAGACACAATTCTTGCACCCGGGGAGCATCGAGGCGATTTCAGGCTCATCAAGGGCAGTCCGGTGCTTGCGACAGACGCCGGGACTGATGAGCCGGTGAAAGTCGGCGCGAAGCATACCGCCTATATTGAATTCACATCGGGTACCACCGGAAAGCCAAAGGGTGTCATGGTTTCGGCAGGCGCTGTCGCCTCATACCTCAAGGCGATGGAGACCTGGTACGATTTCGGCCCGGAAGACCGCGCGGCAGAAACCTGCGACATCACCTTTGATCTGTCCGTTCACAACATGTTGTCGACCTGGAAGGCGGGTGGAGCGCTGCATATCATGCGGCCGCTGGATATGATCGCGCCGGCACGCTTCGTCAGGGCCCATCAGATCACCACCTGGCTCGCGGTGCCGTCGGTTGTTGCGATGACCCGAAAAACAGGCGGCCTGTCTCCCGACAGCATGCCATCACTGAGGATTTCACTGTTTTGCGGGGAACCTTTGCCTGTAGCCACTGCCGAGGACTGGGTGAAGGCAGCACCCAACAGCATTGTCGACAACATCTACGGTCCGACCGAAGCAACAATCGCCTGCCTGCGCCAGACCTGGACCGTTGAGGGGCGCCAAACCGGGTCGCGCGCCATCGTCGCCATCGGAGAGCCTTATCCAGGCATGGAAGCCGAGATCGTAGGGCCCGACGGTCAGCCGGTGGAAAACGGAGATGCTGGCGAAATTGCACTTGCGGGCGCGCAACTGGCTGACGGTTATTTTCAGCAGCCCGAGCTGACCGCCGCGCGCTTTCCGGCGCGAAATGGCAAGCGCTGGTACCTCACTGGCGACCGCGGTTATCGCGATGAAGATGGCATCTTCCACCATCTCGGCCGGCTCGACAACCAGATCAAGCTGCACGGCCATCGCGTGGAACTTGAAGAAATCGACACCCGGCTGCGAAAAGCCGCAGGGACAGATATGGCGGTCGCCGTGGCATGGCCCGTGAGCGACGGCGTGGCCGAAGGCCTGGTGGGATTTTACTCCGCCTCGCAACACGACAGCCAGCAAATCCGCGATTATCTCCGGTCGGTTCTGCCGCCGCATATGATTCCCGCCCGCATCGAGGCAATCGAAACCATGCCGCTAAACGCCAATGGCAAAATCGACCGCAATGCCCTGTCGCGCAGGCTTGAGGCTGAACAGGTCGAATTGGAACAAGCATCATGACTTCGCTTGACACAATTCAGACCACCCGCCCTGACACCTTCAATCCGTTGAAATGGCGTCGTAAATGGCTTGAGATGGATAAGAACGAGACCGTTCTCCACTGGGCTCAGACCTTAAGGGGCCAAGTGGTTCTGCACGCCGGATTTATCGGGTTGCTGATGCTCATGCCCGTGGTTCGTAACAAGCACTTCATCCTGATTGCGTTCGCGTTGCTGCTGTGTGCAGCTTTCCCTGCACGGCGCATGCTCGCATTGACTGGTGTTGGCGCAGTCTACTTCTTGCTGCGCCCCCTCAAGCAGGAACCGCACTACACGCTGTTTGACGAGCTGTGGAATTCATTCGGCACGATGGTGCCTGCCGATGCCTCCTTCATCGGCTTCGGGCTGATCTTCATGGCCTTTGTGTTTCTGCTGATCAAAAATCAGACGTCACGCAAAATCGGCGTCATTGCGAAGCATCCGATATGGCTCATGCTTCTCCTCGGGGTCGGCCTTTCAACCATGACGGTTCTCCTTCCGCAAACACATCCGCTTTTTTCTGCGTCCTGGATTTCGTTGGGATATCTGTCGGGATCATTCTTCTTTGTCGGCTATATTCTTCTTGATGCGCGCTCCAAGACGGCCCTGCCATCCTATCAGCAGATAGGTTTTCTTCGTCCGGTCTGGGCCTATGGTTCGGTGCCGTTGAAGGGGCCGGCATTTTTCAAGAAGTTTGAGGCCAAGAACAGCACCGAACTTGCTGCGACACGACTTAAAGCGCTCAAGCTGCTGGTCTGGGCTGCAATTCTCTACTGCGTTGGCGAGATCCTGTTCAACCGCACTCTGGCTGGTGTGCTGGAAATCCCGCATCTTGAAACCGCAATCCCCGCCATTGCGGCGGGAGCTGAGGTGACTCTCGCCTCGCGCTGGGTCATCCTTGCCGTGACGTTCCTGTCGGAGCTTGTAGCTTTCGCAGTCTCGATTCATGTTTTTGTCGCAGTGATCCGCATGGCTGGCTTCGGCGTTCCGCGCGGTCTGGCAAAGCCGCTCGCCTCGCGCACGATGTCGGAGTTCTGGTCACGCTACCTGTTTTATTTCAAAGAGCTGCTGGCGGATTTCTTCTTCTATCCGACCTTCCAGCGGTTTTTCAAAAACCATCCCCGGCTGCGGCTCGCGTTTGCGACCTTCATGGCGGCCTTTGTGGGAAACATTCTTTTCGATCTGATCAGTGATTCCCCTGGTTTTGCGATCAATGGCTTCATGGATACCATCCATAACTTCTATTCCTACACGATTTATGCAGGTGCGCTGACTGCAGGACTGATCTGGTCGCAACTCTTCCAGCGACGGACCACGGCCAAGGATGGCTGGCTGCGCCATGATGTTGTGCCGCGGGTCCAGGTGATCCTCTTCTTCGCCTTGCTTCAAGTGTTTGACAACCACGATGGCCTTGTCCCGGTCGGAGACCGTATTTCTTTCCTCGCCAGCTTGTTCGGAGTGACATCATGACATCAGTGAACATCGACACCGTGCGCAACACCATTTCACAGATGCTGGTTGCACGGGACCAGGATGCTTCTTTCGAAGACAGTGAATCCCTGTTTGACAGTGGTCGCCTGGATTCGATCGCCGCAGTCAGCCTTCTGCTCACGCTGGAGACCGATTACGGCGTCGATCTGAGCGATCCGGATTTCAATGTCTCACAGATCGATACGCTTCAGGAAATCAGCACGCTCATCGCATCTCAAACCGCGTGATGCAAATCAGGAGTATCATCATGTTTATGGATACCTACAGCCATCCCGACAGGGTGCAACAAAGGCTGGCGTTGTTGGCCTTGGGCGCTGCCACAATCGCGGCTTCGCTGTTTATCGACATGGCGCTGTTTGACCGCACCTTTCTCAGCGAAGCGGATCCGGACTGGCAAGTGAGCGGCGCCATTCGCACCGTTCTCAGCCTGATCGGCGGCATGGCAATCGTGTTTGCAGTCATACCCGACTCGCTGCCTGAGCCCAGACTTTTCCGGAACGCCGGTGTGGCAGGATGGGGTCTCGGCATCATCGCGTTGATCAGCTATAGCGTTCACATATGGACGGCCTATGCGCTTGCGCAGGCACCTGAGGCACTTCGCGGCGCGGTGGCGGAACTTGGTCCGATTGCCTTGCTTCAGGAGGCCGCGATTGCCGCGGCGCTGGTATTTCTGTTGGTTGCGGTGGCAACAGGCGACGCGCTGCGTGATCTGAAAATCCTCGGCGTTCCCGGCAGGTTGCTGGCTGTGGGAATGGCGCTTGCTGTGCTGGTGCTGCTCTTGGAGGAAACCTCCTACGGGCAGCACTATTTTGGTTGGGGCACACCGGCCCAGTTCGAGGGCAACACCCAGCAGGAAACCAACCTGCACAATTTCTACACCATCCGCTTCGAGATGATCTATTACGGAGTGGCGTTTGCCGCATTCATCCTCGCACCGCTGCTGCTTCAGGTTCTGCCAGGCCAGCTTCGCGGCAAGCTCGACCATTTCATACCGCCTGCTGATTTCACCCTTCTGGCCATGCCCTTGGTGGCGGGCATGTATGCGTCATGGAACATCATGCCTCAGCAAATGATGTTCTTCGCCGGGATCATGATTTTCGCGATTCTGCTGCTGCGTTGGCGCCTGGCGCGGTCACCGGCGATGCTGGGGCTCGTCATCATCATTGCCGCTCAGGTTCTGTATCTGATCTTGGGCAGCAATCAGAGCAGCGGCTACGAAGTGGCCGAAATCCGCGAGAACAGCATCTGCTTCGCGTTGCTGGGATATTCCGTCTGGTTCTGGCACAGGAATAGACGCTTATAAAAGCAGGTCGGTGAGATCGCATCAGATTGAATTCTGTCGAAGGTTGGATGGCAATCATCCGGCCTTCAGCCATGTCTCACCGCAGCCTTGCTCAATCCGGCGCGCAGCCTTTACACTCGGTCCTCTTTCAAGAGCCACCGCGACATCTGCTCGCGAGGGCAACCCAGTGGGCAGACCGTGAAGCGTATCTTCTTTCGAGTGATTTTTGCGTTTGGGCTGCTCCCCGCCCTCAGCGGCTGCATCGGCGTGGCCTATTACGCGCAGTCGCTCAAAGGCCATGTCGAGATCATGGCGGCGCGGCAAAGTGTGGAAAGGCTGATCGGCGATGCTTCGACGCCTGAGGATTTACGCGCGCGGATGGCGTCGGCGCGGGCGATACGGCAGTTTGCCATCGGCAGCCTCGACCTGCCCGACAATGCGAGCTACCGCTCTTACGCCGATATCGGCCGGGACTATGTGACCTGGGCGGTGTTTGCCGCACCGGAATTCTCGCTCGCGCCACGGGTGATGTGCTTTCCGGTGTTCGGCTGCGTGCCCTACCGGGGATATTTTTCCAAGACCGCCGCGAATGAGAGCGCTGCGAAGCTCCAGCGGCAGGGGTTTGACGTGCATGTCTCAGGCGTTACAGCCTATTCGACGCTGGGCTGGTCGAGTGATCCGCTGCTCTCCACCATGCTGCGCCGGGATGAGACCTATCTGGCTAGCCTGGTGTTTCATGAACTGGCGCACCAGCGCGTCTATGTCGATGATGATTCGGCCTTCAACGAAGCCTTCGCCGTGACTGTCGAAACCACCGGGGTGAAGAAATGGCTGCGCGCGGCGGGCGATGAAGCCGGGTTGCGCCGCTACGAGGCCGGCCTGAAGCGCAGCGCCGACTTCGTGGCGCTGCTGGCGCAGACCCGCGACGAGTTGAACCAGATCTATCAGGGCCCCGGCACCCCGGACTGGATGCGCGCCGCAAAGGCTGCCGCGATCGAGCGGCTGAGGGTGCGCTACCGGCAGATGCGCGAGCGCCGCTGGGGTGGGTTTGGCGGATATGACGGCTGGGTCGCGGCCCCGATCAACAACGCCAAGATCGCCGCCACGTCGGTCTACAATGACCGGGTTCCGGCGTTTGTCCGTCTGTTTGAAAACTGTTCGGGCGACTACCCTCGCTTCTACGCCGCGGTCGCACGACTGGGCCGGCTGGCGAAGGCCGACCGGATCGCGGCGCTTGAGGCCGCCAGCACGTGTGAGTGAGCCGGCCGAGGCTGCGGCCGAATGCCCCGCGACAGGCAAGGACACCGAGCCGGCGTACCCCAAAGCGGTATCAGTGGCTGATGCGGACGCCGGCCACCGACTGTCCGATTGCCGAGAATGCCTGCTTGAGCGACACGACGTCGCTGGCCATGAAGAAATTGTCCTCGCGCGTTGCACAGGTGCGGAACATGTCCTTCAGCGATGTCGCCGTGGTCTTGTAGAGAACCGTGTAGACCTCGATGCCGAGCTTCTTGATATCGACGCACATGTTGGCGGTCGCCGTGTTGAGATAGGCCTCGGCCTTGGACTGGGTGGACGCCGAATTGATCCGGCCGTCAGACAGGAAGCCGTAGGAGCCATAGTCGGATTTGTTGATGGTGTTGCTGGCGCCATAGGACACGTTGGTGCCATCGGTCATGATCACCAGAATTTTCGTCACCGCATCGGGATTGATCGCCGCGCCCTCGGTATAGGGTGCGTCCGGCGAAAGCACGCGCCAGCCCCATGCCAGACCTTCGGCAATGTTGGTGCCCGAACCATTCCAGTACTGCATGGCGTCGATCCCGGTCCTGACCTTGGACAGCGTTGCCGTCAGCGGCACGATCGGCGTCGGGCAGGCCCGGTTCGGACCCAGGGTCAGCGGTCCGGTGCTGTCCTTGAAATCGCTCTGCACCGCGGTCTTGGTCGTGTATTTGACGGTCGAGCGCTGAACCGTGGCATGGTCACCCGACACCGCGTCATCGAGCCAGGAATTATTGAAGGCCGAGGAGTTGTTTCCGCCCACGCTCATGCGGTTGCCCGGCTCATCGGGGGCGAAATAGGGCACGAACAGGGTATCGGGCCTGGTGGCGTCGGGTGGCGTCACATCGGTGTTGTAAGGTGCCGGTCGGGCCTCGACACAGCCTTTCCAGCTTGTTTTGGACCAGGAAAACAGGTTGAGGTGGTGCGGGTAGTTTGCAGCGGAGAAGTCGGCGGTGTTGTTGCCCGACGACCGCCTGGCGGATCGCTGGGCCTCGGTCAGAAATGTCCAGCCATTGTAGAGCGACTTCCCGGTTTCATCGATCCAGGCGCTGTCGAAGCCATCGCCCTTGATATTGACCGCCGTGACGAAGGGGATCAGACCGACCTTGAGACTTTGCTTCGACGTGTCGATGTCACCCAGCGAATCAAGCAGGGCGTGGGACGCTTGCTTGAGCGCGTTGATCCCGCCGGTTCCCATCGAACCGGTGTTATCAAGGGCAATGGCGATTTCGATGCTGCGCGTGGAAAAATATGTCGAAGCCGCGACCGAAACCGTGTTGGGCATGAAGCGCCCCATGAACACCAGCGGGATGCTCGCTGTGGCATGGGCATCGGTGCGGATGAAGTTGACGCCGACGGTCTGTTCCAGCCCTTCATCGACGAGGGTCATGTCGTCGTAACCGGCCAGTTCCGCCTTGAGCATCTGGCGGTAGAGAACCTCGCGGTCGCCGGCCTGGCTGTTTTTCTTTGACACAGCCAGAACCGAAGCATCGACCATGTTCTGCAGATCATACCTGGCACGGGACATGTTGGTGTAGTCCACCGCCAGCCCTGCAGCGGCAAAAAGCACAGGAATCAGGGCTGCAGCGAAGATGCCGAAATTTCCCCGTTCGTTTTTCAAGAATGGTGTGAATTCAACACACAGCCTACGCATGCGACAGCTCCAAAAGATCCAGCTGACATTCCACGCCGGAACCGCTTTCACAATGAAAACTAGGCTTTCAGCGTAAACGGACCCTTAAAAATCAACAGCTTGGGTCAAGCGGCAACTCTATTTCCGAAATCAGAATGAAGAATTGGTATCCGGTCCGGGTTGCCGCATTACGGCTTTGCCCGACGACAGGGCACATCAGCGCTGACGGCCGCTTTTGCCCCCCCGACCGGAGGGAGCGGCCATCCGGTCAGGCGCGGCAGATTCGGCTTATTGCACCGGCGCGGCCTTGGCCCAGGCGTCGAGCGCCTGGTTGAACACCTCGGTGCCGCTGGTGCCTTTTTCCAGCGTGATCAGCGCCTGCCGGCCATTGGCATAGACCACTGGGATGTCGATCCAGTTGCGCTGGCGCAACATTTCGACATTGGCGTCGCGGGCTTCGCCAAGGTCATTGAGCGCCACCATGTAGAAATCCTGGGTGATCTTGGCCGGCACCGCAATCAGCGGATTGCCCTGATCAGCTTCGGTCTGTTTCATGGCGATGCGCTGCAGCTGGTCGATCGAGCCGCCGTCGAAATCGGTGGGCACGGCGAACACCACTTCGATGATGTGGCTGGCGGGAAGCGACGGGTCGGTGTTGCGCTTGATGGTGATCAGCGCCGACAGGCCTTTCTCGGGATTGTTGATCTCGCCGCGAATAACCTGCTCGTCGGGACCATCGCCCGAGGGTTCGCTGACCAGCGTCCAGACCACCGTGCCCTGATTGACATCCAGTGATTGCTGTCCAAGCCGCTCCTCGTAAAGGATCATCTTCTGCGCCACGCCGAGCGGCTGCGAAGCCGGTGCAGTGGCATCCTGAGGCGAGACCGGAGCTTCGGCGGTACCTTCCTCCGCAGCGGATTCATCCACCGCGCCGGCATCGGTGAGTTCGGCCACGGACCGGCCCTCAACCGTATCGTCGACAGCCGGACCCGGCGCGGGGCCGGCATCGATTTCGGTCCCGTCGGCGTTCAGGCGCTGGGTAAACTTGCCGTCGTCAGCGCTTGCCGGCTCGGGACCGGCCGGTTCAGGCGTCGCGGGCTGCGCTGCCGGCTCCGGCGTGACGACCGCGGTTTCCGCCGCCGGTTGCGCGGTCTCGGTGGCGACCGGCGTATCGGTGGTGCCGGAACCGAACATCGCGATGACGCTGTCCTTGTAAACCCATCCGGCATAGGCGACCGCGGCAAGCAGCACAACCAGAGCCAGCACCGCGATGCCGCTCTTGCCGCCCTTGCCGCGCGCTGGCTGGCGCGCCCGCGAAGCCCGCTCGGGCTTGTCCGGCGCGTGCCCTAGCCCGAAGGCCTCATCATGAGCATCGCCGACAAGATCGGACGGACGCGATGCGGGTTGGGGCGAAGCAGCAACCGCTTCAGGTTCGCTGGCCTGGGCCGCCACCGGCTCTTGCGCGGGTTGGGGCGCGGGTTGTGGCGCAGGCGATGGCGCAGGGATCGGCGCGGCCATTTGAGGTGGAGACGCCGGCTCGACGATCACCGGGCTTTTTTCAACCATCGATTCGAGCTCGGCCATCAGCGCATCGGCCTCGTCGAGATCGGCGGGAAGCGCTTCGGCATGCTCGCTCTCGACTTCCTCGATGGCAAGATCGAGCTTGTCGAGCTGCCGTGCGATCACCTCGTCGGAGGGTTGCGGATTGATCGCCTCTAGCTGACGGCGGATGGCAGCCCGCGCCTTGTCATAGACCTTGGTCCGGTTCTCCGGAGTATTCTCAGACAGGCTATCCACTGCCTTCCGGATGACTGCTACAAAATCCGCCATGTTTTACCCTGGTTTGTTCCCGTTGATCGCCGCCAATCGCGCTTTCGCGCTAACCTAGTCTTCAAACGGGTCAGTCACAAGTATCGTGTCGTCCCGCTCGGGACTTGTAGACAGCAGCGCAACCGGCGCGCCGATCAATTCCTCGATCCGCCGCACGTATTTGATCGCCTGCGCCGGCAGATCCGCCCAGCTTCGGGCGCCGACCGTGGTGCCCTTCCATCCCTCGATGGTCTCGTAGACCGGGGTGACGCGTGCCTGCGCGCCCTGGCTGGCGGGAAGATGGTCGACGCGCTCGCCGTCAAGCTCGTAGCCGACGCAGATCTTGAGTTCTTCAAGACCGTCGAGCACGTCGAGCTTGGTCAGCGCAATGCCGGTGATGCCGTTGACCGCGACCGACTGGCGCACAAGTGCTGCATCGAACCAGCCGCAGCGCCGCTTGCGGCCGGTCACAGTGCCGAACTCGTGGCCGCGCTCGCCGAGGAACTGGCCGGTGGCGTCATTGAGTTCGGTCGGGAACGGCCCTTCGCCGACGCGGGTGGTGTAGGCCTTGGTGATGCCCAGCACATAGCTCAGCGCGCCCGGCCCCATGCCCGAGCCCGCGGACGCCTGACCGGCAATGGTGTTGGACGAGGTGACGAACGGATAGGTGCCGTGATCGACATCGAGCAACGTGCCCTGCGCGCCTTCAAACAGGATCCGCGCGCCGGCGCGGCGCTTCTTGTCCAACAGCAGCCACACGGTCTCGCGGAACGGCAGGATGCGCTCGGCAACCGAAGTGAGTTCTTCCAAAATTGTCTCGACCGAAAACTCCGGCTGGCCAAGGCCGCGCCTGAGCGCATTGTGGTGGGTCAGCAGCCGGTCGACCTTGGCCGGCAGGCTTTCGAGATTGGCGAGATCCATCACCCGGATGGCCCGGCGTCCGACCTTGTCTTCATAGGCCGGGCCGATGCCGCGCCGCGTGGTGCCGATCTTGGTGCCGGAATTGGAAGCCGCATCCTCGCGCAACGCATCAAGCTCACGGTGCAGCGACAGGATCAGCGTGGCGTTGTCGGCAATCCGCAAGTTGTCGCCATTGATGACGACACCCTGCCCGGCCAGCCGGTCGATCTCGCTGACCAGCGCATGCGGATCGATGACCACGCCGTTGCC
Organism: Hoeflea sp.; assembly: GCF_039975035.1. Lineage (GTDB taxonomy): Bacteria > Pseudomonadota > Alphaproteobacteria > Rhizobiales > Rhizobiaceae > Hoeflea. The sequence continues at coordinate 17,117 of NZ_JBDWHW010000225.1, read as the reverse complement.
GATGACGGCGAGCTTGCCCGGACGGACCACGCCCGAAGGCAACAGCGACAGCTTGTAGACGGCGCCATCAACCACCAGCGTATGGCCGGCATTGTGACCGCCCTGGAACCGGACAACCACATCGGCCCGCTCCGACAGCCAGTCGACGATCTTGCCCTTACCCTCATCACCCCATTGCGATCCGACGACAACTACGTTGGCCATGATATCCCCTTGGCAGCAGGCCCCTTCACAAGTGGCCCGGAAAACAAAAACCCGCGCATGCATACAGACTCGGACCGCCAAAATCGACCCTCTGGCACAAGGAACAGGCTTTTTTACGTGACAATTATGCAGCTTCTGGCCAAACAAGCGTGCATGGGGGTCCGCACGGGCTCCACAGCACCGCCTCCACCGGCAAGTTCCACCTCCGAAATCCGGAAATTCCGCCTTGATCCTTCGCGCCTATGTGCTTCTGACCATCACCGCGCTGTTATGGGGCGCCAACGCCGTGGCCGGAAAACTGGCGGTGGGCCATATCTCGCCGATGCTGCTGACCTCGGTCCGTTGGGGCACCGCGCTGGCGATCCTGCTGGCATTCACCCTGCCCCAGTTGCGCCGCGACGCCAACACCATCCGGGCCAATCTGCCCTTGCTTGCCGGTTATGGCATGTTCGGCTTCGCGTTTTTCAACATCCTGCTGTATTCAGCGCTGGAATACACCACCGCCATCAATGTCGCCATCGAGCAGGCCGGCATGCCGATGGTGATCTTTCTGGCCAACTTCATCCTGTTTCGCATCAGGGCCAGTTGGGCGCAGGTCGCGGGCTTCGTGCTCACCGTGGCGGGCGTCGCCATCACCGCCTCGAGCGGCAGCCTGACCCGCCTGATCGGCCTGCAACTCAACCAGGGCGACGCGCTGATGCTGCTCGCCGTGCTGTTTTACGGCGGCTACACCGTGGCCTTGCGCTACAAGCCGGTGCTGCACTGGCAATCGATGATCACGGTGATGGCAGCCTCGGCCTTTCTCACCTCGCTGCCGTTTTCAGCCTATGAGGCGATGCGCGGCACGATCATCTGGCCCGATACGACCGGATGGCTGATCGCCATCTTCACCGCGGTGTTCCCCTCATTGATCGCCCAGGTGATGTTCATCAAGGGCAACGAGATCATCGGCTCCAACCGCGCCGGCATCTTCATCAACCTGGTCCCGATCTTCGGCACGTTGCTGAGCGTGATGATCCTGGGCGAGATGCTGCACGTCTATCACGTGGTGGCGCTGGGACTGGTGCTGGGCGGGATATGGCTGTCGGAGCGGGGGAAGTGAGTGGGGGGATGCTGAAGCTGATAAATAGCGGAAAAGAGCCAGTACGAAAACCGCGGTGGGGGTATACGGATTGGCGTTTTCGGCCCAAAGCTGCCGTTCGAATGCTCCTCCAGGAAACGCTACTTTCCGCCCTCGATCCAGCCATCCGTGGTCTTCGGTCAAGGTTCCGTAAGCAGTCATACAGTGTGTTGCGCACCAAGTTCCTGATTGGGTGGATTACCGTCAGTATGCCTCTATAAACCTCAACCGGAAAGAGCAGACACCTCGCATTTGACGAATCCGGGGCCAATACCCGAACCGACTGCTACTGATCGGCAGCATTGGAGTAGTCGTCATCGCTAACTGCTCCCTCGAAACTTATCCCAAGCCGCTCGAATGTTGGCAAGTGCCTCCACGGGATCGTCAGCGTGAGGCGGTGTAAAACCAGCGCGCTTCGACCGTTCCGCGACCGTTCGCAAACGCTGCCATTCTCCCTTCGTCTTTAGGGTTTCCAAGATAGGCAGCGCCTGAGAGAAAGCAGTGCCCCAACGACGAATCATTTCCGCTGGTATCGGCATTTCAATATGAGTCTTGGACCGAATGTACTCAGCTCGCCGCATTATAGTTGGGTCTTCTCTATCCTCCCGTTGCCAGCGGATATGCCACGCCAACATATCCGCCACCTGCAGGGGCAGGTTGTGCTTATCGTCGCCGTAGCCGACGGGCCTCTTGACCAGCTCACGCGAGTCCGAGTCCAGATTTTCCAGCATGTAGTCTAAAAAGAGGGCGATGTCCGTGTCTACTCCGTTCTGCTCATCAAAGATGAACCTGACCGGCTTGCTCACTCCCTCGCTGGCCAAATGGCGGGCCACGGCCGAAACTGCCCCGAAGGTAATGACAAAATAAGGCGTAGAAAGGCCGCGAGGCGATACCGGAGATACGTGTCTTTCGTATTCTGTCCGGCCAATGGAAACATCATATGTCCAAGGGGGCCGAAAACGGTCCAGGACCTCTACCAAACTCTCCAGTTTTTGGTCGCGGACGTCTCGGGTCCAGCCAGCGAATTGGCCCCGCAGACCGTTCGCTTCCGCCATCTTTAGGTACTCGATCGACGGAGGCTTGGCCAGCGCCGCGCTCCATGCCACGCTAAACTGCTCCCAAGAGTCGTCGCGATTAACCAATCCAGCGAAAACGAGATCGCGTTTACCGAAGTCGCTGCCCGAGTCATCGAAGTATGCCGAAAGGTCCATCATTTGCCTGCTTTCCATGCCATCAGCCGCTAACGGTGCGGAACGATGGCTTTCGGTGGGTTAAAAAGCACAAAAGTGTGAACAACCAAATTTGGTCACAACTCTGGCTCCACATAATCCTACTAAGTCAGCGTGTTTAGGGCCAGTCTCCACAGTAATCTTCCGGAATGCGGTCACTGCTAGCTTTTGCTCGATTAAATGCTGTACGACAGCTATAGCAGAGCAAGTCCTAACCCCTGGCAGCCAGCTTCCAGCCCTATTTCGGTCATTCGTTTCCGACGCAACAAACGTCCGCTTCCCGCCCATAGCCGACATAACGTGTACTGCCCCGCCACCCCCAAAACAAAAACCGCCCCCCGGAACCATCGTCCCGGGAGGCGGCAAATTCATTCACTCATCCACAAACCTCAGTCGACGTTAAACACCAGCGGCTTGGCCTGCTTGATGGCCTCATGGGCGGTGAGTTTGTCGAGCACAGCCTGGTCCACGACCCCGTCGACATAGAGCAGCGCGATGGCGTCGCCGCTTTCCTTTTCGCGGCCCAACTGGAAGTTGGCGATGTTGACGCCGGCGTCGCCCAGCGTCGAACCCATGAAGCCGATCATGCCGGGCACGTCGGTGTTGGCGATGTAGATCATGTGTTGGCCGACATCGGCATCCATGTTGATGCCCTTGATCTGGATGAAGCGCGGCTTGCCATCCGAGAACACCGTGCCCGCGACCGAACGGGTCTGGCGTTCGGTGGTGATGGTGAGCTTGATGTAGCCGTCATAGACGCCGGTCTTGTCGCGCTTGACCTCGGACAGGATGATGCCCTTTTCCTTGACCATGATCGGCGCTGAAACCATGTTGACATCGGCCACCTGGTTGCGGATCAGCCCGGCCAGCAGTGCCGAGGTCAGGGCCTTGGTGTTCATCCCCGATGTGACGCCGTCATAGAGGATCTCGATTTCCTTGATCGGGCTCTCGGTGACCTGACCGGCAAACGAGCCGAGCACATCGGCGAGCCGGATGAAGGGTTTGAGGATCGGCGCTTCTTCCGCTGTGATCGAGGGCATGTTGATGGCATTGCTAACCGCGCCCTTGACCAGATAGTCCGACATCTGCTCGGCAACCTGCAACGCGACGTTTTCCTGCGCTTCGGTGGTGGAGGCGCCCAGATGCGGGGTGCAGACCACGTTGGGCAGGCCGAACAGCGGGCTTTCGGTGGCGGGCTCGACCTCGAACACGTCAAAGCCCGCGCCTGCGACGTGGCCCGACTTGATCGCCTCGGCGAGAGCCGCCTCGTCCACCAGGCCGCCACGGGCGCAGTTGATGATGCGAACGCCCTTCTTGGTCTTGGCCAGCGCTTCGGCACCCAGAATGCCGCGGGTCTTGTCGGTCATCGGCACATGCAGGGTGATGAAATCGGCCCGGGCCAGCAATTCGTCGAGCTCGACCTTGGTGACGCCCATCTCCTCGGCGCGTTCCTTCGACAGGAACGGATCATAGGCGACGACATGCATTTTCAGGCCAATGGCGCGCGAGCAGACGATTCCGCCGATGTTGCCCGCACCGATGACGCCAAGCGTCTTGCCGGTGATCTCGACACCCATGAATTTCGATTTCTCCCACTTGCCGGCCTGCGTCGACGTGTCGGCGGCGGGAAGCTGGCGGGCCACGGCGAACATCAGCGCGATGGCGTGCTCTGCCGTTGTGATCGAATTGCCGAACGGCGTGTTCATGACAATGATGCCGCGGCGCGAGGCGGCCGGAATGTCGACATTGTCGACGCCGATACCGGCGCGGCCGATAACTTTCAGATTGGTCGCGGCTGCGATCAGCTTCTCGGTCGCCTTGGTGGCCGAGCGAATGGCAAGGCCGTCATAGTCGCCGATGATTTCGAGCAGCTTTTCCTTGTCCTTGCCGAGCTTCGGCATGAAATCCACTTCAACGCCGCGATCGCGAAAGATCTGGACGGCGGTTTCCGACAGGGCATCGGATACGAGTACGCGAGGTGCCATGATGGCCTCCATTGATAAGGTCTGAATGATGGGATTGGGCAGCGTGGACCGCGCTGGATCAGACCGGCGCGGTTATCAGGACTTTGATCAGGCAGCTTGCCTGAGCGCGGCTTTTTCCTGGGCGAAAGCCCACGACAACCACGGCGTCAGCGCTTCGAGATCAGCGGTCTCGACCGTCGCGCCGCACCAGATCCGCAAGCCCGCAGGCGCATCGCGGTAAGCGCCGATATCCAGCGCCACGCCTTCCTTGTCGAGACGGCCAACCATGGCCTTGGCGAAAGCGGCTTGCGCGTCGGGCGCAAGCGCTGCAATCTCCGGATCGGTGATGACCAGGCAGACGGAGGTGTTGGACCGGGTCGCCTCGACCTTGGCCAGATTGCCGATCCAGTCATTTTCAGCGACGAAACGGTGCAATACATTCGCATTGGCGTCGGCGCGGGCCATCAGCCCCTTGAGGCCTCCCACACGTTCGGCCCAGCTCAGCGCGTCGATGTAGTCCTCGACGCAGAGCATCGACGGGGTGTTGATGGTCTCGCCGGTAAAGATACCTTCGATCAGCTTGCCGCCCTTGGTCATGCGGAAGATCTTCGGCAGCGGCCAGGCAGGCACGTAGCTCTCGAGCCGCTCGACAGCGCGCGGGCTGAGGATCAGCACGCCATGGCCGCCCTCGCCGCCCAGCACCTTCTGCCAGGAGAAGGTGGTGACATCGAGCTTGGCGAAGTCGAGGTCCTGCGCAAACGCCGCGGAAGTTGCGTCGCAAATGGTCAGCCCCTGCCGGTCGGCGGGAATGAAATCAGCATCGGGGACGCGGACGCCCGAGGTGGTGCCGTTCCAGGTAAAAACCACGTCGCGATCGAAATCGATCTGCTTGAGGTCCGGCAATTCGCCATAGGGTGCGGTGATCTTGCGCACATCATCAAGCTTCAATTGCTTGGCGACATCGGTGATCCAGCCTTCGCCAAAACTCTCCCAGGCCACCATATCGACGCCGCGGGCGCCGAGCATCGACCACAGCGCCATCTCGACAGCGCCGGTGTCGGACGCCGGAACGATGCCGATGCGGTAGTCAGCCGGCACGCCGAGAACTTCGCGCGACAGGTCAATGGCCTGCTTGAGTTTGGATTTGCCGATCTTGGCCCGGTGCGAGCGGCCGAGAGCCGCATCGACGAGCGCTTCAGGCGTCCAACCGGGACGCTTGGCGCAGGGACCAGAAGAAAAACGGGGGTTGGCCGGACGCAGGTCCGGCTTCGTGTCAGTCATCATAATTCTATCCTTCCAGATAGTGGCCCCTCGTTGGGGAGGGGTGGCCCACTGGCGGGATTAGACCTCGATCAATTGGCTGTCAAGTTGCATTATGCGCTGCAGCATACGAAAAAGGGCGGAGATGATCCGCCCTCTCAAGTGTCTGATTGCAGGCTTGACCTACCAGAGATTGTAGCGCAGACCGACCCGGACTTCGTGATTCTCGAACCCGTTGTCGGAAGCCTGCACGCCGGTTGCGCCGGCTGCCGCGGTGGCTGCGTCATAGCCAAATTGCGCGTCGCCGTCGATCTTGGAGTATTTGTACCCCAGATCCAGCTTGAGGTCCTTAGTCAGGTCGTAGGTCATGCCGGCCATCAGGGCGTAGGTGAAGCGCCAGCTTTTCTCGCCCGGGCTTGTCGTGCCGGTTACCGGCGTCGCACCGCACCCAGCGCCGACGCAACGGTTGGCGCTGTTCAGCGTGCCCCAGATCACCCGCGTCATGCCGGCGCCCGCGCCGACATAGGGCGTGAACCCTGCAACCGTGCCGAGATCGACATAGGCATTGGCCATGATGCCAAATTGCTCGAAACCCTGCGTGTCGGTGCTGGCGCAGCCTGTTCCGACCGGCCCTGCCCCGCATGGGAATGCTGAACTGGTGGCGCCGGAAAACGTTCCCTCGGTGAAATCAAAGGTGAGATCACCTCTGAGATAGTCGGTGAAATTGTAACCGACACCCAAGGATCCCGACCAGTCACTGTCGAGGGACGACGAGTCGAATGCCGCACCGGTATAAGTGGGCCCGGCAGTGAAGACCGAATAGTTGGTCGCCGCGCCGCGTGTCCGGGTCGAGTAGCCAAGATCGCCGCGCAGGTACCAGCCCGAGCCGATTTCGACCGGCTGGGTCATCGGCAAGTCCGGGGCATAGATGATTTCATCGAGATCCGCAGCTTGTGCGGACGCTGCGAGCCCGGCCAAAACTACAATGCAAGTCGTCACAGCGGTTCGCATTACCATAGCTGATTTCCCTTCAATAGATCCGGTCTTGCTGAAAGGCCTCCGGAATTGCTGTGAGAACAACTATGACCGCGACTGGTTAAGCCGCGGTTAAGCATGTCTATTAACCATGCGGATTACGCTCATTGCCGCCGCACCCGGTCTTTTCAGTCTTGCTCGAGAACAAAACAAAGCCGCCCGGCAAAAGCACCGGGCGGCTTGATACGAATAGGTTAAACCGTGTCTTGAGGCTGCAACCTATTTGTAGACAGCAGGCATGATTGGCGCAGGTTCGATGTAGACTTCTTCCTGGGCGCAACCGTTGAAGCCATAGCGAAGACCGCCACGCACCTCATGAGAAGACATGCTCTTGTCGTAACCGGGGCCGCCGTTCAAAGCGTAACCGAACATCTTGCCGCCTTCGATATGGCGGTAACGATAGCCGACGTCGGCTTTCAGGTTGCAGGTCAGGTCAACCGAAGCGCCGGCCATAAGCGCGTAAGTGAAGCGCCAGGACGCCTCGCCGGAGTGGGTGACGGTGGGATCGCACAATGCCGGGTTGGCATTCGAGCAAGACGTGTTGCTCAGACCCTTCCAATCAACCCGTGTTCCACCGATACCAGCACCGACGTAAGGTGTGAAACGGCCATAAGTGCCAAGGTCCACATAGGCGTTGGCGAGCAGGCTGATCGCGGAGAATGTGGAAATATCGGTCGAGGTGCACGGGCTCAGGCCGGGTGTTCCGCACCCGCCTTGCGTTGATCCACGAAAGTCTGTGTCACCAAAATAATCAAGCGTCACATCTGTACGCAGGTACCGGTTGACCTTGTATCCGACGCCGGCTCCGACGCTGTAGGATGATCGCAGCGACGTGGTGGCGAAAGGCACATAAGCAGCAGAACTGCCGCCCTGGAAGAATTCCGCACCACTGATCTCGTTCCAGGAATAGCCGACATCGCCGCGCAGATACCAGCCACTGGCTGCCGCAACCGGCTGTGGTGCAGGCATTTCATAGACCGGTGCCTCAACAATGGGAGGCGGCAGAATGTCAGCGGCTGCTGCCGATCCAACACCGGCAAACACCATGGCCGTGGTAGCCAGGAAGATCTTTTTCATGGGAGACTCCATTGTCGGGACAGGCGCTGCCACCAGTTTTGGAGACAACACGCTTGTGGGTTCGTCACAGACAATGACCGACAATGGTTAAAGCACGCTTAACCACGTCTATTTACCAAGAATAGGTTGCATAGACCGGCCAACAGACGGCACCGACACAGCAAAACCACTTTGTAGCAATCGCTTCGGGATGTGGAAAACACTGGCAGTGCCGAACGCATTTTCCAGATTCGGGTTTCCGCCACGCCGGCCCTGGGCTCATCCATCACGCTCCTGTATCGCACATCGGGTGCGATGCCCGGCATTGGAGCGATTTGAGGTCTGTGTGGAGAGTGGGGCTGTTCCGGTTTCGCGGATTGCGCGTCAAGTGGCAAAGCCGATCGAACACATCGCATTCAAACGGTGTCAGGTGACGCGCGTTTGCTCGCTGTTGCTGCAGGGCGCGCAAAACCGCGGCACACTTTTGCGCGCCATGTATTTTGCGCGCCGTGCATTAGGCCGCGTTGCGTGCGCCTGAAATCACATTGATCAACTGGTCGACTACGGTCTCGATCTGATTGCGGTCGTCACCCTCGGCCATGACCCGGATCAGCGGTTCCGTGCCGGAAGGCCGGATAACCAGCCGGGCCGAGTTGCCAAGGGCGGCCTCTGCTTCGGCGATGGCCGTCTTGACCAGCTGGTCATTGAGCGGATGGCCGCCCGAATGCCGGACATTCTTGAGCACCTGCGGCACCGGCTCGAACCTGCGGCATACTTCTGAAACCGGACGTCCCATGCGCTGGACGCACGCCATCACCTGCAACGCCGCAACCAGGCCATCTCCGGTGGTGGCGAAATCGGTCAGCACGATATGGCCCGACTGTTCGCCGCCGACATTGAAACCATTCTTGCGCATGTGCTCGACGACGTAGCGGTCGCCGACCTTGGTCCGGGCAAGCGACAGGTCAATCCCGTTGAGGAAGCGTTCCAGGCCAAGGTTCGACATCACGGTGGCGACAATGCCATTGCCGCGCAGCACATTCTCGGCGGCCCAGGATTCAGCGATAAGCGCCATCAACTGGTCACCATCGATCACGGCTCCGGTCTCATCGACAATCAGCACGCGATCGGCATCGCCGTCCAGCGCGATGCCGATATCGGCACGCACTTCGTGGACCTTGCGCGACAGCGCAACAGGGTGGGTCGAGCCGCAATTCAGGTTGATGTTGGTGCCGTTCGGCTCTTCGCCGATTGCAATCACATCCGCGCCCAGCTCCCAAAGCGCGGCAGGTGCGACCTTGTAGCCCGCGCCATTGGCGCAATCGACAACAACGCGCATGCCCGACAGCGTGATGTCCTTGGGCAGGGTCCGCTTGGCAAATTCGATGTACCGGTCATGAACACCGTCAATCCGCTTGGCCCGGCCGATGGCGTCCGGCCGCGCCAGTTGCAGATGGATATCCTCATCCATCAGTTCCTCGATACGGTGTTCAAGTTCATCCGACAGCTTGAAGCCATCGGGCCCGAACAGCTTGATGCCATTGTCCTGGTAGGGATTGTGGGAGGCGGAAATCATCACGCCGATATCGGCGCGGAGCGATCGGGTGAGCATCGCAACAGCCGGCGTCGGAATCGGCCCGAGCAGAAACACATCGACGCCTGCCGCGGTAAATCCCGCCACAAGGGCGTTCTCGATCATGTAGCCCGACAGCCGAGTGTCCTTGCCAATCACGACCCGGTGCCGGTGATCGCCGTGCCGAAACAGGTTTCCAACGGCTATGCCCACGCGCATTGCCAGGTCCGGTGTCATCGGGGCCTTGTTCGCCTGGCCACGAATTCCATCCGTGCCAAAATATCGTCTGCTCATGAAAGCCCCCGGAACAATGCCGTTTTATTGATTATCGTCACCCAGACTGATCCTCCAATTCCATTCCATAATAAAATCAGATTTTGTTACAAACCGTTGCACAGAAAGCAAAACAGCCGCCAAACGGCGGCTGTTTGCAATTTGATGCGGTTATGGTTGATGAAATCACAACGCTATTGCGGCTGAGGCTCCATGCCTGCATCGGGCTCATCACCCTTCTTGCCAGCGCCGCCTTTCTTGGCGCCGGCGGTCGGCACAGCGGTTCCACGGCTCGGAGGCGTGTCATCACCGATATCGCGCGCGGGTTTTTCGCCACGAATCAGCGCCTTGATTTCCTCGCCAGTCAGCGTTTCATACTCAAGCAGACCTTCCGCGATGGCGATAAAGCCCTTCTTTTTCTTGGTCAGGATTTCGCGCGCCTCGACATAGGCCTGATCGATCAGACGGCGAACTTCGCTGTCGATGGTCTGGGCCGTGGATTCAGACACGTTTTTCTGCTGCGCAACAGAATGTCCCAAAAAGACTTCCTGCTGGTTTTCACCATAAGCGACCAGTCCGAGCTTGTCGGAGAAACCCCACTCGGTCACCATTGCACGGGCCAGCTTGGTGGCCTGGACAATGTCGGATGACGCACCGGAGGTGATGTTTTCCTTGCCGAAGGTCAGTTCCTCGGCAACGCGCCCGCCCATCATGATCGCCAGCCGCGACACCATCCACTTGTAGCTCATGGAATAGCGGTCACCTTCAGGCAACTGCATGACCATGCCCAGTGCGCGGCCGCGCGGAATGATGGTTGCCTTGTGCACCGGGTCGGCCACCGCAACATTGAGTGCGACGACGGCGTGGCCGGCTTCGTGATAGGCAGTCAGCTTCTTTTCTTCCTGCGTCATGGCAGTCGAGCGACGCTCGGCTCCCATCATCACCTTGTCCTTGGCATCTTCGAATTCAGCCATGGTGACAATACGCTTGTTGCGCCGGGCCGCCAGCAGCGCGCCTTCATTGACCAGGTTCATCAAATCAGCACCGGAGAAGCCGGGTGTGCCGCGGGCCAGAACCTTGAGATCGACATTCGGCGCCATCGGCACGTTGCGGACATGCACCTTGAGGATCTTCTCGCGGCCATTGACGTCGGGAAGCGGGACAACGACCTGACGGTCGAACCGGCCCGGACGCATCAGCGCGGGGTCAAGCACGTCGGGACGGTTGGTTGCCGCGATCAGGATGATGCCCTCATTGGCTTCAAAACCGTCCATCTCGACAAGCAACTGGTTGAGCGTCTGCTCGCGCTCGTCATTGCCGCCGCCAAGTCCGGCGCCGCGGTGACGGCCGACGGCGTCGATTTCATCGATGAAGATGATGCAGGGCGCATTCTTCTTGGCCTGCTCGAACATGTCGCGAACACGGCTTGCGCCAACGCCGACGAACATTTCAACGAAATCCGACCCTGAAATGGTGAAGAACGGCACATTGGCTTCGCCGGCGACCGCGCGGGCCGTCAGCGTCTTGCCGGTGCCGGGAGGGCCCACGAGCAATACGCCGCGCGGGATCTTGCCACCAAGCCGCTGGAACTTCTGCGGATCGCGCAGGAATTCGACGATTTCCTCGAGATCCTGCTTGGCTTCGTCCACGCCGGCAACATCGGCGAAGGTGACACGGCCATGCGCTTCGGTCAGCAGTTTCGCCTTCGACTTGCCAAATCCCATGGCGCCGCGCGACCCGCCCTGCATCTGCCGCATGAAGAATATCCACACGCCGAGAATGAGCAGGATCGGCAACCAGGAAATCAGATACCCGATAAGCGTGTTGGAACTGTCGACTTCCGGACGGGCGGTGATCGTGACATTGCGATCATTGAGCCGCTGGATCAAACCTGCATCGCCGGGCGAATAGGTCTGAAAGCCGGTAGCGGAATCGGTGTAGTTGCCGGAAATGCGTTCACCGACAATGGTCACATCGCGCACGCGGCCGGTATCGATATCCTTGAGGAACTGGGAATAGGCGATGTCGCGTCCGGTGGTCCGTTCACTCGGACTCTGAAACATGTTGAACAATGCGATCAACAGGAGCGCGATGATTGCCCATAGGGCGAAGTTGCGGAAGTTGGGATTCATGCTCGTCCTCGGGAATCTTGGCCTGCGGCCACCGGCGTAAAACCGAATTTCGATACTTACTCTCTAACATAGGAGCCTGGCAGGGCGTTGCCAAGGCTACCGGCGGGCTTTGTCATCCTGCTTTGACGGTTGTTGAAGCCATATTGCTCCCCGAAACGTCCCAGGGGCACTCCGGAAACCGGTTCCCGCCCGCCAAATGCGCCAATGCCTGGGCCAGTGTCAGCTCATACACCGGCAAAATACACGAACTGCGGCCGATTAACCGTTGGCACAAAAAACCGCCCTCGACACCGCTCTGCGCGACCCATCCATGCTTTCTTGCATTCAAATGCCGGCTAAACGATGGCGAAACACCATGCGGACCGCCACCGGCCACCCGCAGAAACGAGGTTCTGCTCAGATTTTCGATGCGATAGCGACCGTCCCAGACTGCCGAGGCACCTGGCTCAAGGTCAAGAGTGTTAAGGCCGCGCCGCTCGCGCCGGATCAACACGTCCCCTCCCCGCATTTGCATCATCGTGCGTCCAAGCGTGATTGCCCGGCCATTCCGGTCATCCGACGAGAGACTGGCCCAGGTTCGCATACACGCGCGCAGCGTCGCTTTGCCGCGTCTGTCGAGTGGCCGTTCGGCACCTCCGCACAGATCGACCAGCGCTTCCATCACGGCGGCCACCACTTCCGGATCCTCATCCCAACCGCACTTCATCCGAACCGTGTCAGCGGTTTCGAAAGAACAGCGGCCCTCGATATAGCTCGCCGCTCTTTGGGCAAGCCGGAACCTCAGGGCGGCGATCCGCGCGCCATCTTCTGTGTTCGCAGCACGGTGTGCTTCCTTCAGCAGACCACGAATGCGCACCCGCTCGAAACGGGCATCGCTGTTGGACGGATCCTCGATCCATTCAACCCCGGCGCCCCGGAGAAAGTCGCGGATCTCGGCCCGGCCAACACCGAGCAGCGGCCGCAACGCCCACATGCGGCCATCAAACAGTGTCGCCAGCGGAATTCCGGCCAGCCCGGCGGCGCGCTCGGAAGGGCTGCGGGCGCGGCGCATTTCCAGCGTTTCCTGCTGATCGTCGCTGGTGTGGCCTGTCAGGACGGCTGCGAGACCGAGCCTCCCGGCAGCCAATCCGAGCAACCGGTAGCGCGCCGCACGGGCCGCAGCCTGAAGCCCTGAGCCCGGCTGAGCGTTTTCCCACCTGAGCGTTTCGTGACAGACACCGAGCCTGCGGCAATGGGCCTTGACCCGGCGCGCCTCGTCGGCTGATCCGGATCTCAGACCATGGTCGACGGTCAGCGCAAACAGTTTTCCCGGCGCGCAGACACTGGCAAGACCGTAAAGCAATCCGAGCGAATCCGATCCACCCGACACGGCAACGCCCAGCGGTCGGCGGTCCGTCATTTCAGCCAGAAATTCAGAAAGATATTGCCGGAAGCCAGATGGCATTCGTGAGTGCGGCGCCGGCGGTTCCAGCATCAAGGGCGCCCTCGGGCCTAGCAGCTTGCCTGAAGCTGCTCTTCACTGACCTTGGCGCGAACCGCTGCCGACGCTCCCGGGTAGCGGATCAGAACTTCGCGCAGCGTTGCGCAAGCGGTGTCGCGATTGTCGAGCTTGGCCAGCGACATGCCGAGTTTGAGCAGCGTGTCCGCCCCCTTGTCGGCTTGCGGATAACGTTTGTGAGCATCAAGGAAGGTTTGTGCCGAAGCCTGATAATTGCCTTGCGAATACTGCGCCTCGCCCAGCCAGAACATCGCGTCTGAAGCCCGTTCTCCGTCCGGGTGCTGGCTGACATATTGCTCGAACACATGCTCGGCGAGCGCATAGTCGCCGGCAAGCATGTGATTGTAGCCAGCCTGATAGATATCCTCGGGCGCGGACAGGGAAGCCGTCTGGTTGCCCGAATCCGTCGGCTCGATGATGCCGCCGATAAGGTCGCCCTTGTCGTTGAACTGGATCGAACCAAGGTCGACCGGCGGTGCGCCGGTGCCCTGGCTTTCCTGACTGGTCGATGCGGTGCTCGAATCCTCAATCCCCGGCGGGGTGATCGAAGGGCCCGCATCGCCGCGCTGATCGCCGGTCTTTTCGAGCTCCTGAAAGCGGAACTCGTTGTCCTGCTGCATCTGGCGCATCTGCTCCTGCATCTGCAGCAACTGGAACCCGAGTTCCTCGATTCGGCCATTCAAGGCGCGGACCTGTTCCTCGAGCTGTCCGATCCGGAACACCGGATCTCCGGATTGAGCCAGAATAACCGGCGCTTCTTCATGAGTTCTGGAGCCGCCTATCGCGGCTGGGGGCACCGGCGCGCCATGCGAAAAGCCTGAAAACAAAGGCGACGCATTGACCGGAAACGAAGACGCGGCAAACGCCGCGGCTGCAATCATCTTGTAAATAGGTTTCATCAGTTGACCTCACTATGCGGGCGATGACCCGGACATCTGGAATATCGCATGGCGCGATATCAAATCAACGCACAAACAGGCCAAACTATGATCTTTACCCGAGTTCAACGAAAAGAAGGCGGCCTGGAGGCCGCCGTCTCTGTCCCGGTTCGAAGATCCGGCTGCTACAGCGCCACGCATCCCGTCGGATGCGCAAAGGTCGCTGTAGCCCTTGCAAATGATGCAAGTACGTTATCGTTCAAACGAACAGGTTTGAACGATAACCTGTACTAACTGCCCGCTCCACCAAGCACGGTGACGGCGCGGCGGTTCTGCGACCAGCAGGAGATGTCGTCGCACACCGCGACCGGACGCTCCTTGCCGAACGAAATCGTTCGGATCCGGTTTGCAGCAATGCCGCGCGAAGCCAGGTACTGCCTGGTTGCCGAGGCACGGCGGGCGCCGAGCGCGAGGTTGTATTCGCGTGTGCCGCGTTCGTCGGCGTGTCCCTCTACCGTGATCTGGTAGTTCGGATACTGGTTGAGCCACTGCGCCTGACGATCAAGCGTCGAGGCCGCATCGGCGCGGACCACTGATGAATCGGTGTCGAAGAAGATCCGGTCGCCAACATTGACCGTGAAATCCTGCTGCGATCCCGGCGTCGCATTGCCGGCAAGGCCGAGGTCAGCGGCATTATTGGGAAGGTTGTTCTTCTTGGAAGCGCAACCGGTCAGCAAAAGCGCTGCGAAAAGCGCGAGCATCGCCGGGTTGCGGGCAAATTCTTGCATGCGGACCATTGGCCGGTCTCCTTGAAAGTTCTGGTTGACCGTTTGTAACCGGTCGCGGTTAACCGGCGTTGAAGGAAGACGGTTAACAAAGTCTTGTTTTACATTCCGTTAGCCGCATTTGGACGCACAATGCGGCGTAAAAGCGGCAGAAATCAGCCCCCTTGGCGGCTTTGTGCTACTCCAGCAACGGCGACCATGCCGGGTCCGAGGCATAGGTTGGCGTGGTCACCAGCTGTTCATTGTACCCGGTCAGGTCGATCGAATAGATCTGCGGACCGCCGGCGCCTGCCGGTTGACGGAAAAACATCAGCACCCGGCCGTTGGGCGCCCAGGTCGGGCCTTCATTGTGAAATCCCGTGGTCAGGATCCGTTCGCCCGATCCATCCGTCTTCATCACGCCGATGGAGAACTTGCCGCCCGATTGCTTGGTGAAGGCGATCAGATCGCCGCGCGGCGACCATACCGGCGTCGAATAGGAGCCGTCTCCGAACGAGACGCGGCGCTGGTTCGAACCGTCCGCGCCCATGATGTAAAGCTGCTGGCGCCCGCCACGGTCACTTTCGAAGACGATCTGTGCTCCATCGGGCGAATAGGATGGCGAGGTGTCGATTGCAGCCGTGTTGGTCAGGCGGGTGGTGGCACGCGAGCGCAGGTCCATGGTGTAGATATTGGCGTTGCCATCCTGCTGAAGGCTCATGATCACCTTCTGGCCGTCCGGCGAAAACCGCGGCGAAAAGGTCATGCCCGGGAAATTGCCGACCAGTTCGCGCTGGCCTGTCTCAAGCTGGAGCAGATAGACCCGTGGCTGACCGCCTTCGAACGACATATAGGTGATTTCCTGGCGGCTGGGCGAAAACCGCGGCGTCAGCACAATATCGTTGGCGTTGGTCAGCATCCGGATGTTGGCGCCGTCCTGGTCCATGATGGCAAGCTGCTTCTTGCGGTCAGTCTTGGGCCCGCTTTCAGAAACAAACACCACGCGGCTGTCAAAATAGCCCTTTTCCCCGGTCAGCCTCTGATAGATCGCATCGGCGATGATATGGGCCACACGCCGCCAGTTTTCGGGCCTGGTGAAGAACTGTTCGCCGGAAAGCTGCTGGTTGGCGAAGGTATCCCACAAGCGGAATTCCGCACGCAGCCGACCGTCGGCTTCGCGTACCAACCTGCCGGTGACAAGCGCCTGAGCATTGATCACGCGCCAGTCCTCAAACCGGGGTGCCGCATCCGGATTGGTGATCTTCTCGATAAAAGCGGCCTTGCCGATCGGTGCAAACAGTCCCGAACGCTTGAGGTCGGCCGCCACAACCTCGGCAATCTGCGCCCCGATGGCGTCGTTTGATATAAAATCGGTGATTGCGATGGGCAATGGTTCGACATTGGCGCGGTTGATATCGATTTCGACCACGGCTCGCGCCGGTCCCGCCGCCAACAATGCAAGGGCGGCAACCATCACAAATGGCAGGACAAGAATACGGTTGATCATTTTCATAATGCAGCCTTTCAGCGCTTAGAACATCTGGCTGGGATCGAAGTTCACGATCACTTCAGCCCATGAATCATACTTCTCTTGAGGCAACTGGTAAGGCTGGGATTTCAGCACGGCGCGTCGTGCGCTGCCTGACAATGTACGCCTGACGCCTTCTGATCCGCCTGTCGCGGTAACGTCAGGCTGCCCCACAATGTTCCCTGCCAGATCAAGTCTCATCTTTACCGTAACCCGTACATCGCCGCCATCGGCCATGCCCGGAATGATATTCCAGTTCTTCTGGATCTGGCCCCGGAGCGCGTCCATTTCACTCTGACTGAGCGTATTGCCGCGGGTTGTCCGGGTTCCGCCGAGTGCGGCGGTCTCGGTTGTCCGTTTGGCGCCACCGCCCGTTGCATCCTGCTTGTTGAGAAGGGCCGCAACCTCGTCGGCATTGAAATCGCTCTGCTTTGCAGACGCGGTTTCCGATGCTTCCGGTTTCGGGGCGGCTTTCGGCGGCTCGGGCCTCGACTGGGGAACCGGGCCGACGCTTGGCAAGGCGGCAAACTCGGGCTTGGCGGGAACAGCCTCGTTTATGGCT
Source organism: Hoeflea sp. (assembly GCF_039975035.1). GTDB lineage: Bacteria > Pseudomonadota > Alphaproteobacteria > Rhizobiales > Rhizobiaceae > Hoeflea. The sequence goes on along the minus strand of NZ_JBDWHW010000225.1, from coordinate 41 downwards.
TGCGCCACCGGGTCCGGTTTGGATTCGGCCGGCAAGGCAGC
>NZ_JBDWHW010000224.1:0-4929 GCF_039975035.1 Hoeflea sp. | reverse complement strand
GGGGGAGTGTCATGAACTTTGTGTATCTGGCCTGGCCCATGCGGGTTTTAGATACAGTCACGCATTGAAGCGATCCTCGAACATTATGGCGAAATGATTGCGAGCCGCAAACCATTCTCGAACATTCCGGCCGCCTTTCTCAAAGTTTCGGATCGCCAAGTAGATCAGCTTCGTTGCAGCGTCTTCGGTCGGGAACGATCCCCGCGTCTTGATCGATTTGCGGATTACACGGTTCAAGCTTTCAATTGCGTTGGTAACCGGTATGAAGATTCTGGTGTCAAAGTTCGGCCCGGATTTTCGGATTTGGGTGTATGGTGCGACCATCCGGGACAGAGGCACCGGGAGCACGAATGTGCGGGCAGGCCGTTCCTATAGCATGAGCCGAGAGCTCGAGTTAGTAGTTGGCCGCCTCTGCGACTCGCCCGGTTGCGCCGAGAGCGCGAATCCGTAGTTGTCGTGTCGCCCGCCGCTCCCGCTTTTTGTCACTGGCAATGGGAGGCGCACATGCGACGCGTAATTGGAATCGACATCCACCGTACCTTTGGGGAGGTGGTGATCTGGGAGAACGGTCTAACGAGGCACGAGGGACGGGTCGACATGACTCGCACGGCTCTGGAGGGGTTCGGCAGGCAACTTCTGAAGACGGACGAGGTCGTGATCGAGGCGACCGGGAACTGCATGGCGGTGTCGCGCGTGCTGACGCCCTATGTGAAACGGGTGGTGATCGCCAACCCGCTTCAGGTGAAGGCCATCGCCCACGCGCACGTGAAAACCGATAAGGTAGACGCTGCAACGTTGGCGAGTTTACATGCGGCTGGTTACCTGCCGGAGATCTGGACCCCGGATGCGGCGACGGAGCGGATGCGTAGGCTCGTTGCGCGCCGCTATCAGGTTGTCCGGCATCGAACCCGGATCAAGAACGAGGTGCATGCCATCCTGCATGCGCATCTTATCCCGAAATGCCCACATGCCGATCTCTTCAACAAGCGTGGCCGCGATTGGCTGACCCGCCAGTCGGTGCCGGAGGATGAGCGAGCCGCCATCGTGCGCCATATCCGAGAACTGGATCGACTTGGGGAAGATCTCGCCATGCTCGACGGTGATATCGCTCAAGGCGCCTTGGAAGATGAACCGATCCGGCGGCTGCTCACTATCACCGGGGTTAATTTAACAGTGGCGGCCGGGCTGATGGCGGCGATCGGCAGCATCGACCGGTTTACTTCTCCTCAGAAACTGGTGAGCTACTTCGGGCTGAACCCACGGGTGCGCCAATCCGGCCTCGGGCCAGCCTATCATGGCCGGATCAGCAAGGCCGGCCGCAGCCACGCCCGCGCAATGCTGGTCGAGGCGGCTTGGGCAGCGGCTAAAGCGCCAGGCCCGCTGCGCGCGTTCTTCATCCGTATCCGTGCGCGCCGTGGCCACCAAATCGCTGCCGTTGCGGTGGCACGCAAGCTTACTACGCTGTGCTGGCATATGCTGACAAAGCAGGAAGATTACCGTTGGGCTCGACCCAGTCTTGTCGCCCATAAAATCCGGTCCATGGAGTTGGCTGCCGGAGTGCCGCCGAAGAAAGGTAACAAGCGTGGTGCCAGCTATGCCTATCACGTTAAGGAGTTGCGAGATCAGGAAGTGCAGATCGCGGAACGGGCAGAGAAAAGCTATGAGCACTTTGTTGCAGCTTGGCGAACGTATCCTTCGAAACGACCCGGGTGTGCAGTCGCCTCAAGCCAGCAGGGACTAAATAGGCTGCCCGGTGACGCTTCCAGCTGACGCGTCACGCTTCGCCACGAGGTCGACCACACAGGAAAAGATTAGCAGAAACCAGAAGAAAAGTCTTGTCGATCACATCCGTGGTGTAGATGATCTTCCGGATGGCGGGATCAAAAGCAAAGAACGGGATCACTTCCTGCCAAGCTCTGCGCCAGGCCGGTGCGACGGAGGCATATTTCCCAGCCCATTTTTCCTCGAAGGCATCCAGCTCCAAGCCAGCTTGCTCGGCTGTAGGGGCACTGTAAATCCGCCGCAGATCAGCGGCCACCTCCTTGCGATCTTTCCAGGCACAGAAGTTCAACGAGTGGCGCACGAGATGAACGATGCACGTCTGCACGGCTGTGTCCGGAAAGGCTGCTGTGATGGCATCAGGGAAGCCCTTGAGGCCGTCCACGACCGCGATCAGGATGTCTTGCAGCCCACGGTTCTTCAGCTCTGTCATCACGGAGAGCCAGAATTTGGCGCCCTCGTTGTCGGCGATCCAAAGACCAAGAACCTCGCGCACGCCATCCCTGCTGACACCAAGGGCCACGTAGACGGCTTTGTTCTTGACCATGCGGCTATCGGCGTCGCGGATCTTGACCCGCAGAGCGTCAAAAATGACGATGGGATACATCCGGTCCAGCGCCCGGGATTGCCACTCCCGAACCTCATCCAACACCGCATCGGTCACGCGGCTGATCAAGTCTGGCGAGACTTGCAGGCCATAGACGTCCTCAAGATGAGCACGGATATCGCGGACCGTCAGACCGGCGGCGTAAAGCCCGATAATCTTGTCATCCATCCCATCAATGCGGGTCTGTCCCTTCTTCACCAGTTCAGGCTCGAAGCTGCCGTCCCGGTCCCGCGGCACAGCGATAGGCAGTTCACCGTCTTGCCCCTTCAATCTCTTGGCAGATGACCCGTTGCGACGGTTGGCCTGATCAGGCGGGGCATCCTTGCCGTCTTCATAGCCCAGATGTGCCGTCAGCTCAGCACCGAGCATCCGCTCCATCAGCTTGATCTTGAGCTCTTTCATTAGCCCGGCATCGCCAAGCAGGTCTTCAGGCCGCTCGCAGCCCTTCAGTAGTTCGTCCAGCAGTTCCTTGGATATGGTCATCGTCCTTGCTCCTCTCAGGAAGCATGGACCAGATCGCAATTACACAGAAGATCGGACACTCTCAAGGCCGGGTGTTTTCGCTTCCGATCAATCTGCTGACGATTAACCAGTTCTTTGGGACAACAATGTCGCCTGACGAAGCACGCAAATTCATCCAAGAGCGGGCTGACACCTCAATCGAAGAACCGCGGAACTTTGAAGAACAAGCTCTAAAGTTCATTGGGCCTGAACTCTACCAGGCCTTCTTTCTAGGGTACACGCGCAAGCAATGGGGCAAGGAACCCACAGAAATTCCCGCCTCAATCTTGAAGCGGCTGCCTGTGCGCTTCAACTATGACGACAATTACTTTGCCCATCGTCACCAAGGCATGCCGGAACATGGCTATACATCGATGGTTGAGAATATCCTCGATCACCCCAATATTGAGGTAAAGTTGAACACGGAACTGGTCGCTTCGGATATCGAAGACTACGATCACGTTTTTTGGTCGGGCCCGCTAGACGCCTATTTCAAACACAGGCTTGGGCGCTTGCAGTACCGCACCCTGGACTTCAAACGCATTGAGCAGACCGGCGACGCTCAAGGCTGTGCGGTGATGAATTACACCGATGAAGAAGTGCCCTGGACCAGGATTACAGAGCATAAGCATTTCAGCCCCTGGGAAGAGCACGACAAAACACTTCTGTTCCGCGAATATAGCCGTGCCTGTGAGCCCGGCGATATTCCATATTATCCGATCCACCGCACCGATGGAGATACATTATTGGAACAGTACCAAGAGGCCGCCACTGCAGAGAAGGGTGTAACCTTCGTAGGCCGGTTAGGAACCTATCGATACATGGATATGGATGTCACAATCCGGTCGGCCTTGGACACATTGGCCGAATGGCAGAAGGCACATGCGAACTGAACCGCGATCTGTTTCTTGTGCTAACAGTGCAGATGTCCGAGCAATACAGCTCTTGTGCGAGCCTAACCAATTTTATTCGCCAACTAACTTTTCAGGTTCATAAGTCCTGCTTCACAGCAGAACGAGCTGCTCGCCCTGCAGATTAGGACGGCCAGACCGGTCTGTTGTGGAATGCCGAACGGACCTGGGGGTCTAACCTTATTGCCAGAGGATTGCAGACTTATGACCCATCATCTGATGTGACAGGCTGGGTATCTGTGGCTACGCCATTTTCACCCTGAGGTCGCAAGGCTCGGTCGATAGCATCTGACATTTTGCCGATCTCGTAAAAAAATGCCGCTACAGCAATCCCAGAGAGAACGATCATCCCGTGATATGCGGCCGGCAGAAAGACGGCAATGCTAGTGCACACAATGATATTGTGTCTTTTCATGAGCTTAGTCTCCGACGTTCACGATAAACGATAGAGCGGATCGACGTCCCTCGCAAGTCCGGAGCATGAAGGATGATCAAACCCGCACGCGTGGTCTGATGGAGATCTCACTCGAAGAAGCCTCCAAAGAGCTGCCTTCATGAGATCTCCCTGTCGAACATCACCGAAATCGCGCGGTTTGAGCCACGCGATGTCTACCGAAGCTCGATTTCACCTGCGGCCGGGTTCGGACGTGGGCCAATCAGCGTGAGAGCGATCTGCAAGTTGCCGACTGCACTAAACGCGACCGCCATCTTATCACGGACGGCCAGACGATCGACGCTGAAACCCCATTGCTCGAGCGGAAGAATGCAGCGGCGCCATAATGAGGTTTAGGCTCCCCCTTCACTGAACAGTATAGAGGGTACTCGATGGAAAGACGCTTCAAGCTCTTCATATCTATCTTTTCCAGCAATCGCGCAGTAGGTCACTGCGAAGATCGAAAGACATCCGAGTGTAGCAAGGTATAGCGGCTTCATTTCCCCTCCTGAATTTCCCCTCATACGGGAACGTCCATGTGACCTGACGGTTCCCCATTACCACTGCAAATGTCGTCGCGGTTCGCCCCCTTGAGGCACCAGCATGCCCCGTTCGGCCAAGGTGGATCAACCGGAGCATATTCAGCAATGAATGACGCGCTTCTAAGAGGCTCACTCGAAGAAGCCCCCATTGCCACC
>NZ_JBDWHW010000223.1:0-32331 GCF_039975035.1 Hoeflea sp. | reverse complement strand
TCGACCACTTCCAGCAGGCGCTGCAGGCGGATCTCACCGGTCTTGGCATTGATGTCAGCGCGAATGTTGGATTCCGATCCGTAGCGCGACCGTGCGGCCTTCTGGATCGCATCCGCCATGGCGGCGATGACGATCTCGCGGTCAATGGACTTCTCGCGAGCGACCGCATCAGCGATCTGAAGAAGCTCAAGCCTGTTTGCACTGACTGCCATGTCTGTCTCCATGTGTCGGCCCGCGACCTGGCGGGCCTTGTCTGGTTTGAACCCGCCGAGCGGGTCGGGTCTGGTTTGGGCCCGTCAAGCGGGCCGGATCGACAACGCCCCGGGGAGCGCATGCACTTCCGCCTCAGGCCGAATCGCCGGTTTCCTCCGCCTCATCAGCATTGTCATCGTTGACGGCAAGCGCGGCCTTGGCTGCCTTGTCGGCGCGAAGCGACTCGCGAATCAGTTCGTCGGTCAATATCAGCTTGGCTTCGGCGAGCGCTGAAAACGGGATGACCGCAATATTGTCTTCGCCATAGGCCGGCTGCTCCCGCTCCACCGAAAAACCGGTCTCCGTGACATCGCGAATAAATCCGCGGAACCGTTTGCGGCCGTTGATCAACACTGAGGCGTCACAGCGGGCAAGATGACCTTCCCAGCGGACAAAATCGGACTTCCGAACCAACGGCCGGTCGATGCCGGGCGACGATATTTCCAGATGATACGCCTTTTCGACCGGATCTTCCACATCCAGCACCGGCGAAACCGCGCGGGAGACCGCTTCGCAGTCCTCCACGTTCATGGTGCCGTCATTGCGCTCGGCCATGATCTGAAGCGTATAGCCGTTCTGCCCCGACAGGCGCACCCGCACCAGACGCATGTCCAGTGATTCAATCACCGGCTCGACGATCTCGGCAATGCGCGCGTCAACGCCGGTCTCGGTGACCAGTCTTTGATCGTTTGGCATTGCTGGCTCGTCTGTCATATGGCCTGATCCTCATTCTGGCTGGGCTGATCGCTCGCCTCCAACAGCGTGGGCAACAAAAAAGAGCGGGTCCTCGCGGGCCCACCCTTGCTCATAACGATCAAGAATTTGAGTGCTATATAGCCTGAATTTGCGATGCGGGCAAGGGAATTCCCTGATCCCTGCGTGGGCGGGAAGCCGAGCGGGCGGAGAACCCGAACCGGAGACATCAAGCGAGGCGCTCGAACTCCAGATAGCACGGTGTGCGGCCTTCGCGGATGGCCTTGGCCTCGTAGCGGGTGCCGGGCCAGCCCGGCCAGGGCTCGCGCCAGTCGCGGGCGGACCGGGCGGTCCACTCGAAATCGGCGTGCGCCGCAATATGCTCAAGCGTCCAGTTGACATAGGTATCTATGTCGGAAGCAAAGCCGAACCGGCCGCCGGGCTTGAGGACCCGGGCGAAGCGGTCGAGATTGACCGGCGAGACGAAGCGCCGCTTCCAGTGTTTCTTCTTGGGCCAGGGGTCTGGATAAAGCAGATCGATCCGGTCAAGACAGGCGTCAGGCAACCAGTCCAGCACCTGCGTCGCGTCGTCATCATGGACACGGATGTTGGTCAGCCCCGCGGCTTCCAGCCCACCGAGCATCTTGGCCATGGAATTGACGAAGGGTTCGACCCCGATAAATCCGGTATCGGGCGCCTGAGCAGCCCTGTGCAGCAGGTGCTCGCCGCCGCCAAACCCGATCTCAAGCCGGATTTGGCGGACAGGATCCGGCCAGAGCCCCGCCACCGGTTCGGGCGGCGGGTTTGACAGATCGAGTTTCAACGCCGGCAGCAATGACGACAGCGCCGCAGCCTGCGGCACCTTGAGTGACTTGCCCCTGCGGCGGCCATAAAAGGCTTCCGTGGCGCGGGATCGTCTCGCGGGGGTGGTCATGGCAATGTCAGCCTCGGCATCAGGCCCGCCTCGCGACATTCATGCCTGGGCGAGCCTTGAAATCAGCCTTTGATGGCTTCCTTGAGCGGCTTGACCAGATCAAGCTTTTCCCAGGAGAAGGAGCCGTCACGGCCGGCCTTGCGGCCAAAATGGCCATAGGCAGCGGTGCGGGCATAAATCGGCTTGTTCAGATCAAGATGGGTGCGGATGCCGCGCGGTGTCAGATCCATCACCTTGGGCAGGGCATCTTCAAGTGCGGATTCAGAGACCTTGCCGGTGTCATGGAAATTGACGTTGATCGACAGCGGCTGCGCCACGCCAATGGCGTAGGCGAGCTGGATGGTGCAACGATCAGCGAAACCGGCAGCAACTGCATTCTTGGCCAGATAGCGCGCGGCGTAGGCTGCCGAGCGGTCGACCTTGGTGGTGTCCTTGCCCGAAAACGCGCCGCCGCCATGGGGAGCTGCACCGCCGTAAGTGTCAACGATGATCTTGCGGCCGGTCAGGCCGGCGTCGCCGTCGGGTCCGCCAATTTCGAACTTGCCGGTCGGATTGATGTACCATTTGCAATCCGCGGCAATTGCGAGACCGTCGAGGGCTTCGCGGATATAGGGCTCGACAACTTCGCGAACCTTGGCCGATTCCCAGCTTCCATCGAGATGCTGGGTCGAAAGCACGATCGAGACGATTTCGGAAGGCTTGCCGTCGACATAGCGAACCGTGACCTGGCTCTTGGCGTCAGGACCGAGCTTGCCGGCGTCGCCCTCGCCCTTGTGGCGGGCAGCGGCAAGCAATTCGAGAATCTTGTGGCTGTAATAGATCGGCGCCGGCATCAGTTCCGGGGTCTCATTGCAGGCATAACCGAACATGATGCCCTGGTCGCCCGCGCCTTCCGAACCCTGCTGATCAGATGCGTTGTCGACGCCTTGTGCAATGTGGGCGGACTGGAAGTGCAGCAGGACCTCGACCTTGGCGGTCTTCCAGTGAAATCCGTCCTGCTCATAGCCGATCGACTTGATCGCCTTGCGCGCCGCGGACTTGAATTTGGCCGGATTGATGACATCCTTGCCGGTCTTGTCCTGCTTGATCAGCGACGGCGGCACCCGGACCTCGCCGGCGATCACAACGCGGTTGGTGGTCGCCAGGGTTTCACAGGCAACCCGCACGCTCCATGGGTCGACGCCTGTCTTCTTGGCTTCGCGATAGACCAGATCAACAATTTCATCCGAAATGCGGTCGCACACCTTGTCTGGGTGACCTTCGGATACAGATTCACTGGTGAAAAGGAAAGTCGAGCGCTCCATAGCGGGCTCCATCATGGGTCAAGATGCAGCTTCTTTAGTGGCAACAGGTCATTCTGACAAGGTCACAATGACATAAATATATCTTGATATGATCGTTTTGAAGCGATTTCAGCCAAACTCGCCTGGACGGATCCCGCCGATCCAGACAAAGCAAGCTACCCTCAGGCTGGCGGCGCATGGGGGTAGCTTGCAAAACGCGTCGTGCAGCATTGGCCGTCGTACCGAGCCCGAGCCGTCTTGACGCTCAAACCCTTGCCTGGACCGGCCTGACTTGCAACGAATGGCGTTTAGGTGACGTCGGGTTCGGATGCGAGCGACTTGACAAGATCAACCAGCTTGCGCCGCACCTTGGGATCAGGGATCTTGATGAAAGCACGATTGAGTTGCAGTCCTTCCGATGAAGACAGGAAATCAACCACGTAATTGGAGCTGTTGGCCTCGGCCATCCCCGGCTGGCCGGTGGACGGATCGCCCGGCGCATCCTCGAAAAAGAAACTGACCGGGACGTTGAGAATGGTCGAAATGTTCTGCAGCCGGCTGGCGCCCACGCGATTGGTGCCTTTTTCGTATTTCTGGATCTGCTGAAACGTGATGCCTAACGCCTCGCCCAGCTTCTCCTGGCTCATGCCGAGCATTGTTCGCCTCAAGCGAACGCGGCTGCCGACATGAATATCGATCGGATTGGGCTTTTTCTTGTTCTCAATCATATTTTCGTCCTGACAAGAGCCTGAGACTCTATGGTTGGTTTATCCCGTTCTAATTGCAAGGACCATACGCTGAAACTTGTGTGTCGGCACAGACCGACCTGCAAACGGGAACTGGGTTGACGAAAACGACTATGCTATTTCAGGGGTTTTGCGTCAATCTAGGCGGAGTCTTTTACCATTGCGCGCAATTAGCGCTGTCAGCACCATTATGACGATAATCAATCCAAAGTTAAATCGCCGATAACTGATACTCCAGAACTGTTGCGCGCTAGGCGGCAGGGCAACATCGAAAACGCCGGCTTCGCCAAGAGGCAGGCTGCCAACGATCCGGCCACCGGCATCCGCCACAATCGAGATGCCGCTGTTGGCCGCCCTGACCAGCGGGAGACGGGTTTCGACAGCGCGAACCTGCGCCTGTCGCAGGTGCTGGTAGGGTCCGGGCGTCCTGCCATACCAGGCATCATTGGTGACATTGAGCAACAAGGAGCCGCGTCCGTCGGGAACCTCCGACAAATCGGGAAATATCGCCTCGTAGCAAATCAGCGGCACGGCGCCCAAACCGCCGGGCAAGGCCAGCAATCCGCGCCGGTCGCCGGTGGAAAAACCGCCGAATGTGTCGGCCACCGGTGCCAGACCGAGTTTGCGCAACGACGCCTCGAACGGCAAATACTCACCAAAGGGAACCAGATGCAGCTTGTCGGCCGATCCGATGATCTGACCTTCGTCGTCGATCACATAGATGGTGTTGTAATAGCGTTCCGGTGCGCCTCCCGCCCCGTCTTCAAACCTGACCGCTCCGGTGATCAGGGTCTGGCCAACCTGCAGCATGTCGGCGATGCGCGAGAGCGCGCCGGGGTTTTCGGTGAGCAGGAACGGAAGCGCCGTCTCGGGCCAGACAATATGGCTCGCGCGCGGCTGACCTTCGCGTGGTGGCAAGGCGCTGAGTTCCAGCATCTGCGAGAATATTCGCTCGCGCTCGGCTGCATCCCACTTGGCCGACTGGTCGATGTTTGGCTGAACGATCCGGATCACGGCATCCGGCGCGACCGGTTGTGACCCATCCAGGCGGGAAAGCGCGAACCAGCCATAACCGACATGAGCCGAGAAGAGCAGCAATGCGACGAGGATGCCTGGGACCGCGCCGCGACTGGTTCCAACCAATGCCGGCGCGGAGAACACGAACACCGTGAGCGCCGACATGCCGAAAATGCCGACAAGCTCCACCGACTGCATCATCAGCGGCGCCGGCATGGCCGCGTATCCGATGGCGTTCCAGGGAAATCCGGTGAGCACAAAGCTCCGCAGCCACTCGCCAAGTCCGAAGGCCGCCGACAACGCCGCGATGCGACCCAGCCCATCGGACCACAACACCCGCGCCACAGCGGTGGCTGCGCCATAAAACAGCGCCAGCACGGCAGGCAATCCGAGGATGGCGAGCGGCAGCGCCCAGGCAAAGCTGTCGGCTTCCACCAGCAGCGCATTGCCCAGCCACCAGAGGCCGGCGACAAAATAGCCGAAGCCGAACCACCAACCGGTCCAGAAGGCAGGCCGCAACCGGCCGAGCAAGCCGGCTTCGGCCGAACCGCTGGCGCCATCAAGCAGCCAGACGAGAACAGGAAAGGAAATAAACAACACGGCGAAAAAATTGAAGGGCGGCAACGCCAGAACCGCCAGAGCTCCGGCCAGGAACGCCAGAACGATGCGCTTGACGCCCCAGCTCAGCATAATGGATTCAGCGATCCGTTCCAAAATCCAACGACTCCCCGCAGCCACGGAATCACGCACCGGGGTGGCGCGCAAAGGACGCTGCAACACTCTTGAATTCGCCGTATGTCCGCCTTCGAATCGAAGCCGGCTTGAAGGCGCCATGCGTCAGTCGAGCCTGCCCGGCTTGCCGGACAGGCGAATCAGTTGCGGCATCTTTTCAAAAAACACCCGCGATGTCCGGTCCGGTCAGGGACTTTTTTGACTGGCACCGGCGGGACCAACAGGAAGCGCCCGGCTCAGGCGGCGCTGGCGTCATCCGAATCCGGCTGCTTGATCGGCGGCGCTTCACCGCGCACCGGGCGGCGGCGGGGCGCCTGCCGCTTCCTGACAATGCGAACGCGCTTGACCCGGCGCGGATCTGCATCGGTGACATGAAATTCGAAGCCCGGCAGGCCTTGAACCACTTCACCGCGCGCCGGAATCCGACCGAGTTCGGAAAAGATCAGCCCGCCGATGGTGTCAACTTCCTCGCTCTGCTCGCGAATGTCGAAATCGGGGCCGATCTCATCGGCGAGATCTTCCAGCTCGGCCTTGGCATCGACGATCCAGACGTCCTCACCGGCCTTGGTGATCAGCGTTTCATCTTCATCATCATGCTCGTCGGCAATGTCGCCGACCACCATTTCGACGATGTCCTCGAGCGAAACCAGCCCGTCGGTGCCGCCATATTCGTCGATCACAAGTGCCATCTGGATACGGTTGGCCTGCATGCGCTGCATCAGGTCCGAGGCCAGCATCGACGCCGGCACGAACAGGACCTTGCGGGTTATGCCCGAATCCTGAAGCGTCTTGCTCAGGTCAACACGGGAAAGCTCCAGCGCATTGAGAGCATTGCGTTTCTGGATCGCGGCCGGGCTTTTGGCTGTGGATTTGCGTTTGGCGCGCGCCTGCTTGGTGATCCACGCCAGCAGATCACGGATATGGACCATGCCCCGCGGATCATCCAGATTCTCGGAGTAGACCGGCATGCGCGAATGCCCGGATTCCTCGAAGATTTCGAGAAGCCTGCCGAGCGTTGTCGTCTGGTCGATCGCCTCAACATCGGCGCGCGGCACCATCACATCCTCGACGCGGACTTCGCGCAGGCGCAATATGTTGTGCAGCATGGCGCGCTCGTCGGGCGAGAATGCTTCATGCAGTTCTCCCCCCGACTGCAGCGCGTCGGTCAGATCCTCGCGAATGGACTCGCGGTCTGACGGAGGAAACAGGGCGCGCACCAGGCGCTGCCAAAGTCCCATGCCATTGCGTTCGTCAGAAGCCTGAACGGCTGTCTGACCGTGCACTGCCACGGGAAGATAACTGTGGGCTTCTTCGGTAGATGCTGCGCTCGAGTCGCTTTGCGTGTCGCCGGTCGGTGCCGGGGCATTGCTGTCGGTCATCGTCTCTTCGGTGTCAAACCGGCTCTGTGTCGCCGTAAGGGTCAGATAGGTCAAGCGAGGCCAAAATGCGAGTCTCTATCGCTTCCATTTTCTCGGCATCGTTGTTTTCAATGTGATCATAGCCAAAAAGATGAAGAAATCCGTGTATGATCAGATGGGTAATATGCTCGTCCGCCGGCTTGCCCAGGTCTTGGGCCTCCCGCTCGATGGTTTCCCGCGCCAGAATGATGTCGCCCAGCATCGGCCCCGGGACGCCGCCCGGGACGAGCGGAAACGCCGGAAATGACAGGACATTGGTGGGTTTGGGCTGATTGCGCCATTGCTCATTGATGTCAGCCATCATCGCGTCATCGGCCAGCACCAGCGACACTTCCGGAGGATCTGCGGGAAACGGCTGATGCTCCTGCCGCACCAGATCCTGCACGGCCGCTTCCAGTGCAGTCAGCGTCAAGGCCTCGATTGCCTCGACATCTCCCCACTCCCCGGCCTCGGCCGCGACCGCCAGACTGATCGCCGGGAGATCGCTCATGCGCCGTCGTCGGCCTTGTGCGGATAAATGCGCTTGTCATAGGCCTCGACAATGCGCTGCACCAGCGGATGGCGCACGACATCGACGCCGCGGAACCGGCAGGTGACCACACCATCGACCCCGTCAAGGATGGACAAGGCCTCGACAAGGCCGGAGGTAACGCCGCGCGGCAGATCCACCTGGCTCGGGTCGCCGGTGATGATCATGCGGGAATTCTCGCCCAGACGGGTGAGAAACATCTTCATCTGCATCTGCGTGGTGTTCTGTGCCTCGTCAAGGATGACGGCGGCATTGGCCAGCGTGCGGCCGCGCATGAAGGCCAGCGGCGCGATTTCGATGACGCCTGCGGTGATGGCGCGTTCGACCCTGTCGCCGGGCATCATGTCGTAGAGCGCGTCATAGAGCGGCCTGAGATAGGGATCGACCTTCTCTTTCATGTCGCCGGGCAGAAAGCCCAGACGTTCGCCAGCTTCCACCGCCGGACGCGACAGGATGATGCGTTCGACCGAGCCGCGCTCGAGCAGGTGCGCCGCATGGGCGACGGCCAGATAGGTCTTGCCGGTTCCGGCGGGGCCGACGCCGAAGACCAGCTCGGAGCGTTCCATGGCACGCATATAGGCGTCCTGGGTCGGCGTCCGGGCGATGATGGTCTTCTTGCGTGTTGAAATCTGCGCAAGGCTCATCTTGCCCTTGCGCTCAAGCGTCGGCAACATCAGCTGGTCGTCCGCCGCAAGCGCCATGCGAATGGCGCCTTCGACATCCGAGCTCTCGACGCTGGCGCCCTTGAGCAAGCGGTCATAGAGAAAATCCAGGGCCCGGCGCGCCTGATTGATGGCGATTTCCTCGCCGCGCAATGTGACCGTGTTGCCACGAGCCCTTGCATCGATTTTCAGTTTCTGTTCGAGCAACGCCAAATTCTGGTCAAACTGGCCAAAAAGCTCACTGGCGAGACGGTTGTTTTCAAAGGTGAGCGCGAGGTGGGTCGCGTCCGACGCGCCCGATGCGGGCGTCGCAGCTTCTGTCTGGGACAGGTGCTCAACTGTCAAACGATCTGGCTCCAAATTAGCACTGGCGCATCATTCCACAATTTCCGCGAAAAGACTGCTTGTGCCGGGTTGCGTGATTCGCACTCTGACAATGTCACCGATTTCGCCCACCTTTGCATCAACTATTACCGGCTGCAGCCAGGGTGAACGGCCAATAAGCTGGCCGGTGTTGCGCCCGGGTTTCTCAAGCAGCAGATCGACCACCTTGCCGACGCACTGGCTGCCGAAGGCCCGGGTCTGCTGGTTCAGCAGATCCTGAAGCCGCGCCAGCCGCTCGGACTTGACCGCCTCATCAACCTGAGCTTCCATATCGGCGCCCGGCGTGCCGGGGCGGATCGAATATTTGAAGGAGAAGGCGGCGGCATAGTTGACCTCGCGGATCAGCTCCATCGTCTCTTCGAAATCAGCATCGGTTTCGCCGGGGAAGCCGACGATGAAATCACCCGACAGCGCGATGTCCGGACGAGCGGCGCGAATCCGCTCGACCAGCCCAAGATACTGTCCGGCCGTGTGACGCCGGTTCATCGCCTTGAGGATACGATCCGACCCGGACTGGACCGGAAGGTGCAGGTAGGGCATCAGTTCGGGAAGGTCGCGGTGCGCCGCGATCAGCGCATCATCCATGTCGCGGGGATGGCTGGTGGTGTAACGGATACGGTCAATTCCATCGATCGTCGCCAGGCGGCGGACCAGTTCGCCAAGACCCCATTCGCGACCGTCCTGGCCCTTGCCGTGCCAGGCGTTGACGTTCTGGCCCAGAAGCGTGATTTCGCGCACACCGGCATCAGCCAGCCGTTCGGCTTCCTGGATAATCCTGCCGACCGGGCGCGACACCTCGGCGCCGCGGGTATAAGGCACGACACAGAAAGTGCAGAACTTGTCGCAGCCTTCCTGAACGGTGAGAAATGCAGCAACGCCACGGGCACGAATCGATTTTTCCGGAGCATCGGGCAGGCCGTCGAACTTGTCCTCAGTGGGAAACTCGGTTTCGACAATCTGCTCGCCGTTGCGCGCCCGGGCAAGGGCTTCGGGCAGGCGATGATAGGTCTGCGGTCCGATCACCACATCGACAACAGGCGCGCGGCGGATGATTTCACTGCCTTCGGCCTGGGCAACGCAACCGGCGACGGCCACCATCAGGTCGCCCCCATCGGCATTGCGCTGCTTCTTGAGCTTTGCCAGCCGTCCCAGCTGCGAATAAACCTTTTCGGCGGCCTTTTCACGGATATGGCAGGTGTTGATCAGCACCAGATCAGCCGCCTCGACCGAATCGACGGCCTCATAGCCGTCGCGGGTCAGCGCGTCGCCCATGCGTTCGCTGTCATAGACATTCATCTGGCAGCCATAGGTCTTGACGAAGACCTTTCTGGACTGCCCGCCGGGGTGTGTGCCAGATCCGGCGGCGGGGGCTGTCTCGGGCTTGGCCGCGGACCGGTCTTTCGGAGTGAGGATCGCTTGTGTCATCGGGGGCTTTTAGCGCCTAATTGATGGCTTGAAAATGGCGAACTAGCCATTGATTTTACCCTGCAGGGCGCTGATCAGGCCGGCGCGCACCCGGGCCTCGACCAGGCGGGCTGTGTTCTTGCGATCGGTGGTCGCGTCAAAGGCGACGGTTTGACTGAAAATCACCTCCACATCAATCGCGCCATATCTGATGACCCGGAGAAAATGCGGCGCCAGAGCCACGTCCCCCGGCCAGCCCGCGACCGGGCGGTGATAACGGCCCATCGGCATGCCGTGAATGCCGACATAGGCGATCGAGACCGGCTGGATATAGACCTTGCCTTCAGGCGCTAACGGCAAGGCGGCGCTTGCGGCGCCAAACAGTGAGGCATTGAACGGCATCACCCGATTGCCATCGGAGGTGGTGCCTTCGGCAAACAGCACAACCACTTCGCCCGAGATCAACCGTAGGGATACGTCGGAGACCTGTGCGCCGGTCTTGCGCCGCTGCTGGCGCTCGACAAAGACCGACTGTTGCAGCCGCGCCAGCCAACCCAGCACCGGCCAGGTCCGGACTTCGGATTTGGCGATGAACACCAGCTCGGCGACCGAACCGAGAACAAGGATGTCCTTCCAGGACACATGGTTGGAGACCAGCAATAAAGGCCGCTGTTGCGACAGGTGGCCATGGGTGTGGACCCTGAGCCCGACTATACGGCACATGATCCGGTGCCACCAGCGCGGCAACCGTCGCATCAGGGAGTGCCCCAGACCAAGCGCAACCATCTGAACCGGCAACAGCACCAGCGTCAGCATGAGGAATGCCGCAACAACGAAGAGAATGCGCAATCCCGCGATCATCGCCGGACCGGGGGAACATGACGGTGCGCAGGATCCATCGCGCTGGCCTATTGCTTGTCGGTCTTGAGCGGGATCCCGTAGAGTTCAAGCCGGTGATCGACGAGCTTGAACCCGTGCTCGCGGGCAATGCGTTCCTGCAACGCCTCGATTTCGGGCGAATGAAACTCGATCACCGTGCCGGTCCGCAGATCAATGAGATGATCATGATGCTCTTCCGGCACGGTTTCGTAACGTGACCGGCCGTCGCGGAAATCATGCCGTTCGATGATACCGATATCCTCGAACAACTTGACCGTGCGGTAGACCGTGGACATGGAGATGCGCGGATCAACCAGCACCGCACGGCGGTACAGTTCCTCGACATCGGGATGATCCTGCGCGCCATCAAGCACGCGGGCAATGATGCGCCGCTGTTCGGTCATGCGCATACCGCGCTCGGCGCATCTGTCTTCGAGGGATTTCTGTTCGTCCATCGCCTGCCCCGCCGGGTATGTGGAGAGGTTATGCCGGCGACGCTGTGCCGACGATTCAACCGGGACTAACGAAGATCGCGCCGCATGACAAGCGCCGTCGTGCTCGGTTGGCCCTGACGGGCATAATAGGCGCGTCTTTCCCCGACCTGGACGAAATCGAGCCTGCGGTACATCTGAACGGCTGGCAAATTGGTTTCATCCACTTCGAGAAATATCTCCTCGGCGCCGCGTCGCTTGGCTTCCTGCATGGCGCTGCGCATCAACCGCCAGCCCAGCCCGCCGCGACGCTGCTTCGGCGAGATGCCGATCGACAGGATCTCGGCTTCCCCGGCAGCCTCGCGGCAGAGCACGAAACCCGCCGCCGCATCGCGGGCGCGGGCTTCCGGGCAGGCCAGGAATCCGAACACCGATTGCTGTGTAATGAGGCTTTCGAATTCCCCGTCGCCCCAAGCACGGGCAAAGGCTTCTCCGTGAATGCGCGAGGCCGTGCGCGCGTCTTTCATGCCAATCTCCAGAATCAGGCACTCAGGCTGGCGTCCGAACAGGCGCATGACCATCAGCCCGCGACCTCGTGCGCCAGCGCGAAACCGGTCTGCGGCTTGGCGTCCGCATCACGCAGATAGCGCGGCTCGGCCGGATGGCCGACCGGATCCAGACGGGCTGCGAGCCGGGCCACATCCTCGATCTTCGGCGCCGCGATATCTGCGATGACTTGAGAGGACAGCGACGCATCGATGCCAGCCAACAGGGCGGCGCCGCTGCCGATGAGCCCACATCCGCGGGTCTGGGCCAGACCGGCGGCGGCGGCAGGTGTCAATTCCGCGCCAGCATCGACCACATCACCGTTCGCATCGACCAGAAGCGTCCAGACCCGGTCGCGCTTTGCATCCAGCACCGCCATCACCGTCTTGGCGCTTTGGAGAGCTGCGGGAATTGCGATGGCTTCAAGTGACCCGACACCGACGCAGGGCGCATCCAGCGCCAGAGCAAGCCCGCGGGCGAAAGCGACACCTACACGAATGCCGGCAAAGGAGCCGGGGCCGATGGTCACGCCGATTCGCCTCACCTGCGCGAGATCCATGCCGGCTTCGGCCAGCACGGCCTCGACAATGGCTGGCAATTGCTCGGCATGGCCGCGCCCGATGTCCGGGCTGGCCGAGGCGACAATGCGGTCCGTGTCGCCGTGATAAAGGGCCACGGAACACAACCGCGCGGAACAATCCAGAGCAAGCGTCAACACCGGGCACATCCTATGGAAAAGGCCGGGCGGACGCGGCACCCTGCGCCGGCCTTGGCAGAAATATCAGCCAGCCCGACAAGGGCAGGCCGGGCTCAGACGGCTTCGACTTCACGAACTTCCGGAACGAAATGCTTGAGCAAATTCTGAATGCCGTGTTTGAGCGTCGCGGTGGAAGACGGGCAGCCGGCGCAGGCGCCCTTCATGTGCAGGAACACTTTGCCATCGCGGAAGCCGCGGAAGGTGATATCGCCGCCATCCTGGGCCACGGCGGGACGCACTCGGGTTTCAAGCAGTTCCTTGATGGTGGCCACGATGGTCTCGTCGCCTTTCTCGAAGAATTCGTCATCCGGGACCGCCGAATCGCCGTTCTCGCCCGACAGGATCGCTGCGCCGGACATGAAATGCTCCATGATGGTGCCGAGCACGGCCGGCTTGAGATGCTGCCAATCCGCGCCATCCTTGGTGATGGTGATGAAATCATAGCCGTAGAACACGCCTGTTACACCCGGAATGCCGAACAGCTTGGCGGCTAGAGGCGACGACTGGCCTGCTTCCTCGGCGCTGCGGTAATCGGCGGTACCCTGGTCCATAACAACCTTGCCCGGAAGGAACTTCAACGTTGCGGGGTTGGGGGTGGATTCGGTCTGGATGAACATTTGCAATCTCCCTGCCTGGTACAACAACCGGCCAGTTTAGAACTCTTCAAAACAAGATAAGCCTCTGTGCGCCTGCAATCAAGAGCCTATACCGGGGAGAGCAAGGCGCTCTCAATGTGATGGGCTAGCTCAGCGCATCGATTTCATCATCGGAGAGCGCGTCGGGAATGACCGTGACCGGGATCGGAAATGCCGCGCCGCGGCCGGCGATGGAGGCCACCAGCGGACCCGGGCCATCCTTGGCGGAGCCTGCCGCAAGCACAAGGATGGCGATGTCCTGGTCTTCCTCTATGACCGCATGGATTTCCTCGGTGGTCTTGCCCTGCCGTATCACCACTTCCGGATCAATGCCTATGATCTGGCGAATTTTCTCGCTGGCCTTGGCCAGCGTGGCTTCCGCCTCTTCCATCGCTTCGGCGCGCATGATTTCCTCGACGCCGAGCCAGTGCTGGAAATCGCCGGGCTCGATGACATAGACCAGAACCAGACCGCCGCCGGAATTGTAGGCGCGCATGCCGGCATACCGCATGGCGCGTTCGCATTCCGGCGTGTCGTCGATGACGGCGAGAAACTTGCGCCGGTGGCCGGCTTCACGTGAGCGTCTTCTTGATACCATGGGCGGGACAATGCCATCAGAGCGGGCTAGCCCGCAAGACCGTTTTTTCAGACCCCGACAGCGTCGCGCCGCCGGGGTTCCGGTCGGGTGTTAAAGGAAACCGATAATCTCGCGGACATCGGTCATGGTCTTCTCGGCCAGGGCATTGGCGCGGGCGCTGCCGTCCTTGAGAATCCCGTCGATGTGGCTGGGGTCATTCATCAGACGCGACATTTCTGCGGTTATTGGTGCGAGAACATTCACAGCCAGATCGACCAGAGCCGGCTTGAATACCGAGAATTGCTGACCGGCATATTCCTCCAGAACATCCTTGCGGGTGCGGTCACTGAGAGCGGCGTAGATGCCGAGCAGATTCTGCGCCTCCGGACGGCCTTCGAGCTCCTCGAGCGTTTCAGGCAACGGCGCCGGATCGGTCTTGGCCTTGCGGATTTTCTTGGCGATGGTGTCGGCATCGTCATCGAGATTGATGCGCGAGAGATCCGACGGATCGGATTTCGACATTTTCTTGGAGCCGTCACGCAAGCTCATGACACGCGGCGCGGGGCCTTCGATCAGCGGCTCGGTCATCGGGAAGAAACCGGAGACCTTTTCCTCGCCTACCATCATGTCGACACCGACACCCGCATCGCGGATGCGATCGGAGAAATCGATGTTGAATTTCTGGGCGATGTCACGGGTCAGTTCGAGATGCTGTTTCTGATCGTCACCAACCGGCACATGGGTGGCGCGGTAGAGCAAAATATCAGCTGCCATCAGGCTCGGGTAGGCAAGCAGGCCGAGCGAGGCGTTCTCGCGGTCCTTTCCGGCCTTGTCCTTGAACTGGGTCATGCGATTCATCCAGCCGATGCGTGCCACACAATTGAAGATCCAGGCAAGTTCGGCATGGCCGGGAACGCCCGACTGGTTGAAGACGATGTGCTTGACCGGGTCGATGCCCGACGCGATGAAGGCAGCCGCGATGGAGCGGGTCTGAGTCTTCAGGTCCTGATGGACAAGCTGGGCGGTGATCGAGTGCATGTCGACCACACAGAAGATGCAATCATGCTGTTCCTGAAGTGCGACGAACTTGCGGATGGCGCCGAGATAATTGCCCAGATGAAGGTTGCCGGTGGGCTGAACGCCGGAGAAAACCAGCGGCTTGAAAGTTGCGGACATGATGTGCTCCCGGCGGGCTTGTGGAGGGCCCGCATACCTCATTGAAATCGGGCGGGGTTATGCGGCTGCGACAGTCGCAGGTCAAGTCCCCATCAAGCCTTGCTGCCGGACCTCAAGGCTTCCTGCGGCGCTTGAGCAGCCGTGCGAATTCCGCCCGGTCGAGCGCGCCTGTCACGAATGCGAAGCCGAAATAGACCACCGCAGCCAGAACAACTGTCACGATGACGGATGCCAGGCGCACGAGAAGCGTGGCGTCGAGCAGCAGATGCGGGAAGGTTGCTTCGGCCCACCACAACAGCGCGCCCATCAGCGCAGCACCGGCGACAATCAGCAGTACCCGGCGCACTGTGACGGCTGCAGGCCTAAACAGATCCCGCGCGACCAGGCGCTGGCCGAGATACAACGCAGAGATCCAGCCGGCCAAGCTGGTGGCAACTGCCAGGCCCATCACGCCAAGACGGGGAAACAACAACAGACTGCCAACAATATTGATCACAACCGACAGGGTCGATGCCCACATCGGCGTGCGCATGTCCTCGCGGGCATAAAACACCGGCGTGAAAATCTTCGAAAGCACGAAGGCCGGCAGGCCGACCGCGAAAGCGGCCAGCACCGTGGAGGTGATCAGCGTGGTTTCCCGGGTGAACGCCCCGCGCTCGAACACCAGCGCAATGATCGGCTCGGGCAGCAAGGCCAAGCCGACAGCCGCGGGGACGGTGATCGCCAGGCCGAATTCGAGGCTGCGGTTTTGCAGATATTGCGCCTCCTTGATGTCGCCGGCCTGAAGCGCGCGGGACAATTCTGGCAGCAGCACGACACCGATGGCTATGCCGATGACCCCGAGCGGAAGCTGGTTGAGACGGTCGGCGTAGTTGATGATGGCGATGGCGCCGTCCTGCGCGGAGGCAATGATCTGGCCGACCAGCAGATTGATTTGGGTAATGCCGCCGGTGATCGCGGCGGGCAGGGCAAGCCACAGCAAACGCTTGACGGCGGGCGTCAGCCTCGGGCGCACCAGCCCCAGCGCGAAACCCTCACGCTTGATCGCCAAGACCAGAAGGCCAAGCTGGAGCAGTCCCGACACCGTCACCGACCAGCCCAGAATCTTGCCTGTTTCGGGCGCTGAGAGATCGAGATAGCCCGCGGCCAGCAGACCTGTGACCAGAACCACATTGAGCAGAACCGGGGCAAGGGCTGCGAGAAAATCCCGCCTGAGCGAATTGAGGATGCCGGCCAGCATTGCCACCAGGCTCATGGCGGCAAGATAGGGAAACATGATCCGCGCCAGAAGCACGGTAAGATCGAATTTTTCGGGATCGGAGGCAAATTTGGGAGCAATGACGGTGCCGACCAGGAACGGCATGAAAATCATCGCCAGCGCACTGGGCGCAAACAGCGACAGCAAGAGCACCGACAGCACCTGTTCAGCGAATTTCTTCGCCGCCGCCTGGCCTCCTGCCTCTATCTCCCTGGCGAAAAGCGGCACGAAGGCCGCATTGAACGCGCCTTCGGCGAAAAGCCGGCGAAACAGGTTGGGAAAGCGGAAAGCGGCATAGAATGCGTCGGCAACTGGCCCCGCGCCCAAAAACGCCGCGATCATCGCCTCGCGCACGAAGCCCAGCACGCGGCTTGCCATGGTTGCGCCGCCGACGCTTGCGAATTTCTTGATCAGGCTCATGCGTTGGTGTCCGATTCTATGCCGTGGTCCGGCCGCGCCGGGTGGAACCTTGCGGCGCGATCATTCCCGAAGGCATGTGATCGCGAACCTCGTCCTCTTCCTTGCCGAGAACCGCCTTGAGGCGCGCGACGATATTGATCTTGCGGTTCTCGTTGGTGATTTTCATGCCGACAAGATCCCGCACGTAAAAAGTATCAACCACTTTCTCGCCAAAGGTGGTGATGTGCGCCGAGGCAATGTCGAGCGAAAGATCCGACAGCACCGAGGCGACCTCGGACAACAGCCCGGTGCGGTCGAGGCATTCGATCTCGATTACGGTGAACTTGTTGGACAACGTGTTCGAAATCGTCACCTGGGGCTTGACGATAAACGGACGATGCTTGCGTTTGCCGCGGGTCTTGCGGGCAATCACTTCGGGGATATGCGCCCTGCCGGCAAGCACGTCCTCGATCATCCGGCCGATCGATGCACCACGCCTGAGTTCGTCATCGTCATCGGGCAGCTCGCGGTTGATCAGGATGGTGTCCAGCGCCCGGCCGTCGGAGGTGGTGAAGACCTGCGCGTCGGCGATGTTGGCGCCGGCGGCGGCACAGGCGCCGGTGACGACCGACAACAGGCGGGGGTGGTCAGGCGATAAAAGCGTAATCTCAGTGATGGCGTGAAAGGCATGGGTCCGCACCATGGTGGCGAGCTGCTTTTTCGCCCTGTCGGCCTCGCGAATGAACTCGGCATGGCGCACCTGTTCCTCGAGCGGCACCGCCAGCAGGTAGGGCTCGTAATGCAGCTTCACATAGGCCTTGCGGTCCTTCTCCTTCCAGTCCGAGAGAGCCTCGCCAAGCGCGTCGCGGGCATGGGCGGTGCGCTCCTTGCGCGAAACTTCGGAAAAGCCACCCGACAGCATCAGCTCGGTTTCGTAATAGAGCGTTCGCAACAGCTGGCCTTTCCAGCCGTTCCAGACACCGGGACCGACGGCGCGGATATCGCAGACAGACAGCACCAGCAGCATCTTCAGCCGTTCAAGCGTGCGCACCTTCTCGGCGAAATCGGTGATCGTCTTGCGGTCGTTGAGATCACGGGTCTGCGCCACCATCGACATGGTCAGGTGATCCTCGACCAGCCAGGCCACGAGCTCGGTCTGCTTGGGTGACAGGCCCAGCCGCGGGCAGATCTTGCGCGCCGCCCGGGCACCGGCGATGGAGTGGTCCTCCGGCCGGCCCTTGGCTATGTCGTGCAGGAATACCGCGACATAGAGCGCCTCGCGCTCCTCGATGCCGGGCATGATCTTGGACGCCAGCGGGTGCTCCCGCAGCTCCTCGCCCTTGTCGATACCCGACAGCACCGACACCGTCCGGATCAGATGCTCGTCGACCGTATAGTGATGATACATATTGAACTGCATCATCGAGACAATCTTGCCGAACTCCGGGATGAACCGGCCGAGCACGCCAGCTTCATTCATCCGTCTGAGCATGATCGCGGGCTGCCGCTTGGAGGTCAGGATCGACAGAAACAGCCGGTTGGCCTCCTCGTTTTCACGCAATTCGGCATTGATCATGCGAAGCGAGCGCGTCACACGCTTGAGCGCATCGGGATGAAACTCCAGCCCGCGGATATCGGCGAGATGGAACAGCCGGATGATGTTGACCGGATCGCGCTTGAACACCTCGGCGTCGGCAAGGTTGATACGGCCCTTGTCCTCGAGAAAATCCAGGGTGCCGGCGATCTTGCGCGGCCGGTTGGCAAAGCGGGAAATCACCCCGGTCAGCCCGGGCGCCTGCTTGGCCTGCTGGTCCTCGAGACCGGCGCAGAAGATGCGGGTCAGGTCGCCGACATCCTTGGCCACAAGAAAATAGTGTTTCATGAAGCGCTCGACGGCGGAAAGGCCGGGGTGATCCTGGTAGCCCAGTCCCGAGGCGATGTCGCGCTGAATATCGAAGGACAAGCGCTCTTCCGACTTTCCGGTGAGGAAGTGCATGTGACAGCGCACCGCCCAGAGGAAATCCTCGGCCTTGAGAAACAGGTTGAATTCCCGCCGCGACAGCACACCAAGTCCGACAAGCTCCTCGGTGTCGCGGATATGGTAGAAATATTTGGAGATCCAGAACAGTGTGTTGAGATCGCGCAAGCCGCCCTTGCCTTCCTTGACATTGGGCTCGACCAGATAGCGGGTGTCGCCGGCCTTGCGGTGGCGTTCGTCGCGCTCGGCAAGTTTGGCGGAGATGAATTCCGGCCCGGTACCGTCCACCACCTCATTGTCGAAGCGCTCGCCCAGATCCTTGAAGAGAGCCAGCTCGCCGCAGAGAAAACGGGCCTCGAGAATGGCGGTGCGGATGGTCATGTCGGAGCGTGACAGCCGGATGCATTCATCGACATTGCGGGTGGCGTGGCCGACCTTGAGACCCATGTCCCACAGGATGTACAGGATCCACTCGACAATCTGCTCGGTCCAGGGCGTGTTCCGGTAGGGCAGCACGAACAGCAGATCGATGTCGGAGCCCGGCGCCAGAGTGCCGCGACCATATCCGCCCACGGCCGTCACGGTCAGACGTTCCGACATCGACGGGTTTTCGACCCGGTAAACATGCTGGCTGGCATAATCGTAAAGCGCAGCCGTGATGACATCCTGCAAATGCGAAATCCGCACGGCGCAAGCAGTTCCGCCGCCATCATCAAACAACATGGTGCGGGCGGTTTCGCGGCCAAGCGAATTGACCCGTTTGACTTCGGCCAGCACTGCCTGCCGGGCTTCGGTGCTGGCGCCGCCAAGCCTGGCCGCAATGGCGTTGAGTGCCTTGCGCAATATGGCCGGGTCGACGATCTGGTTGAGATCAAGGCGGTCTTCGGCGGCATTCAACATGAATTCGGTCCTGGTCGCAGTCGGTGTTTGGACCCGGCATTCCGGGCCGGTGCTGCTCATAGCCTGTTTCGGCCGGAAACGACAGCCTTTGCCCGGGCCCGGCTGTTCAGCTGGCAATCCGCTCGATGAACCAGTTGGTCAGCCGGATCCACACCTCATCCTTTTCAGCCGCGTCCTCGACGCCGTGCTCGAGATTGGGATTGTCGTTGACCTCGATGACGAAAACGCCGTCATCGGTTTCCTTCAGATCGACGCCATAGAGCCCGTCGCCCACCGCGCAGGCGGCGCGCAGGCCGGTGTCGAGCACCAGCGGCGGCACCTGTGCCAGCGAGAAGGACTTGAAGCCGCCTTCCAGCGGCTTGCCGCCGGTATCATGCTTGACGATCTGCCAGTGCTTCTTCGCCATCAGGTACTGCACGGCAAACAGCGGTTTGCCGCCGAGAACGCCGATGCGCCAGTCGAAACTGGTGGGCATGAACTTTTGCGCAATCAGCACTTCGGAATCATGCAGCCAGGCGCCGGCCAGCGCCTTGAGTTCGGCCATGGAGGCGACTTTCTTGACGCCTCTGGAAAACGAGGAATCAGGTACCTTCAGCACCATCGGGAAGCCGAGCTGATCGGCGGCACGCTGGAAGTCTTCCGCACCGATGAGCATCACCGTATCGGGCACCGGGATGCCGTTGGATGACATCAGCTCATCGAGATAGACCTTGTTGGTGCAACGGATCATCGACACCGGATCGTCGATCACCGGCATGCCTTCCTGCTGGGCGCGGCGGGCGAAGCGATAGGTGTGATTGGAGATCGATGTGGTTTCGCGGATGAACAGGGCGTCGAAATTGGCCAGCCGCGGCAGATCCTTGCGACCTATCGGCTCCACCGACACGCCCATGCGCGCGGCAATCCGCGACCAGTGCTTGAGGCTGTCAATCGAAGACGGCGGCAGCGCCTCGTTCGGATCAACCAGTGTGGCGAAGCTGTAGCGCGCAGGCGCACGCGACTTGGCGTCCTTCCATTGCCGCGCCGTGTAGCGCGCCATGGCCTGAAAGAACGCCTCGCGATCCGCGCCATCCAGCTTGCTGATTGACACAAGTCCGATTTTCGCGATTGAAACCCAGTCTCCGTCCTTCAGCGTGAGTTCGAGGACCGGTGCGCGAAACCAGTCGAACAGCAGCCGGCCGAAACGTTCGAGCCGTGTGTCGGTGCAGGTTCCGAAGAACACCCGCAGCCGCGATGGCAGTGCTTCGCCGCCCTGCGCGCGCAGACCCTTGTTGAGGGCATCCTCGAGTTCGGGAATGGCATTCTCGTAGAGCTTGCGCGCTGACAGATCGATGATGGTTTCGACCGAAGGGATGACGCGCTGGCCACGCGCCGCGGCAAGCAGCGAAGCGTAGTAGCCGCGGCTTTGATAGGCGTAGGAGCGCGACAGGTTGATGATGTTGGGCCGGGCGCCGCGAAACATTTCCGGCCGGGCCAGATAATCCCGTGTGGCAAGCACCTTGTGCTTGGTCGCGGTATGATCGAAACCCGCCAGCGCGGTCGACAGAATGATCCAGTCAGACATGGAGCAAATTTCCCTTGATTAGGACTGCAGCGCGCAGACCCGAACGACCGAAACGGGCGATCCGGTCAAACACGGCATAGGGCACAGGAATATTGGCGGCGTCATCGGTGGTCTCGCCAACCTCGTCCTCGACCCAAGGGTCATGAACGAAAATGTGGCGACCGTCATCACCGTGAGCAAGCACCCAGTGCGGAACCTTCTTGCCCATCATCAGATAGCCGCTGACCAGAACAATGGCGATGTGGCCGTCGGCCAGCCGGGCGCGGAGCCAGTCCATCGTGAACGCCTCGGAATGCACCGGCGTGCCGGCCTCGGCAACACGGGCGCGGAAATCGGTCTGCGCCAGTTCCATGACCCGGCGCTTCTCGGGATCACGCACGGTTTCGAGAAACAGCATGTCTTCGGTGGAACACCAGACCTCGGGATTGAGCCCGTGATCGCGCGCCACCATGGCAAGACCAAAGGGTTCGCAGCCGCCGGGGCCAGCCAGCATGAATACGGTGGTGGCCTCGCGCCAAAGGCGTATTTCCCAGACCGGATCAAGAAAATTGGGCGAGCGGAACCGGGCCAGCGCCATCAGCAGGCAGGCGGAGCCGCAGGTGAAGTCGGCGGTCTGCTCATAGAACGGCGTTCGCACATCCGGCGCCTGAGGCCCGCGCAGCAGTTTTTCGAACCTGAGCGCCGCCATTGCGTCTTCATAATAGTCAGCGACGCGACCGATGTGGCGATAGCCGGTGGCCTTGTAAAGCGCGATCGCCGCCTCATTGTCCTCGCGCACCTCGAGCCTGAGCAGGATGCGGTCGTGATCCATCGCCGCGTCTTCGGCAGCCGCAAGCAGCGCCCTGCCGAGCCCCTTGCCCGCGCGGCCGGGCGCCACCGCCAGTGAATAAAGCCGGGCCAGTGCGGCGCCGGCGCGAAACAGGATCATGGCATAGCCGCAGACCTGTCCGTCAGCCTCGATGACAAGGGTTTCGGCGGTGGGGCGGTCAATCAGCGTGCGAAACGACCGGCGCGAAATCCGGTCGGACGAAAACACGGCTTTCTCGATGGTATCGAGGGCGTCGATGTCGGAAATGACGGCTGGGCGAATCCGCGGTGCGGACATGGGAAATCCTGAAAAACAGGTGGTCACCGCCATTTGCGGCAGGGCTCTCAAGCGCGTAAATCATGGCTGATTTGTGTCGGTCTGTCACCGGGTCGGTGTGAGTTTTTCCGGCAAGCCGAACCAGCGGCAAACGATGCGGAACGTTGACGCGGATCACCGCAATACCCACATGCCGATAGCAACCGCGGATGCAGACAAAGGAAAGACGGCGATGATCATTGAAGCTGCCCGGATGGGCGGATCCAACCTGCTTGCTCCTGCCTCGCGATCCGTGCTGTTCAAATCGCTGGGGCTGACGATCCTGCTGCTCGCCGGGCTGTGGTTCGGACTGGGGGAGCTGTTTTCCATGATCGCGATGCCCTGGCTCGAGGCCTTGCTGCCGGGCCTGCCCGACTGGGCCGGCTGGGCCGGTACCATTGCCGCGATCATCGCCGGCATCGGACTGGCGCTGGTTTTGGCACTGTTCATCGCACCGGTGACGGCGGCGATGGCGGGCCTGTATCTCGACGACATCGCCGAGGTGATTGAAACACGCGACTACCCCGATGATACACCCGGCCAGTCGATGCCGCTGGGTCAGTCGATCAAGCAGTCGCTCGGGTTCCTGCTGGTGGTCGGCCTGGGCAATGTGTTCGCGCTGATCCTGCTCCTGGTGCCCGGCATCAATCTGGCTGCGTTCTTCCTGGTCAACGGCTATCTGCTGGGGCGGGAATTCTTCGAGTTCGCGGCGATGCGGTTCATGTCGCCGGCGGAGGCAAAACGGCTCAGAGCGCGCAACTCGACGACGGTGTTCTTCGCCGGCCTGATCATCGCCGCCTTCCTGTCGGTGCCGCTGCTCAACCTGCTGACCCCGATGTTCGCCGCCGGCATGATGGTGCATCTCAACAAGATGATTGCGGCGAAGGCGGCGGGTGGGCGGTGACCGGATATCCCTCTGTAAGCGGGGTAAATATCCAAAAAGCAGCTAAAAATTTTGACTACATCCAAAACGATAGATGCAATGTTATCTTCGGAGAATCCATGTAATCGTCCCACCTCAGACGAGGAACTTTATTTCAATGAGTTTATTTTCGCGTCGTTACATTCAGAAAATGCTTAACGAGTTAGCGGTGCATCTGAACTCGGAAAAACGCGTTGACCTCATAAGACGGTTGGATAGCAAACGCATGAACCAGAACATGCCAGCAGAAATGGAACTGGCTGTACTTTGGTCCGTGGCTCAAACAGGTGATCTCGTGATTGAGCCGGAGTGGTGGAGCGGCAATAGAAATCCTGATGGATATTCCGAGAGCTTAGTTGAAGGGAAGTCGGTGATTTTTGATATCACGGCCGTTTCGAACGGAAGTGTATCGCAGCGGGATGACATGAAAAAGGCTGCTGACCGCGTCTGTCAATTTGCATCTTCGGTCAAAAAAAAATTTGGCAAACATCTGAGTTTCTACTTTTTCGAGGAAGGCGCACTAACGAAGCGTTATGATAAACGTCGCGTTTTAGTCAAAGCCGGCTATGAGCTGTCCAAAACGCAGGAAGCTCGCATCCGCGACTGGATTGATGGGCGGTCTTACGAAACAGAACCAATTCAAGTCCATGAGCAGGGTGTGGTGTTTCAAGTTAGCTATTCAAAAACACCTCACATGACACCCCCTGTGAATACGTCAATGCCACCAGAATGCTATTCACTGACAAAAAACCCAATATACGTGGCCATGGACAACAAACGCAAACAATTGCGTGGTGGCGATACTGGGGTATTAAGGTTGATCTTTCTCGCCGACGTTGGTGCGGACCTCCTCCATCAGATTGGTGGATATATACATCGCAGTTGGTCGCCGGAACAAACATACGGCCCGGAAATCATCCAGAATTTCATTCGGCGTTTCTCCGGGGAAATTGATGCAGTCGTTGTCATCTCAGCTTGGGACACTCGTTTTCGAGGCTCCCGCTTTTTTGGCGTGCGAAGTGATCCCAATCTCTGGAAGGTCACGGTGTTCGCTGCTGACAATAGTAAGATCGATTGGTCAAATATCGAAAACATGTTCACGCGACTACCACCGCCGATAACTGACGCGAATCTAGCTCGACAAAATCAAGGTTATGGAGGCTTTGAACCAATAAGCAAAATTCGATATCGAGCTGCGCAAACTTACCAGAGAAAGGAGCCTTATCTGATGCAATTAAAACTCTCATCGGGAGCTTTGCGGGACCTAATTTCCGGCGATCTTGACCCTGCGGAGTTTCGGGATCGGCACATTCCTGAGAGATTTCGGACTCTGATTAAACGTCATCGCAGCATCTCTTCTGTAGAGTTCGAAAAAGGTGAGCCAAATCATGATGATGATTTGGTGGTTCTATCATTTGAAGAAGACCCTGCGGTCAAGCCATTTGAATAGACCTCTTATAAGTTTTTCGGGGCCATGAAAGTGTCTAAACCGCTCATCGTGTCCTCTTAGCCTGACAGCTTGCCTACACAGCCTAAACCGGCAACTCCACCAGCGGCGCCGGCACATCGACGGTCTTTTCGGGCGACTTGCAGATGTCGGCGATGACGCAGCGTTCGCATTCGGGTTTGCGCGCCTTGCAGCAATAGCGGCCGTGCAGGATCAGCCAGTGGTGGGCGTGAAACAGATACTCGTCCGGGATGATCTTCAGGAAGGCGGCCTCGACTTCGTCGGGTGTCTTGCCCGGTGCGATGCGCAACCGGTTGCCGATGCGGAAAACATGGGTGTCGACCGCCAGCGTGGGGATGCCAAAAGCCATCGACATCACAACATTGGCGGTCTTGCGGCCGACGCCGGGCAGTGTCACCAGTTCCTCGCGGCTCTTCGGCACCTCGCCGCCATATTCATCGACCAGCCGCTGCGACAGGGCGATCACGTTTTTCGCCTTGTTGCGGTAAAGCCCGATGGTCTTGATGTGATCGCGGACCTTGTCCTCGCCGAGCGCCAGAATTTTCTCAGGTGTATCGGCGATTGCGAACAGGGCGCGTGTGGCCTTGTTGACGCCGGCGTCGGTGGCCTGGGCCGACAGCGCCACGGCGACCACCAGCGTGAACGGATTGACGTGCTCGAGTTCGCCCTTGGGCTCGGGGCGCTGGATCGAGAAGCGCCGGAAGATCTCGTGGATTTCAGCCGTGCTGTAGGGGATTTTCCGGCGGCGCGCGGCGGGCTTGCGCGGCGCTGCCGGCTTGGCGCGGACCGGCTTGGTTGCCCCGGGCCGAGAGGCGAGCGACATTTTGGTGGACTTCGGGGTCTTGGGCTTTTCCATTTCATCCCTATAATCTTACCCACAGGTCCATGGCAAACTCCTGCTGGAGACAATTGCACCAATGAACGACAAACCGCTGTTTGAGGCTGTATTGAGCCCCCACCGTTCCCTGGGACGACCGGGATTCGTGCTGTTGATGACGATCATCACCGTCATTACCTTCGTGCATATGGCGATCTTCGCCCGGGTTGGCGCCTGGCCGGTGTTCGCATTTTTCGGCCTCGACCTCGCCTTGCTGTTCGGCGCGTTCTGGCTGAGCTACCGCTCGGGGCGGATGCGGGAATTGATCCGCATGTCACGCACCGATCTCAATGTCCGCAAGATATCGCCGTCGGGACGCGAGGTCGATCACCGGTTCAATCCGTTCTGGACCCGGTTCAACATTGCCCGCCACGACGAGATCGGCATCACCGACATGCACATTATTGGCAATGGACGGCAGACCGATGTCGGCTCTTTCCTCAACCCCGACGACAAGGAAAGCTTCGCCTCGGCGTTCCAGCGGGCGCTGGCGACGGTCAAGAAACGCTGACGGGATTTTTGCGAGGCGGCGTATTTCGGGTGGCTACTCGGGTCAGCGCGTGATTGATTGGTCCCAAGGAGCATCATCATGAATATGACCGCACAGCTTGACCGCGACATCACCCCGCAAGGCGATGATTACGACCTCGTCCGCAAGACCATCGAACGGATCTCGCTGGATTACCGGGCGCAGCCGTCGCTCGACGAGATCGCCTCCGATATCGGCGTGGCGCCGGGGCGCTTGCAGAAGACCTTCAGCCGTTGGGCCGGGCTGACGCCAAAGGCGTTTTTGCAGGCGGTGACGCTGGATCACGCCCGCAGGCTGCTCGGCCACGAAGGCCTGCCGCTGCTTGATGCCAGCTATGAGCTGGGGCTGTCCGGGCCGGGGCGGCTGCACGATCTGTTCGTCACCCATGAGGCGATGAGCCCCGGCGATTTCAAGACCGGCGGTGCGGGACTTGCAATCAGCTACGGCTTTCACCCCAGCCCGTTCGGCACAGCCGTGGTGCTGGCAACCGAGCGCGGGCTGTGCGGGCTGGCCTTCGCCGATCCGGGCGAGGAAGCCGCATCGCTTGAGGACATGCGCAAGCGCTGGCCCGGTGCGCGGCTGACGCAGGACCAGGAAGCGACGGCATCCTATGCCGCGCGTATTTTCTCGCCGGAGCAATGGCGCGCCGACCGGCCATTGCGGATTGTCATGATCGGCACCGATTTCCAGGTGCGGGTGTGGGAGGCGCTACTCAGGATCCCGCTCGGGGCGGCCTCGACCTATCAGGATGTGGCGCGTGCCATCGGCAAGCCATCAGCCTCGCGCGCCGTCGGTGCCGCGGTCGGGCGCAACCCGATCTCGTTCGTGGTGCCGTGTCATCGCGCGCTGGGCAAATCCGGCGCGCTGACCGGCTATCACTGGGGCATCACCCGCAAACGGGCGATGCTGGGCTGGGAGACGGGCTGCGTGCAGTCGGCCGGGTAAAATCTGCGAATGGGGCAGGACACCCCCCTCTGTCACTTCGTGACATCTCCCCCGCAAGGGGGGAGATTAGGAGGCATTTTCATTCAGCCACCGCTTAGTGAGCCTTGGACATATCGCCCAGCACTTCCTTGGAAGCGACGGTGGAGTCGGCGTTGAGCTTGTAGACCATCGGCACGCCGGTGGCGAGATTGACCTTGAGGATCTGGTCGCGGGTCAGCCGGTCGAGGATCATCACCAGCGAGCGCAGCGAATTGCCATGGGCTGCGACCAGAACGGTCTCGCCGCGCAAGACGCGCGGCAGGATCTCGGTCATGTAATAGGGCCAGACGCGGGCGCCGGTGTCTTTCAGGCTTTCGCCTCCCGGAGGCGGCACGTCGTAGGAGCGGCGCCAGATGTGGACCTGCTCCTCGCCCCATTTTTTGCGCGCGTCATCCTTGTTGAGACCGGCGAGATCGCCGTAGTCGCGCTCGTTGAGCGCCTGGTCGCGGATCACCGGCAGATCAGTCTGGCCGATGCCGTCCATGATCAGATCGAGCGTATGCTGGGCGCGGATCAGCACCGATGTGAAGGCGACGTCGAACTTGAGGCCGGTGTCTTTCAGCGCTTGGGCGCCGGTCTTGGCCTCTTCAACGCCGAGTTCGGTGAGGTCGGGATCCTTCCAGCCGGTGAACAGATTCTTGAGGTTCCATTCGCTTTGGCCGTGGCGGACGAGGACGAGCGTTCCGGACATGATGAGTTCCTTTGTTCAGGCTGTTTGGATTATTGACCAGTGAGGCCAAGCACGTCGAGCATGGAATAATAGCCCGGTTTCTGGTGGCGCGCCCAGAGGGCAGCGCGAACCGCGCCGCGGGCGAAGATCGAACGGTCGGTGGCCTTGTGGCTGAGTTCGATGATCTCGCCTTCACCGGCGAGGATGACCGAATGCTCGCCCACCACGGAACCGCCGCGCAGGGTGGCAAAGCCGATCGACCCCTGCTCGCGGGCGCCGGTATGGCCGTCGCGGACCCTGACCGAATGTTCCGCCAGATCAATGCCGCGTCCCTCGGCGGCTGCCTGCCCCAGCAACAGCGCAGTGCCCGATGGCGCGTCGACCTTGTGGCGGTGATGCATCTCGAGCACCTCGATGTCCCAGTCGCCGGCTTGCAGCGCACGCGCCGCCTGCCGCACCAGCACTGAAAGCAGATTGACGCCGAGGCTCATATTGCCCGACCTGACGATACGGGCGTGGCGCGAGGCGGCCTGCAGCGGAGCCTCGTGGCTGTCGTCCATGCCGGTGGTGCCGATGACATGGACAATGCGCGCCTGGGCGGCGAGACCGGCGAATTCAAGGGTTGCTGCGGGCGCGGTGAAATCCAGCACGCCTTCGGCCTGGGCGAAGACCGGAAGGGCATCGTCGCTGATCACGACGCCATTCGGGCCGAGGCCTGCCAGTTCGCCGGCATCGCGGCCGAGCGCTTCGGATCCGGGCCGTTCAATGGCGCCGGCAAGATGCACCCCGTCGATTTCGCTGACCGTACGGATCAGCGACTGGCCCATTCGTCCAGCTGCTCCGACAACGATCAGCCCCATGCTTTCCGCTTGCGCTGTCATGCCTTGTCTCCTTCAACATCCGCGTGAGCATCCTCGCCCGTGTCCGGACCGGTCGCTGCTTCGTCAATCTCGCTGAAGGCCTGCAGGCGGGCGTACAACCCGCCCCTGGTCCCGGTCAGATCGGCGTGGCTGCCGCTTTCGATCACCCGTCCGGCTTGCATGACCACAATACGGTCGGCCCGGGCGATGGTTGAAAGCCGGTGGGCAATGACCAGCACGGTGCGGTTGCGCATGGCGCTTTCGAGCGCCTTCTGCACGGCGGCTTCGGACTCGTTGTCGAGTGCCGACGTGGCCTCGTCGAGAAGCAGGATCGGCGCGTCGCGGACAAGCGCGCGGGCGATCGAAATGCGCTGGCGCTGGCCGCCTGACAGGTTGACCCCGTTTTCGCCAAGCTGCGTGTCGTAGCCCATCGGCTGGGCCAGAATGAACTCGTGGGCATTGGCCAGCCGCGCCGCATCCTCGATCTCGGCATCGGTGGCGTCGGGCCGGGCATAGCGCAGATTGTCGCGGATCGACCCTTCAAACAGCCAGGGCTGCTGCGAGACATAGGCGATCTGCTGGCGCAGCGACTTCTTGGTGACGGTTGCGATGTCCACACCATCGATCAGCACCTGACCGGAGGAGGGATCGTAAAACCTCGGCACCAGCGAGATCAGGGTGGACTTGCCGGCTCCCGACGGGCCGACAATCGCGGTGGTCTTTCCGGCCTCGGCGGTAAAACTGACATCATTGAGCACCGGCACGCCCTGACCATAGCCAAATCCGACATTGCGGAATTCGATCTCGGCGCGCTCGATGCTGATGTCGCTGGCGCCGGGCCGGTCGCCCTGGGTCGGCTCCTCGTCGAGAATTTCGTAGATCATTCTTGCATTGACGACAGCACGCTCAAGACTGATCTGAAGCCGGGCCAACCGCCGCGCCGGATCATAGGCAAGCAGCAGCGCTGTGATGAAGGAGAAGAACGCACCGGGCAGAACATCGTTGTAAATCGAGCGGAACGCTGCATAGGCGATCACGCCGGAGATCGCCATTCCTGCAACAATTTCGGTCAGCGGCGAGGTGCGCTCGGTCAGACGGGCGATACGGTTGGAGCGCCCTTCAGCAGCCTTGATCAGCGAAGAGGTGCGCGCGCTGATCTGCTCCTCCATGGTGAAGGCCTTGACGATGGTAATGCCCTGAACAGTCTCCTGCATGGCGCTCAACACGCGGCTGTTGAGGTTGATCGATTCGCGCGTCGCACTTCTGAGCCGCTTGGCGATATAGCGCAGCGCGATGAGAACCGGCGGTGCACCGACAAAAACGATGAGACTGAGAATCGGATCCTTCGTCACCATGACGACCAGAAGTGCGATCAGCGTCAGAAGATCGCGGGCAAAAGAGGTGATTGTCAGGTTCATCACGTCGCGGATGCCGGAGACGTTCTGGCTGATCTGGGCTGCGATCTGGGCTGAGCGCGTCTCGCCGAAAAAGCTGACGCCGAGCGACATCAGATGATTGATCATGCGCTGCTGATAGCGGGCAACAAGATTGTTGCCGACCTGCGCCAGCGCGACGGCCTGGCCGTAGGATGCCGCACCACGAATGACGAAGGCAGCCAGCACCGAACCGCAGATGAGCCAGATCATGCTTGCGTTCTTCTTGGCAAACGCCTCGTTGATCACGGCTTCCATGATCCACGCCATGAAGGCGGTGGTGGCTGCGACGAGAACCAGGCAGAACGCTGCGAACAGGTAGGTCTTGATGTAGTCGCGGCCGTTCTCGCGAATAATCCTGCGGATCACCATTGTCAGCGATTCCACATCCTGCTTGATGTTTTTGCTGCGCGCCAAAATCCGTCACCTTCCAGGGCGCTCCACAAGGAACGCCGACCTCGATGAAGCAGGATCACCTGCCCCGATTTCTGCGGCTCTATAGCGGGTTGAAGCCGGTTTGCCTATGCTTTCCAGCGCCGTCCGTCGGTGGAAACGCCAAAACGCACCGGAGTGCGGGCATAGGCCGCAAGTCCCGACAGCGCCGCCAGGGGATGTGTGATCACAAAAGTCGGAATCATCTTGAGGATCCCCGAATGCGGCGCCTTGTCCTCGAATGCCTGGCGGAACCGCGGCTCGTTGAGCGCCGGGATGATCTTCTGGGCAATGCCGCCGGCGAGAAATACGCCGCCCCGCGCCATGAAAATCATGGCCAGGTCTCCTGCCACCCGGCCAAGATAGGTGACGAACAATTCAATCGCCTCGACTGCAGCCGGATCCGAGGCATCGGTCCATGCAGATGTGACTTCCGCCGGATTGAGGGCAATCGGATGGGTGCCGTTGGCCTTGCATACGGCGTGGTAAATGTTCATCAATCCGCGTCCGCACAGCAATTGTTCGGCTGAGATGCGGCCCTCGATCGGCTCATAAAGCGGAAACAGTTCATAATCGCGGGCAGAACGCGGGCCGATGTCGATGTGGCCGCCTTCGCCCGGCACGGGAAACCAGGTGTGGCGCGCGTGGACCAGGCCGGCAACGCCAAGACCGGTGCCGGGACCGACCACGACCCGCGATGACGATGCCCGGATTTCACCACCACCGATTTTCTCGAGATATTCAGGACCGAGCGAAGCCGCAGCCAGAGCCTGGGCTTCAAAATCATTGATGACCACGACGTTTTCAAAGCCCAGATCCCGGATCATGGCCTTGGGCTGGATCACCCAGTCACAATTGGTCAGGTCGATTTCGTCGCCCTTGATCGGGCCGGCGACCGCCAGAATGGCTGATCGCGGCTGCAACGAGGTCTTGTCGAGCACGCCGGCCTGGATCGCTTCGTCGATGGTGGGATAATCGGCTGTCGCCATAATCGGAAACTGCCTTGGCTCGGCATAGGCATCCATCAAGATGGCAAAGCGCGCGTTGGTGCCGCCGATATCGCCGATCAGGATCGGAAAGGCGATGGTGTGGTCGGTATCGTTCGAAATCGGCATGGTCAGTTCCCGTCAGGCCTTATCTGGTTGCGGCGCGGCGCCTCGGGCCTTGCCATCTCAAAACAAATTCCGCGGTTTATCCAAGCGCCTTGAGCAAGGTTTCAGCGGTGGCGCGATTGAGCGCCATAGGAATATCGTAAACGATGGCGAGCCGCATCAACGCCTTGACGTCGACATCATGCGGCATGGCGGTCAGCGGATCGACAAAAAATATCACCAGCCCGACATCGCCGGTGGCGATCAGCGCGCCGATTTGCTGATCCCCGCCCAGCGGTCCGCTTTTGAGCCGCTTGATCTCAAGCCCCGGACAGGCATCGGCGATTCGACCGCCCGTGGTTCCGGTGGCAACGATCGGAAACCGCGACAGCGCCTGCATATGGGATCGGGCGAACTCGGCCAGGTCGTCCTTCTTCTGATCGTGCGCAATCAGCGCAATGGCTTTGTGAACGGTCATGTTGGCCTGTGGATTGCCGCATTCAGGAACAAGCGGCCGCATTTACGTTTTCAATCGATTTGAGAAACAATTCTATAGCCGTTCCCACCGTCAAGAGAAAGACGCTCGATGATCAAATTTGAGTGGCGTCGCTCGGCGACGATCAATTGGCGGGCCGGGGCACCGGTATCGGAATCCGCGCGGGGAGCGGAACAGGTGCAAAAGCAGACGCGGCACTGACCGCCGCGAGGCCGGAGGTGGCACCAGACCCAAAGGTCACCTGGGCTTCGGACGCAGGCCCGGGCGCCTGGACCACCGCGGAACAGGCGGC